>CAZGYG010000028.1:19430-31981 GCA_964530335.1 uncultured Rhodospirillaceae bacterium | reverse complement strand
GACGGCGGCGGTGCCGCGCTCGGCGCCTTCGCCCAGGGGGCGCGGCTCGGCGCCTACCGGTTCGACCCGTACCGCACGCGCGCCCGCGCCGAGGACCCGGTCGCCGTGGACGAGATCGTCGTCACCGGTCCGCGCTGGGCCGCAGGGCGGCGGGCGTGGGCGGCGCTGGAGCCGGCGGTCACGGGCGCGCTGCTCGCCCGCGATCTGGCCAACGAACCGGCCAACCGCCTGACCCCCGAGGACTTCGTCGCGCGCGCCGCCGAGGCGCTGACCCCCCAGGGCGTCGACCTCGAGGCGCTGGACGTGCCGCGGCTCAGGGCGCTCGGCATGGGCGCGCTGCTCGCGGTCGGCCAGGGCAGCGTGAACGAACCCAGGCTGCTCGTGCTGCGCTGGAACGGCGCCGGCGGCGGCGGGCCGCCGCTCGCCTTCATCGGCAAGGGGCTGACCTTCGATTCGGGGGGCATCAGCATCAAGAAGGCCCAGGGCATGGAGCTGATGAAGGGCGACATGGCCGGCGGCGCGGCGGTGGTCGGGGTGATGTCGGCGCTGGCGGCGCGCCGGGCGCGCATCGACGCGGTCGGTGTCGTCGGGCTGGCCGAGAACATGCCGTCGGAACGGTCGTACCGGCCGGGCGACGTGCTGACCACCATGGCCGGGACGACCGTCGAGGTCATCGACACCGACGCGGAAGGCCGGCTCGTGCTGGCGGATGCCCTCTGGTACACGGCGACGACCTTCAATCCCGCCGCCATGGTCGACCTGGCCACGCTGACCTATTCGATCTCGGCCGGGCTCGGCCAGGTCTACGCCGGGCTGTTCGCCACCGACGACACGCTGGCCAAGGACCTGCTGGCCGCCGCCACCGCCGAGGATGAGCGGCTGTGGCGCATGCCGCTGCACCCCGCCTACGACGACAACCTCAAGTCGCCGATCGCCGACGTGCGCCAGGTCGCGCCCGACGAGGCGCACGGCGACGCGCCCCACGCCGCCCAGTTCCTCGCCCGGTTCACCGCCGGCCGGCCGTGGGCCCATCTCGATATCGCGGGCGTCGATCTGCTCCCCGAGGCGACGGCGCTCGGGCCCAAGGGCGCCTCGGGCTTCGGCGTGCGCCTGCTCGATCGCTTCGCCGTCGCGCGCGAACGGCGCTTGGCGCGCATGCGGCGCTGACCAAGGCACCGCTCCCATGAGCCCCGGCATGCCCGAGGCCCGTCGCCTCCTGCGCGAGGTGTTCGGATTTCCCGACTTCCGGCCAGGCCAGGAGCAGATCGTCGCCAGCGCCGTCGCCGGGCGCGACCTGCTCGCGGTGATGCCGACGGGCAGCGGCAAGTCGCTGTGCTACCAGCTTCCGGCCCTCGTCGCCGGAAGCCTTACGCTCGTCGTCTCGCCGCTGATCGCCCTGATGCGCGACCAGGTCAAGCAGCTCCGGGTGCTGGGGATCGCGGCCGCGTCGCTCAGCTCGGGCAACACCGCCGCCGACAACCGGTCCGCGATGGAGGGCGCGCGCGCTCGGCGGCTGCGCCTGCTCTACGCGGCGCCGGAGCGCCTGGCGAAGACGGAAGTCCTTGCCGAGCTGCGCGACGCCCGCGTCGACTGCATGGTGGTCGACGAGGCGCACTGCGTGTCGCAATGGGGGCACGATTTCCGGCCCGATTACCTGGGGCTCGGCGCGGTGCGCGATGCCCTGGGCGCCCGCCAGACCCTCGCCTTCACCGCGACCGCCGACGCCGTCACCCGCCACGACGTCGCGGCCCGGCTGTTCTCCGCGCCGCCCGAGATCTTCGTCCACGGCTTCGACCGCCCGAACCTTCGGCTCGCCATGGCGCCGAAGGACGGCAGGGCCCGCCAGATCGAGGCCATCGTTGCCCGCCACCGCGGCTTGTCCGGCATCGTCTATTGCGCCTCGCGGCGTGGCGCCGAGGAGACGGCCGCCGACCTCCGCGCCGCCGGGCACCGGGCGCTGGCCTACCACGCCGGGATGGACACGGACACGCGCAGCCGGCATCAGGACGCCTTCCAGCAGGATGACGGCGTCGTCATGACCGCGACCGTGGCATTCGGCATGGGGATCGACAAGCCCGACGTCCGCTTCGTCTGCCACGCCGACATGCCCGCGACGATCGAGGCGTACTACCAGGAAATTGGCCGGGCAGGGCGCGATGGCCTGGCCGCCGACACGCTCACGCTCTATGGCCTGGCGGATATCGCGCTCCGCCGACGCCAAATCGCCGAACGCGACGCGACCGAGGAGCGCAAGCGGATCGAGACCCGACGGCTGGACGCCCTGATCGCCCTGTGCGAGGCGCCGCATTGCCGGCGTCAGACGCTGCTGCGCTACTTCGGCGAGACGGCGCCGCCGTGCGGCAATTGCGACCTGTGCGAGGGCGGCGTCGTTACGGTCGACGGAACCCTCGAGGCGCGCAAACTGCTCTCGGCGATCGCACGGACCGGGGAACGGTTCGGCGCTAAGCACCTCATCGACGTGGTGCTCGGCAATCGCACCCCGAACATCGCCAAATACGGGCACGATGCGCTGCCGACCTTCGGGGTGGGCGCGGACATGCCCGCCGATGCGTGGCGGTCGGTGCTGCGCCAGATCTACGCCTCGGGCCTCGTCGAGCTCGACATCGTTCGCCACGGCCGCTGGTCGATCACGCCGGCGGGGCGCGAAGTGCTGTTCGGCCGCCAAACGGTGACGCTGCGCCCGCCCGCGAAGGTCGGGCCTGAGGCTAAGGGGAAGCGCAAGTCCCGCAAGGAGGTCGCGCCGCTGGCCGCGGCGGACCAGCCATTGCTCGACCGGTTGAAAACCCTGCGCACGCGCCTCGCCAAGGCGATGGGCGTTCCAGCCTTCGTGATCTTCCCCGATCGGACGCTGATCGACATGGCGTCGCGACGACCCGTTACTCTCGCCGAGTTCGCCGAGGTCCACGGCGTGGGCAAGGCGAAGCTCGAACGCTTCGGCGCTGCCTTCCTCGCCGTTCTCGCGGATCGGAAGGACGGGTGAAGCCTACCTGTCAGCGATGTGGATGTGCTTGCGGACCCAGTGGTCGAGGCTGAAGACGCCGCCGCCGCGCACCATCAAGGTGATCAGCAGCATCATCCAGTAGTAGTGCTCGATGCGGTAGAAGTCGGGCACCAGGAATTGGATCGTCAGCGCCATGCCGAGCATCGGCAACGCGGCGAGGCGCGTCGCCAACCCGAACAGCAGCAGCGCTGGGCAGCCGAGCTCGACCGTCGTCGCCAGCGTGGCGGCCAAGGACGGCGGCAGCACGGGAACCTGATAGAGGTCCTTGAACAACGCTACCGTCGTGCTCCAACTGCTGAGCTTGACCATGCCGGAATCCCAGAAAATCTTGGCCATCCACAGCCGGAACAGGAGCTGAAGCGCGCTGCCGCCCCAGGTTTCGACCTTGGGCAGGGCCATGGCCACGCGGCCGATCGCACCGAGCGAGGCCGAAGGCAGGATCGAAACGTGCGTCATGGAACGACTCCTCGAGGCTAAGGCGCGGCGAAGCCGGAGAAGGCTCCCGCGACCAGGTGGTCCAACAAAGCGGTTTGGAGGTCGAATCCGGGCTCGGCCGCGGCGCCCGCCTGGGCTGCCTCGGCAAGCGTGCGGCCGCGCGCGAGTTCGGTCAGCAGCGCGAACGCGCCGGCCGGAATCGTGCGATAGCCGACAGTGAGCCGGGGCCGCGCGACGGCGATGCGGGCCGTCCCGGCGTCGAGCTCGACCTTGCCGGGGGTGTCGCTCTGGTTCGCCTCCCAGATGCGGTCGATCGGCCAGCGCGACTCGACCAGGCGAAGCGTCGGGTGCGCGATCAGGCGCAGGCGGTCGATCGCGCCGGGATCGAGCCCCGTCAGCGCCACCGGTTCGAGCACCAGCGCGTCGGCGGCGTGGAACGCCTCGGCCATCGCCCATTCGAACCGCGCCACGTCGGCCAGGTAGACCAGGCCGCGCGCCGGCGCGAAGTTCTCGATGAACCGGGGGAACCCGGCGCCGTAGGCGTGGAGCCGGCCGTGGCGCGGCGGATCGGCCGCGATGTAGCGGTGGGCGGCGAAAGCGAAGAAGCGCTCATCGACCAGCCGGCAGACCACCGGGTACGTCGCTTCGAGCGCCGCGGTCAGCGACGCGAAGGTGTTGTTGCGGTAGATCGCGACGCGCCGTTCGGGCGTGAGCCCGCTGGCGTCCACCTCGGCCGCGATGCGCGTCGCGTCCTCGGCCAGGATGGCGTCGCGGAACGCGCGCTGGAGTTCAGCGAGCGCGAGCATGGACCAATCCCCGCGCTTGCGCCGCGCGCGCGTCCGCCGTCGTTGCCTCGGCGACCAGCACCTCGAGCGGCGGCAGATGGGAATCCCACTCGATCAGGGTCGGGCGCGGACCGAACCGCGCGACGGTTTCCGCGAACAGATCCCACACCTCGTCGTTGACCCGCGAGCCGTGGTCGTCGATGCGCACCAGCGCGTCGCCCACGTCGTTGACGCTGTGCCCGGCCAGGTGGAACTGCCCGATCGCCGCGCCGGGAATCGCCGCCAGGTAGGCGTGCGGATCGAAGCCCATGTTGAAGGCGCTGACCGCGACGTTGTTGACGTCGAGCAGGAGCCCGCAGCCCGTGCGCCGGGCGAGTTCGGCCAGGAACTCGGGTTCGCCCTGCTCCGAGCGGCGGAAGCGCAGGTAGGACGACGGGTTCTCGATCAGGATCGTGCGCCCGAGCGCGTCCTGGGCGATCTCGACGTTGCCGGCCACCTGGTCGAGCGTCGCCCGGTCGTAGGGCAGCGGCAGCAGGTCGTTGAGGTAAACGCCGTCGGCGCCGGTCCAGGCCAGGTGCTCGGACACCAGGAACGGCTGGAAGCGGTCGATCAAGTCCCTGATGCGGCGCAAATGATCGAGGTCCGGGCGTTGGGCCGAACCGAGCGAAAGGGCGACGCCGTGCAGGCTCAAGGGGTAGTCGCGCCGCGTCTGCTCGAGGTAGTGGAGCAGCGGCCCGCCGGCGCACATGTAATTCTCGCTGTGCACCTCGACGAAGCCGACCGCGGGCCGGGCGTCGAGGAAGTCGCGGTGGTGCGGAGCGCGCAGCCCGATCCCGGCGTGGGCCGGGACCGGGCCGCGCTGCGACGCGGCGAGCGCGATCGTGCCGAGCTTGGTCATGACGATCGCGTTGCCGCGCCGCGCCACGGTTCCGCTTAGGTCAGCGGCTCGAGGCTGGCGCCCACGATCTTCTCGCAGGTGCCGGCCGGGACATAGACCCAGGTGTCCTTGAGCGAATCGGCGTTCGACGTCCCGGCGCAACTGCCGCTGGAGAACTGGCAGTCGTTCTTGCCGGCCTTGACGACGCCGAAGCATTTCTCGTTTTCCCATTCCGGCACCGGGGCCGGACCCGACTGGGCGAAGGCCGTGGCGGTGCCGAGCGCGACGGCGGCGAGCGTGGCGGCGCCGAGCAGCGCCGAGGCGAGGGTCGTATTGTAGAGCATGGTCATGGAGGGATCCTCGTTGGTTCGTTGCATGTCACGCGGGTTTCCGGGCCAAGCTGGCCATGGGCACACCGCCGACTTCACGGGTATGGAACATGCCGGATGCGGTTTGAAGTTGGAAATGCCTTCCTCGCACAGAATTGATAGCCACGGGATATGACGCTTGCTGCCATCACGCGCGGCGCACAGAATCGTGAACGACCGTAACCGGCGACCGTGCTGGAATCGCGCCATGGAGATGCATCAGGTTCGCTACTTCCTCGCCGTGTGCGAGACGCTGAACTTCACGCGCGCGGCCGAGCGTTGCAACGTGACCCAGCCGTCGTTGACGCGCGCGGTGCAGAAGCTCGAGGACGAGCTTGGCGGGCTGTTGTTCCACCGCGAGCGCAACCTGACGCACCTGACCGATCTGGGCCGGCTGATGCAGCCCAGGCTCGAACGCATCCTGGACGAGGCGGAAGCCGCGGCGGCGGAGGCCAAGGGCCTGAAGAAGCTCGACAACGCCCCGCTCAACCTGGGCGTCATGTGCACCATCGGTTCCAGGCGCCTGATCAACCTGGTCGGCGAGCTCCGCCGCCAGGCGCCGGGCATCCGCCTGTCGCTCGCGGAGGGCGTGCCCGCCGATCTGATCGAGCGCCTGATGGCGGGCAAGCTCGATTGCGTGTTCGTCGGCCTGCCGGTCGACCTGCCCGATCGTTGCGAGGCGCGAACCCTGTTCACCGAGCGCTACGTCGTCGCCTTCCCGCCCGGCCATCGCTTCGAGGCCAGCAACGCCGTGCGCTTCGCCGAAATGGACGGCGAGCCTTACCTGTGGCGCAAGAACTGCGAATTCACCGAGTATTTCAACGACGTGCTGGACCGGGCCGGCGCCCACCTCGATCTCAGGTACCAGACCGAGCGCGAGGAATGGGTCCAGCGCATGATCCTGGCCGGCTTGGGCTGCTCGTTCATGCCCGAGCATCTCGTGATGTTCCCGGAATTGCCGACCCGCCTGCTGGTCGACCCGGAAGTCACGCGCGAGGTCAAGCTGGTCACGGTCGCCGGACGCCGCCATTCGCCGGCGCTGGCCGCGTTCATCCGCCTGGTCGGCCGGTTCGACTGGAAGGCGAACTGACGCAGACGCCTGGACATGCCCGTCGGCCATGGATTTCGTGCTATACAGGCGTTTTCCGCCGCGCCGGGTCGCCGCTAGAACGATAAGCGCCGTTGGCGGCGCGAGCCAACCTGAACGCCCGACGCCCGCCCCGATCAGGAGAACACAATGCTCGACAAACGTTCCGCCATCGTCACCGGCTCGACCAGCGGCATCGGGCTCGGCATCGCCCAGGCGCTCGCCCGCCAGGGCGCCGCCATCATGCTCAACGGTCTCGGCGACCGGGCGGAGGTCGAGAAGACCCGCGCCGGGCTCGCCAAGGAAACCGGCGTCAAGGTGGCCTATTCGGACGCCGACATGTCCAAGCCGGACCAGGTGCGCGGCATGGTCGAGGTCGCGGCCCAAACCTTCGGCTCGGTCGACATCCTGGTCAACAACGCCGGCATTCAGTTCGTCGCGCCGGTCGACGAATTCCCGGCGGAGAAGTGGGACGCCATCCTGGCGATCAACCTGTCGTCCGCGTTCCACGCCATCAAGGCGGCGCTGCCCGGCATGAAATCCCGCCGGTTCGGCCGCATCGTCAACATCGCCTCGGCCCACGGCCTGGTCGCCTCGGCGTACAAGTCGGCCTACGTCGCGGCCAAGCACGGTGTGGTCGGGCTGACCAAGGTCGTCGCCTTGGAAGTGGCGGAGCAGGGCATCACCTGCAACGCCGTGTGTCCGGGCTACGTCCAGACACCCCTGGTCGAGAAGCAGATCGACGAGCAGGCCAAGGCCCACGGCATCCCGCGCGATCGGGTGGTGCGCGAGATCCTGTTGGCCAACCAGCCGAACAAGGCGTTCATCAGGGTCGAGGATCTCGGCGCGCTGACGGTCTTCCTGTGCTCGGACGCCGCCGCCGGCATCACCGGCACCGCGCTGCCGGTCGACGGCGGCTGGACCGCGCACTGAGGGGGGCGCCATGACGTCCGGAACTAGACCGCGCAAAGCCGCGAGCCCGCGCAGGGCGCGGTCGGCGAAGCCGGCGGCGCGCGCGGCCCGGGCGACGCTCGCCAAGGTCAAGCGCGTCGGTCTCGCGTTGCAGGGTGGCGGGGCGCACGGGGCCTTCACCTGGGGCGTGCTCGATCGCCTGCTCGAGGACGAGCGGATCGAGATCGGCGGCATCAGCGGCACCAGCGCCGGCGCGATGAATGGCGCCGTCCTGGTCCAGGGCCTGACCGAAGGCGGGCGCGAGGGCGCCAAGGCCGCGCTCGATGGTTTCTGGCACAGCATCAGCGAAGCCGGCCGGTTCAGCCCGATCCAGCGCACGCTGATGGATCGCATGATGGGCAGTTGGAGCCTCGACGCCTCGCCCGCGTATCTAGCCTTCGACATGCTGAGCCGGCTGCTGTCGCCATACCAGGTCAATCCGTCCAACTTCCATCCGCTGCGCACGATCATCGAGAACACGATCGACTTCGATCGGCTGCGCTCGCGCCACGCGATCGAACTGTTCGTGTGCGCGACGAACGTGCGCACGGGCAAGGTCAAGGTGTTCGGCTGCGAGGATCTTTCCGTCGACGCGCTGCTCGCGTCGGCGTGCATCCCGTTCCTGTTCCAGGCCGTCGAGATCGACGGCGAGGCCTACTGGGACGGCGGCTACATGGGTAACCCGGCGCTGTTTCCGCTGATCTACAACACCCTCTGCCACGACATCGTGATCGTGCAGATCAACCCGATTCACCGCGCCGAGGTGCCCCATACGGCGGCGGAAATCATGAACCGAGTCAACGAGATCAGCTTCAACTCGACGCTCAATCGCGAGATCCGCGCCATCGCTTTCGTGCGCCGGCTGATCGACACGGAGAACCTGGACACGGAAAAATACCGGCGGCTCAACCTGCACATGATCGAATCCGAGGATTGCATGCTGAACCTCGGCATTTCGAGCAAGCTCAACGCGGACTTGGAATTCCTGACCCATCTCAAGAACGTCGGCCGCGACGCCGCGGATCGGTGGCTGGAGCTGAACTTCGACCGGATCGGCCACGAAACCACCCTTGACCTCGCCGAAAAGTTCCTGTGACCCGGTCCGCGCCAGTGACCCGGTCCGCGAATGACTTGGCTCGACACACGGCACCCCCCGCAGAAGGACCGCGACCATGACGGCCCCTTTTCCCTGGCTCACCCCCGACGTCACTCGCATGCTCGCGTCGCTGTCGACGCCGGCGTTCGACGCCGATGCGATGACCGAGTCCCAGCGCAAGAACCTGGAGGCGATGAGCGCGCTTTGCGGCCTCGCGCTCGATTGCATCCACGAATCGGCGCGTCGGCAATCGGCGCTGCTGGCCGAGACGGTCGAGCACGTGCTCGGCTCGGCCCGGTCGGCCGGCGCGAACGGCGGCATGGAGGCGCAGCGCCAACTGTTCGACCGGAGCGTCGAGATCATGCGCGAGATCGCCGAGCTCATCGCCAAGGCCAACGGCGAAGCGTTCGAGATCGTCGGCGCCCGCGCCAGGACGTGCCTGGACGATCTCGGCGGCTTGGCGGGACGTAAGGCGAACGGCAAGGGCGCCTGACCGCCGCGGCGGATTGATCTGGCGCCGCGGGTGCGCGTGCGCTATCATTCACCATTCGTTAAGGGGGGCTGTCGTACGAGTTAACTTGGGGAACAGGTAGCCCCGGTGGACAGTTGCTCTTGCTCTTCGGCGGGACTTAGCCCGCTCAACCATGTCCCAAACGGGACTACGATGTTCGGAGGATCACCATGGTAAGCAAACACACCCGTGCGCCGCACGCCCAAAGCGCGCCACGCTCGGCCGGACTCGCGTTCGATCCGTCGCAACTCGGCGGCTTTCGCATGCCGCAGATCGACGCGGAAACCATGGCCACGGTGCAGCGCCGCAACGTCGAGGCGATGACCGCCGTGTGCCAGCTCGCGTTCGATTGCGTTCAGATCTCGGCCCAGCGCCAGGCCCAGGTGTTCCGCGATACGGCGGAGGAAGTCATGACCTCGTTCCGCAGTATCGGCCGGGTCGAAAACCCGCAGGATCAGGCCGCCTCGCAGATGAAGGCCAATCGCGTCGCCCTCGATCGCGGCATGGAATCGCTGCGTTCCCTGGCGGAACTCGTCGCGCGCGCCAACACCGAGGCGTTCGAGATCATCAACAAGCGGGCCGCATCCTGCCTGCAGGAATTGCAGAGCTCGGTCAAGCCGGAAGGCGAGTCGAAGAAGTAGGCGGCTCAGCCGGCGTCGCCCCGGCCCGTGCCGCCGTCGCGGCGGCGCGGGCCGCGCGCTCGAGCCTGGCGCCGGGCGGATCCTCCTGGCGCAGGCCGAACACGATCCGCGTCGCGCGGATGTCCGTGACGTAGTGGAACGGGCGCGCGTCCGAGCCCAGGAACCCGGGCGCGCGCATCAGGATGACCCGGCCCGGCGAACCATCCACCGCGCGGGCGTTGGCGCCCGAACGGTCGTCGGCGAGGCGGAACTGGCCTTCGCCGCCAAGCACGATCAGCGCCACCAGGTTGACGTAGCTCGCGTGGTCCCGGTGCGGGGTGATGCCCAGCCAGCCGGGCTCGTAGCGGGTCATCATCATCTCGTTGAACGCGAACGGCCGCGCGAACGGCACGGTCGGCAGCTCGGCCAGCGCCCGGTCCCATAAGCCCTGGTAGGCGTGGGCGAGCACGCCGAACGGATCGCCGTCCACGAACCCGTCCGACCATTCCAGCTCCTGGCGGACCTGCGCCTCGCCGGATCCGATGACCGCGCGTCCCGGCCGGTACGTCATCGCCTGGGCCAGCGCGAGCAGGCGTTGGCGCCCCGCCTCGCGGAGCAGCGGACGCGAGGTGGCGCCCCCGGCCTCCAGTTCGGCGACGATCGCGCCGGCGTCGATCGTCTCGACCGCCAGCAGCTCGGCCTCGGGCACGGTTTCCACCATGGCCGGAGTCTAGCAGACCAGGCTCACGGCCGGAGCTTCGGGCTCCGCGCCAGCCGGTGCCAGGCGAGCAAGCCCAGCAGCGCCACGGCGCCCGCGACCACCGCCGCCGCGACGCCGGCGCCGAGCTCCGCCGTGCCGCCCAGCGCGGCGCGGAAGCCGTCGACCATGTGGAACAGCGGGTTGGCGAAGCTCAGCGAGCGCCACGGTTCCGCGAGGCTTCCGACGGCGTAGAACGAACCCGACAGGAAGGCGAGCGGTACCACGATGAAGTTCTCGAGCGTGGCGACGTGGTCGAACTTGACCGCCTCGACCCCGACCACGATGCCGGCCAGCGCGAGCGCGAGCGCGCCGCCAACGGCGAACCCCGCCGCCATGCCCGGGTGGTCCAAGCCGATGCCGGCGAAGGGCGCCATCAGCGCAAGCACGAGCGCGCCGACCGCGACCCCGCGCAGCGCTCCGCTCAGCGCGAACGCGACGACAAGCTCGAGGGCGCCGAGCGGCGGCATCAGCAGATCGACGATGGTGCCCCTGACCTTGAGTTCGATGATCGACCAGGCGGTGGTCTCGAACGCGGTGTGCAGCACGGCCATCATGGTCAGTCCGGGCACGATGAACGCGGCGGCGCCCTGGCCGAGCTCGGCCGGCTGCGCCAGACGGAACACGGTGAACAGCAGCAGCGTGTTGACCGCCGGCGCGACCAGGTATTGCAGCGGCTGGCGCAGCCAGCGCCGCGTCTCGTAGCGCACGAGCGCAACGAACCCGCGGGCGTTGACGCGGCCCGTGACGGTGACGGCGGGGGAAGCGGTCATCCGAGCAACAATAAGGCCACGCTGCCCCCGATGGCTGCGCCGAATTCGCTACCGCCGATGCGTTCTCTCGTCGTACCGAGGGCCATGGCCGGCGACGAAACGACGGTGACGATCGAACGGCTCGGCGCGGACGGCGACGGCATCGCCACGAGCGATGGCGCGCGCCTGTTCGTGCCCTTCACCGTGCCCGGAGACCGGGTCCGCGTGGCGCTCGGGCCGGCGCGCGGCGGCGGCCGCGCGGCGCGGGTCGTCGAACGGCTCGCCGATGGCCCGGGCCGAGCCCAGCCGGTCTGCCCGCACTTCGGCGTGTGCGGCGGCTGCGCCGCCCAGCACCTGGACGACGCCACGTACCTGGCCTGGAAGCACGATATCGTCGCCGCCGCGTTGGCCCGGCGCGGGCTCGACGTCGCCCTCGCGCCGGTCGTCGTCGCCCACGGGCCGCGCCGGCGCGCCGAATTCGCGCTGGGGCACGTCCGAGATCGGGTACTGGCCGGGTTCCGCCAGCGCTTCGCTAGCGCGATCGTCGACGTCACGGCGTGCCCGGTGATCGACGAGCGTCTGCTCGCGCTGCTCGGCCCGCTCAGGGCACTGGGCGCGGACATGCCCGCGCTGGGCACGCGGGTGTCGGCGACCGTGACGGATACCGGCATCGACCTGGTGCTCGAGGCGCCGGCAAACCCCGACGCCGCGACCCTGGCCGGGCTCGCCGGGTTCGCCAAAACCCAGAGTCTGGCGCGTCTCTCCCTCCGAGAACCTGGCGCGGCGGCCGCGACCGTGGTCGAGCGCACGGCGCCGACGCTTGCCATCGCCGGGGTCGCGGTCGTCCCGCCGCCCGGGGGTTTCATCCAGGCGACCGCGGCCGGCGAGGCGGCGATCGGCGAACGGGTCGTGGCCGCCGCGTCCGGCGCCCGGCGGGTCGCGGACCTCTACGCCGGCCTCGGCACCTGGACCTTTCGCCTGGCGAGCGCGCGGGTCCACGCGGTCGAGGGCGACGGGGCGCTGACGGCAGCGCTGCAACGCGCCGCCGCGCGCGCCGGACTCGCCGGGCGGGTGACGGGGGAAACCCGCGATCTCGCGCGCCGGCCGCTGGGCGCGGAAGAACTCGCGCCATTCGACGCGGTCGTGTTCGACCCGCCGCGCGCGGGCGCGGCGCCGCAGGCCCAGGAACTCGCCCGTTCGAGCGTGCCGCTGGTCATCGCGGTGAGCTGCAATCCGGCGACCTTCGGCCGTGACGCGCGCACCCTGGTGGACGGCGGCTACCGGCTCGAG
>CAZGYG010000028.1:0-19330 GCA_964530335.1 uncultured Rhodospirillaceae bacterium | reverse complement strand
TACAGCCGTTCGGCGTCGTTCGTATCGAACGGGATCGGGTTTTCCGGGGCGTTGAGGTCGCGCGCCGCCATGGCGGCGAGCTCGGGCACCATCCCCGCGGTCAGGCCCAGCGCGTCCGCCGTGTGCGGCACGCCGATCGTCCGGCGCAGCTCGATCACCCAGCGGAGAACGCCGGCGTAACCGGGTTCGGGCAGGTCGAGCAGCCGGGCGAGCGCATTCAGCTTGGCCTCGATCGCCGGCCGGTTGAACGCCAGCACGTAGGGCAGCAGCACCCCGTTGCCGAGCCCATGATGGGCGCCGAGCACCGAGGACAAGGGGTGGCTGAGCGCATGCACGGCGCCGAGCCCCTTCTGGAACGCGACCGCGCCGGCGAGCGAGGCCGCCATCATGTGGCTGCGCGCCACCAGGTCGGAACCGTCGGCGACCGCGCGCGGCAGCCAATCCCGGCAGAGCTGGACGCCGGCAAGCGCGGCGCCTTCCGAGAACGGGTGAAAGAACGGGCAGAGGTAGGCCTCGAGGTTGTGGACCAGGGCGTCCATGCCGACCGCGGCGGTCAGCGCCGGCGTGAGCCCGACCGTCAGTTCCGGGTCGGCCAGGCAGAGCGCGGGCATCATGCGCTGGTGGAACAGCCCCTTCTTGATGCGCGCCCGCTCGTCGATCAAGGCCGCGGCGCGGCCGATCTCGGACCCGGTGCCCGAGGTGGTCGGCACGCTGATGACCGGCGGCAGGCCGGCCGTGACGACCTTGGCCTGGGCGGCCTGGAACTCCTGGAAATTGGCCACCGTCAGCGCCTCGATCGGGTGGCGCTGCACCGTCATGAAGGCGATCGCCTTGCCGGCGTCCAGGCTGCTGCCGCCGCCGAACGCGATCACCCCGTCGTGGCCGGCGGCGCGGTAGACGGCGAGCCCCGCGCTCACGTCGGCGGCCGGCGGGTTCGGACGCACGCCGCCGAACAGCCCGGTGGCGACGCCGGCCTCGGCGTTGCGCCGGATCGCCTGGCCGATCATCGGATGGTCGGCAAGCCCCCGATCGGTCACCAGCAGCGGATGTTTCAGGCCGAGCTCGGCGCAGGCCGCGGGCAGTTCCGCCACGCGCCCGGCGCCGAAGCGGATCGCGGTCGGGTACGCCCAGTCGGCGCGCGGCAGGGTATCGGTCATGGGCCTACGGCTTGGCCCGCACGCCGCCGTCGACGATCAGCTCGGTGCCGGTGATGTACGACGCCTTGTCCGACAGCAGGAACAGGGCGGCGTTGGCCTGGTCCTGGGTGGTGCCGATGCGCCCGACCGGAATCCATTCGGCGATCGCCTTGAGCACGTCGGTCTTGCCCTCCCAGCGCGCCTGCATGGGCGAAAGCGTGGCGCCCGGCAGGATGGCGTTGGACCGGATGCCGTCCTTGGCGAACTGGATGGCGATCGACTTGGACAGCGAGATCACCGCGCCCTTCGAGGCGCCGTAGGCGTCCTGCGCCTTGACGTCGCCGTGCAGCGCCTGGACCGACGAGAAGTGCACCATCGCGCCGCCGCCCGCGCGCTTCATGTGCGGGATGGCGTGGCGCGCGGTCAGCGCGAACGACTTGAGGTTGATCGCCAGCACCCGGTCCCACACGTCCATGTCCATCTCGACCAGGGACTTGTCGCGGTCGAACCACAGCACGCCGGTGGTGTTGACCAGGTAGTCGAGCCGGCCGAACGCCGCCGCGGCGCCGTCGATGGCGCCCTTGACGAACGCCTCGTCGGTCACGTCGCCCTGGGCGTAGCGGCTCCGGCCGGGGCCGGCGCGAATTTCGGGCTTCGGCTTGAGGTCGATGAGGGCCACGTCGCAGCCCTCGGCGATCAGGTCGTTGGCGATGTTCAGTCCCATGCCGCCGCCCGCGCCCGCGACGACGGCGGCCTTGCCAGCGAAGCTCATGGCCTAGATCCCTCGGTAGCCGAACCGGACGAGGCCCGTGCGCATCAGCACGTAGATGAAGGCGAAGGCGAGGAACACGACGCCGTTGACCAGCGCGGCCAGCGCGAACAGCTCGGGCTCGAGACCGTAACGCAGCGAGCCCCACGCCAGCGACGGCAGCGTCGGGATGGCGCCCAGATTGTAGAAGCTGATTTCCAGGTTGTTGAAGGCGAGCAGGAACGAGAGGACGAAGGCGCCGAGCATCGCCGGCCAGATGTTCGGCAGCGTCACGTGCCAGAAGGTGCGGTAGGGGCCGGCCCCGAACACCTGGGCCGCGTCGTCGAGCCGCCAGTCGTAGCGCACGAGCTGCGCCAGCATGATGAGGAAGCCGAAGGCCATGCCATGCACGGCGTTGGCGACGATGGCCGAGCCCATGTTGCCCGGCAGCCCGAGAACCTTGCGGTTGAAGATCAGGGTCGAGATGCCGATCAGCAGCTCGGCGACGAACATCGGGCTCACGAGGGCGATCGCGACGCCGACGCGCCAGCGGTGCCGGTACTTGAGCACCGCGATGCCGCCCATGGCCGCGAACACCATCGACAGCAAGGCCGCGCTTGTGGCGAGCCACAGGCTGTTGACCAACGACTGCCGGTAGGCGCGCGCGCCGGCCAGATCGGCGTAGCCCTCGACGGTGAAGTGCCAGGGAAACGGCCACATCGTGTCGCGCGCGAACGAGGCGTAGACGATGTAGATCACCGGCGCGAACAGGAAAACGTAAAGCACCACCAGCATGGTGGCGAGGACGAAGGGCGTCAGCCGCTCCTTCATCAGCGGCCCGCTCCGGTGAAGCCCGCGCGCCGGGGATTGACCGTCAACGACATGACGACGATCACGGCGAAGCAGACGACGAACAGGACAACCCCCATGGCCGAGCCCAGCGCCCAGGTGCCGGTCTCGCCGAACTGCTGGCCGAGCACGGTGCCGAACAGCGAGCCGTCGGGGCCGCCGAGGAAGCGCGGCGTCAAGGCTTCCGCCATGCACGGGATGAACACCAGGACGATCCCGATCGCCGTGCCGATCCAGTTCAGCGGCCACGTCACCGTCACGAACGCCCGCCACGGACGCGCGCCGTTGACCTTGGCCACGTTGAGGAGCTGGAAGTTGAAATTGAGCAGCGACAGGTAGATCGCCGTCACCATGAACGGCAGATAGAGGTAGGCGAGGCCGATCCCCGTCGCGAACTTCGTGTACATCAGGAACTCGATCGGCGCGAAGCCGAAGTACGTCACCGTCATGTTGATGATGCCGATCGGCCCCATGATGGCCTGCAGCGCCGCCAGCCGCAGCACCGCCCCGGTAAAGAACGGCGCGGCAAGGCCGAGCACGAGGAGGAGGCGGTAGCGCCCGCCGTACTTGGCGACGTAGTACGCGACCGGCCAGGCGTACAGCAGGCACGACAGCGTGACGATCAGCGCCGTGGAGGCCGCGCGGAACAGGAAGGTGAGATAGGTCGGGTTGGTCAGGACGTCGCGGTAGTTGTCCAGGTTCCAGTCGGCGTAGATCTCGTAGCTCTCGGTGCGCCAGAAACTGTAGATCACCACCGAGACGATCGGCATCAGCAGGAACAGTACGGTGAAGGCGACGCCGGGAAGCCCGAGCAGCAGGAACCGGGTCTCGGCTTTCATGGCATCCGGCTCAGGCGTCCTGGGCGAGGAAGCAGCGCCCGGCTTCCGGCGCCCAGGTGACGCTGACGGCCTCGCCGATCGTGACCCGTGGCAGGCTCGCGGCCTCGCTCACGACGATCTCGGTGCCGTCCGCCAGCACCACTATGTGGTCCGCGACCTGGCCCTTGAAGATGATGTCGCGAATCTTGCCGTCGAGCCGGTTGAGGTTGGCGCCGGTCGCCGCGCCGACCGGGGCGAGCGACAGGTGCTCGCACTTCACAAAGCAGTCGATGGCGTCGCCCTCGGCCGCGCCGTCGGGCTTCGGCGCCGCGAAGCGGAAGCCCTTCCACTCCAGCATCCCGCCGCGCAGGGTCCCGCGCATGCGGTTGGCGTGGCCGACGAAGCTGGCGACGAAGGCGGACGCGGGGGCGATGTAGACGTCGAGCTTGGGCGCCACCTGCTCGAAGCGGCCGGCCCGCATCACGGCGATGCGGTCGCTCATGGTCAGCGCTTCTTCCTGATTGTGGGTGACGTAAACGAACGGGATGCCGAGCTCGCGCTGGTAGCGGCGGACCTCGACCTCCATCTCCTTCCTGAGCTCGCGGTCGAGGTTGGCGAGCGGCTCGTCGAGCAGCAGCAGGGCGGGGCGCGACACCAGGCCGCGGGCGAGCGCGACCCGCTGCTGCTGCCCGCCGGAAAGCTGGTGGGGAAAACGCTCCTCCAGCCCGTCGATGCGCAGCAGCTTGACGATCCAGGCCAGCCGCTCGTCGCGCGCGGCGCGCCCCGCACCCTGCATGCGCAGCGGGAACTGGATGTTCTCGGCGACGGTCATGTGCGGAAAAAGCAGGAAGTCCTGGAACACCATGCCGACGCCCCGGGCGTAGGGCGGCAGGCTCGTGACATCCTTGCCGGCGATGACGACGCGGCCCGCGTCCGGCGCCTCCAGACCGGCGATGACCCTGAGCAGGGTCGTCTTGCCCGAACCGCTGGGGCCGAGCAGGGAAAAGAACTCGCCCTGGCCGATCTCGAGCGTCGCGTTCTCCACGGCGACCGTCCGGCCGAACCGCTTGGTGACCTCGTGGATGCCGATGGCTACGTCAGGCATGGCATTGAAAAGCCGCCCCGCCGATCATGCCCGGGCCGCGCGATGGCGGGCACTCGATGTCCGGGGCAACAACTGGCCCCGGCCCGCCTGGGCGAGCCGGGGCCGTGGTCGAGCGAATCCCTGGCTACGCCGCCTCCACCTCCGACCACACCTTCTCCCACTTCTCGGGGCTCGAGGGCTGGTCGAACATGTAGAGGCCCTGGATCTGATCGGTCTCGTTGAGCAGGTAGTCGGAGATCTCGATCTCGGTGCACATGTCGCGCACGTCGATGATCGAGGCCGTGCCCTCCTCGCGCAGCACGATGATCATGTTGTCGTCGCCGAGGAACCGGTTGATCCAGTTGTACGCCAGGTCCAGCTTCTCGCTGTCCTGGACGCCCGAACTGATCATCCAGTTGTCGACCCAGCCCAGCCCACCTTCCTTCGGCTTGAGGATGTGCCGGGCGGTCCAGTCGAGCTCGCCCGCGCGGTGCATCGCGAGCAGCCGGCGGAACGTGAGCGCCCATTCCGGCGCGCACCACGCCTGGCCCGAGATCATCAGCTTGTCGACCAAGTCGTAGTCCTGGTAGCGCGTCAGCAGCAGGCTCTTCTGCTTGATCAGCCATTTCGTGACTTCTTCCAGCTCCTCGTCGGTCAGGACGTAGGGGTTGAACGGCTTGCCGTCGGGCCGGGGGATGTCCTTCGTGCCCATGCGGTCGGCGACCAGGATGCCGGTCACGGCGATGTTTTCCTCGAACCGCGCGCTGGTGATGATGTGGCCCGCGTACTTGTCCATGTAGAGCACCTCGATCGTCTCGGCGTCGGCCGCGTCGATCTTGCTCTCGTTGATGGTGACGCCGTAGCCGCCCCAGCAGTTGGGCACGGCGACCATGTCGGTGCCGTCTTCCACCTGGTCGAGCATGTAGTTCGGCGGCAGGAACACGGGATAGGCGTTGGCCAGGTTCGGCACGCGCGAGTGATCGGTGGCCTGGGTCAGGCCCTGCTTGAAGTACTGGCGCGGCCAGTGTCCGTCGGCCATGACCAGGTCGAAGTCCTCGGTGCCGCCGACCTTCATCTTGTTGAAGGCCTCGGAATTGCCGTCGAAGAACGTGGGCGCGAAGGTGGCGCCGGTCTCGGCCTCGAAGGCCGCCACGGTCTCCTTCACGTTGTAGGGCTCCCAGATGAGCGCCCGCAGCTCGAGCGAGGCCGCGCGGGCGTCGCGCACGAACGGTCCGATCGCCTTGACGCCGAACCCGGCCGCGGCGACTGCCGCGCTACGCGCAAGCAAAGTGCGCCGGTTGAACGCCTTGGCCGCGCGCAAGGTTGGATGGACGGATTTCGTCATGGTGGTTCCTCCCGTTGACTTCCTCGGGCGTGGCTTGGCGCCGTTTCGCCGATCGGGGTGGACGCTAGACCGGGGGCTCTAGCGAGTCAACGAAGGGGGCGGGCGGATCGGCCGTCCGGCGGCGTGGCTGGCGACGGGGTTATCGGTATACTTTCAAGCTTCCCAAACGGGGCTCCAACCGTTACCTCGTGCCGACGACCATCGAAAGCGGCCTCGTCCTTGTCGCTGACGTCGATCATCGGATTCGGGGACGCTTAGGGCGGAGTCCAAACGCATGGAAATTCTGCTAGCTTTCCTTTGGCGCGGGGCGGGGACCTTCAACGCGGGGAGAGGGAATGAAACCCAGTAACGTCAGGACCGTCGAGGACGTCCGCCGCGTCATCGAGGCCGCGGACGCCGAGTTCGTCACCGTCGCCCTGGTCGACACCCAGGGCACGCTGCGCGGCAAGTACCTGTCGCGGCGCAAGTTCATGAGCGTGATCGAACATGGGCTCGGCTTCCCCGCCGTGACGCTTGGGCTCGACTTCAACGACGTGATCGCCGAGGACGCCAAGGTTTCGGACGCCAGCCTCGGCTACCCCGACGCGCTGCTGCGCGTGGTGCCGGATTCGTGCCGCCAGATCCCGTGGGAACCGAAGGGGCGCGACCTGTTCTTCCAGCTTGAATACGCCGACGACACCGCGGCCATCTGCCCGCGCAACGTCTTGAAACGCGTGCTCGCCAAGGCCGAAACGATGGGCCTGGTGCCCTACACGGGCGTTGAATACGAGTTCACCCTGTTCCACGAGACGCCGAACTCGCTCGTCGCGAAGGGCTTCAAGAACCTCACCCTGACCACCCCCCACAAGACCTATTACGTCCTGCAACGGCAGTCCGTGTGGGCCGAGTTCTACAGCGCGATCATGGACATGTGCCAGTCGATGGCGATTCCGCTCGACACCATGCACGAGGAGATGGGGCCGGGCTTCATGGAGGCGACCATCGGCTATGACTCGGGCGTCCGGGTGGCCGACAACGCGGCGATCTTCAAGAGCTACGCCAAGGCGGTGGCGCAGCGCCGCGACCTGATCATGACCTTCATGGCGCGCTGGTCCAACGGCGCGGACGGCCACAGCGGCCACATCCATCTGTCGTTCCGCGACAAGGCCGGCGCGTCGGTGATGCACGACGCGGCGGCGCCCCACGGCATGAGCGCGACCATGCGTTACGCCGTCGGCGGCATGCAGAAGCTCATGCCCGAGCTCCTGCTCATGCTCGCCCCCAACGTCAACTCGTTCAAGCGGCTGGTCCCCGGCATCTTCGCGCCGATCGCCGCGGTGTGGGGCGTCGAGAACCGGAGCTGCGCCATCCGCGTCATCCCGGGCGAGCCCAAATCGCAACGCATCGAATGTCGCACGCCCGGCGCCGACGCCAACCCCTACTTCTCGATCGCCGCCCTGACCGCGGCGGCGCTTTGGGGCATCGCCAACAAGATCGAGCCCGACGAGCCCATGACCGCGAGCGCCTACAGCGCTCCTGTCGCGCCCGAACGCCGGTTTCCCGAGACCTTCGGCGCCGCGATCGAACGGTTCCGCGGCTCGGCCGCCGCGCGCGAGCTGTTCGGCGATGCCTTCGTCGATCACTACGCCGACACCCGGGCGTGGCAGGACCGCGAATTCCGCGGCCTGGTGACCGACCGCGAGCTCGAGCGCTTCTTCGAACTCGCCTGACCGCGACCGGGACGGGTCCGCTGGGTCGGGAACGCGCTGGCGTCACCGACTTTGGTGCAAGGCAGCCCCCGTGGCGAAGGTCCAAGCTTGCCAATGCCCGTCCATGGCGACAATCTCAGCTCAACAAGCCGGTCATCGGGGGGATGTCGGGTTAGTAGTCTTGATCCATCGTTGCACCCCTAGGAAGGCAGAAGATCATGGATGCAGCGGCTGCTGAGGGCGCGCTGCTGGAGTGGACAGTAGGGTCGAATGCGCTGGCGCTGGTCATGGCGGCGCAGCAACGTGGAGTGCTAGACGCGTTGCGCGTAGGGGCGACGCCGGACAGCGTTGCGGCGTCGACGGGGATCGAGGCCGTTCAGGCGCTGCGGGTCTGCATGGCACTTGAGGCGTTGCAAGTGGTGGAGCGCGACGGCAGCCTCTATCGGTTGACCGAGGGCTGGGCCACGGTGGCCGGAGCGAATCGGCCGGTGGCGTTGCGCGACAGGTTCGGACTCCTCGAGCCACTGCGGCGGGGGCTGCTGGGGGCTTTCGATCCCCCGCTGGATTTCGGCGCGGTTGACCCGGCGGAGGCCGTAGCGCTTGCGCGTTCGGTCTGGGGCGTGGCCAATTCGCCGATGGCGCTGGAGTCCTGGGCCACGCTCGACGCTGCCATGCCCGAAGTGCGGGCGGTCTGGGAGGCGGGCTGCCGCCATGCGGAGTTTGGCTGCGGCGCTGGGCGGGATCTGCTTAGGGTTGTGGCCATGTATCCGAAAGTGACCGCAGTGGGATACGACATCCTGCCCCATGTACTCGACCATGCCCGCGCGCTGGCCAGGGAGCTCGACATCAACGACCGGGTGGAGTTGCGCTGTCAGGACGTGCTGACGGCACAAGAAGAGGCCGCGTTCGACACTATCGTCTGGAGCCAGATGTTCTTCGAGCCGGCCATTCGGCCGTTGGCGTTCCGTAGCATTCGGCGGGCGCTGAAACGGGGGGGCTTTCTCGTGATGTCGATGATGGCGGAACTGCCGGACCCGGAGAAGGTCGCGCAGACCAATCCGCAGCGCATGCAATTAACCGCGGCAGTAGCCTATCGGCGGTGGAGCATCCATTGGCCGCAGACAAAGCAGCTGGTCGCGGAAACCGAGGCGGCGGGCTTCGCCCATCTGCATACCATCCCTCACCCGCGCACGCCTTTCCTTGCATTCCGCATGGAGAGCTGACGCAGCCCGCCTACGGGTCGCGCCAGTGCGCGCGTCTAACAGGCTGCTGAAAAACTCCAGCGTCGTCATTGCGAGGAGGCCGAAGGCCGACGCGGCAATCCAGGAATGCGCCGTTTTCCGCCGTTGGTCTGGATCGCCTAGCCTGCCCTGAGCGACGCCGAAGGCGGCGTCGAAGGGGCCACTTCGTGGCCTCGCGATGACGACAAAGAGGGTTTTTCAGCAACCTGCTAGAGTCTAGACTCGAATGAGGTACCAGAGACGGAGTTCGGTCAAGGCTATGGCGGCGGCGAAGTTTCGCGCCAGCTTGTCGAACCTTGTGGCGATGCGGCGGTAGTCCTTGAGGCGATTGAACGCGCGCTCGATCAGGTTGCGTGCGGCATAGCGCGCGCGGTCAAGGGGCTGGGGTGCCTTGGCTGTGATGCGGAACGGGATCACGGCTAAGCTGCCCCGTTGCGCGAGGGCCGTTCTCAGTCTGTGGGCGTTGTCGCCGATTGCGCTTGGGTGCAGCCATGGCCGACCTGTTCGACAACCCGATCGGAACCGATGGCTTCGAATTCGTCGAGTTTTCGGGAACCGAGCCCGGCGAGATCGGGCGCGCGTTCGAAGCCATGGGGTTTACCGCCGTCGCCCGCCACCGCTCGAAGAACGTGCTCCGCTTCAAGCAGGGCGACATCAATTTTCTCCTGAACATGGAGCCGGCCGGCCAGCCGGCGGAGTTCCGCGGCGCGCACGGGCCCAGCGCAAACGGCATGGCGTTCCGGGTCAACGACTCGGCGCGCGCGTTCGAACACGCGGTGCGGCGCGGCGCCAAGCCGGTCGATATGCCGATCGGGCCGATGGAACTCGACATCCCCTGCATCGAAGGCATCGGCGGGGCCTATATCTATCTCGTCGATCGTTACGGCGCGCAGTCGATCTACGACGTCGACTTCCGTCCGATCGAAGGGGCGAACGAAGCGGCGCATTCCGTCGGCCTCACCCATCTCGACCACCTCACCCACAACGTGCGCCGAGGCAACATGGCCAAGTGGGCGGACTACTACGAGCGCATCTTCAACTTCCGCGAAATCCGTTACTTCGACATCGAAGGCAAGGTCACGGGCCTGGTGTCGAAGGCGATGACCAGCCCGTGCGGCAAGATCCGCATCCCGCTCAACGAGAGCAAGGGCGAGCCCGGCAGGCTCGATCAGATCGAGGAGTTCCTGCGCCGCTATCGCGGCGAAGGAATCCAGCACATCGCGCTGGGCACCGACGACCTCTACGCCACCGTCGACAAGCTGCGCGCGCGCGACGTCGAACTCCAGGACACGCCCGACAGCTACTACGACATGATCGACCGGCGCATGCCCGGCCACGGCGAGCCGTTGGCGGAGCTGCGCAAGCGGCGCATCCTGATCGACGGCGGGGCGGACCAGGGTCTCCTGCTGCAGATATTCTCGAAGGACGCGATCGGGCCGATCTTCTTCGAGTTCATCCAGCGCAAGGGCAACGAAGGCTTCGGCGAGGGCAATTTCAAGGCCCTGTTCGAATCCATCGAGCTCGATCAGATCCGCCGCGGCGTGTTGCGGGACGCGCGTGGATCGGCGCGCGCCTCGTCCGCGAAACCGGAGTCCTCGCCATGATCGCGCTCAAAGGCATCCACCACGCGGCCTATCGATGCCGGGACGCCAAGGAGACGGTGGAGTTCTATCGCGACGTGCTCGGCATGGAGTTCCAGCTCGCCTTCGCCGAGGATCATGTGCCCTCGACCGGCGCGTACGACCCTTACATCCATGTGTTTCTCGATGCCGGCGGCGGCAACGTGCTCGCGTTTTTCGAGCTGCCCGAGCAGGCGGCCATGGGCCGCGATCCAAACACGCCCGACTGGGTCCAGCACATCGCCCTCCGGGTCGACAGCGTGGACGCGCTGCTTCGGGCCAAGGCGCACGCGGAGACGAAAGGACTCGATGTGCTCGGTCCCACCGACCATGGCATCTTCAAGTCGATCTATTTCTTCGATCCCAACGGCCATCGCGTCGAGCTCGCGGCCGACACGGGTACGGACGCGGAGCTCGCCGAACTCAAGCGCGTCGCCCCGCTCATGCTCGAGGAATGGAGCCGGACCCGGAAGGCGCCCCGACACGCGGCCTGGCTGCACGAGAAGGCCCGAGCGGCGCACGGCGCGAAGACCCGCATCGGCGAATAGTACGATCCGCGAAGACCCTCGCCTGTTTCCTTCCCCCGCCGCGAGCGGCATCATGGCGCGCGGGGCGACCCGTCCCGCCCGGTCCGCCGGGCGGGAAACGGCACGCGGTGGACATCCATGCGCCGGCGCAACGCGCGTTTCCTGCTCGTCCTCGCGGCCGGTTGCCTGGCCGTCGCGCTCGGCTGGGGCTGGCATGCGCTGCCCCGCTACGTCGCCGGCGCGCTCGAGGCGCGGCTCGCCGACCTCGGCTTCGCCGATGCCCGCGTCGAGGGCGTTTCGATCGGCGTTCGCGGCGCGCGTATCGACGAAGTCGTGCTCGGCCCGGCCGGCAGCCTGGGGCCGATCCAGATCGGCTACACGATCGATGCCCTGATCCAAGGTCGGGTCGATGATCTGACCGTCGAAGGGGCCGACGTCGAAGTGGTGGTGACGGATCGCGGGCCGAGCGTCGCTGGCGTGGCGCTGGCGTTCGGTGCCGGTGCCGGGCGTCTCGCCCTGCCGGTCGGGCGGATCGCGGTCACGTCCGCCCGCGTCACCGTGCGCGCGCCAACCGAGATGACGCTCGACCTCGATCACGTCACGCTGGTTCCCGGCGCCGAGGCGACGGCGATCGACGGCGGCTTCGCGCTCGCCCATGACGGCGACCTCGGCAACGTCACGCTCGACGGCTCGTTCACCGTCAACCTGACCGATACCGTCTCGGTCGGGCTCGACATCGCCGGGGGCGGCATCGACACCGGGTTCGGCGCCGCCGAAGGCGCCACGGGCTGGTTGACGCTGGGGCCGGGCCCGCGACTCGCCGGCGAGCTCGCGCTGGCGCGCGCCACCGTCGGCGGGATCGCGCTCGCCGAGATCCAGATCGCGGTCCAGGGCTCGCCAGAGGCGCTCGCGGTGGTCGCGCGAGCGAACGGTCCGGGTGGCGGGAAGCTCTCGCTCGACACCACGGTCGACCTCGGCGCCTTGGACAGCGCGCCCGTCGCGCTCTCGCTCGAGCTGCCCGATCTGGCGGCCGTGGGCGCCCCGCTCGACGGCCGGTTCCATCTCGCCATCGCGGGCCAGTTGGGGTTCGACGACGGCACGCCGCGCCTGGTCGGCAGCCTCGATGCCCGCCTCGACGGCGGTGCGGTCGCGGGCCTGGCCGAGGACGTGACGGCGGACGTGCACGCCTCCGTCACCGCCGATCCCGCCGGGTTCGAGCTGGTGCCGCGCGCGCCGTTCGGGTTCGAGGCGCGGTTGACCCTGCCGGTGCCGGCGTGGGCGGCGCCGCTGGTCGATGGCGCCGTCGCGGCGTCGCTCGATGCGCCGGTCCGGCTTGCGCGCGACGGCGACGGCATGACCATGGCTTTCGCCGGCCGTGCCGAGTTCGATGCGGCGGACGGCCGGCGGCTGCGCGTCACGGTCAAGGGCGCCGAACTCGCGCTCGACTCCGGCTTTCGCCTGCGCCGGGTCCAGCGGCTTAACTACGCCCTCGACCTGCCCGCGCTCGACATCGGTCCGTGGCGGCTCGACGGCGCGGAGGTGAACGGCGAGCTCGCGGGCGCGCCGGGGTCGTGGCACGGCCGCGTCGGCGTCGAGGCCCAGGGTGGGGTCGACCTGGGCGGGGTCGATGCGTCCGGGACGCTCCGGGCCGATGCGATCACGCTCGCGGCGCGGGCGAGGTTCACGACCACGGGCGACGCAATCCGAGTGGCGCTGACCGATTGCCTCGCGCTCGAGGTGCCCAGCCTCAGCCTGGGTCCGGCCGTGGTCACCAGCGACAGCCGGCTGTGCGTCCTTTCGACTCCCGAGGACGACTTTCTCGTCTTCGATCCCGCGCAAGGCTACGCGTTCGGCGTCCGTCTGCTGCCCTTCGTCGCCACGGTCGAACCCGCGACGCCGGGCGCGTTCCCGCGGCTCGACGTCACCACCCCGGTGGTGCGCGGGCGGATCGGCGTCGCAGCGACGGGCGTGCTCGAAACCCTCGATCTGCACCTTGGCGGCGGCACGTTCACCGCGCCGGAACTTCCGGCCCAGGCCACCCTGGTCGAAGGCGCGGTGGCGCGCGCCCCTGGCGGCCCGGTCACGTTCCGCCTGCGCGGCGACGTCAAGCACATGGCCGAGGCGCCGTTCGTCGTGCCCCTCGGGCTGGCGCTCGAAGGCACGGTTGGGCCGAACGCCCTCGAGGCCAAGGGCACCGCCAGGGCGGGCGACGGGGCGCTCGCGCTCGACCTCGAGGCGCGCCACGACCTCGGGCTCGGCGCCGGGTTCGCCCGCTTCCGCCTGCACCCGCTCACCTTCGTGCCCGGCGTGCGCGCGCCCGCCCGCCTGTTCCCGGCGCTCGCCGGCGTGGTCGAGGACGCATCGGGCACCGTGCGCGCCGTGGCCGAACTCACCTGGACCTCGTCCGGCAGGCCCGATGGCCGGGCCGAGGTCGCGTTCAGCGACGTGGACGTGACCGCGGCCGGGGTCACCGCCAAGGCGATCAACGGCGTCGTCGCCTTCGACGGCCTCGTGCCGCCGTCCCTGCCGCCGGGCCAGACCGTCGCGGTCGGCCTGCTCGACGTGGGCGTGCCACTGGTCAACGGCGTGATCGAGTTCGGGCTCAGCCGCGCGGGCGTGCTCGGCATCGAGCGGGCGGAGTGGAACTGGGCGGGCGGCGTGATCTTCGCCGAGCCGTTCAGCGCCGATTTCGCCCAGTCGTCGTGGCAAACGACGCTCGGCGCGCGCGATCTCGACCTGGGCGCCGTGCTCGCCATAGCCGATGTGGCGGGGCTCGCCGGCACCGGCACGCTCGCGGGCCGGCTGCCGCTCCGCCTCGATTTCGCCACGGTGGCGATCGAAGGTGGACGTCTCGAGGCTACCGGGCCGGGCACGCTCAACTACGTGCCGCAGGACGCCGAGGGCCTCGGTTCCGGTCAGGCGGGAACCGCGCTGGTGTTGGACGCGCTCGGGAACTTCCACTATGACTCGCTCGCCATGACCATCGACGGCACGGCCGGCGGCGAAGCCACGGTCGGGCTCCGGCTGGTTGGGCGCAACCCCGACCTTTACGGCGGCTATCCGGTGGCCTTGAACGTAAACCTCAGCGGCGCGCTCGACACGATCATCCGCCGTGGCCTGGCCGGCTACCGGATACCCGACGCGGTGCGCGAGAGGCTGGCCGAATTCGGTGCGGCGCCGTGACCGGACGTTTCACCCGGCGCTCCGCCCTGGTCGCCACGGTTGTCGCCGCCGCCGCGTGCTCGCCGACCGTCAAGGTCGAGGCCCCGGACAAGCCGATCGAGATCAACCTGAACATCAAGATCGAGCAGGAGGTGCGCGTCAGGATCGAGCGCGACCTCGCGGACGCGTTCGCGGACGATCCGGCGATCTTCGGCGTTCCCATGGAGACGACGCCATGACCCGTCGGCTTTTCGGTTTGGCGCTGGTGTTCTTGGCCGCCCTCGGCCTGGGCTGGTCCGGCGCCGCCGCGCAGATGAACCTGGATGCCGCCAAGGCCGCCGGGCTCATAGGCGAGCGTCCCGACGGCCTGGTCGGCGCGGTCGATCCGGCCGCCGGCGCCGATGTCGTCGGCCTGGTCGAGGCGGTCAACAGCAAGCGCCTCGCCCACTACGCCGAGATCGCGGCGGCCAACAACTCGACCATCGATCAGGTCCAGGCGGTGGCCGGGGCCGAGCTCATCGACCGCACGCCCGCCGGCCTCTACGTCATGGACGCGAGCGGCCGCTGGTTCGTGAAGTAGGATCGCCGCGACCCGGCCGCCCTAAGGCGCTATCCACTCGACGTGATCCGTGTTGGCGTCATGGCCGGGCAGGTTTCGACCGAGATCGACACTTGCTGGCTGTCCAGATTTGACAGCGTCAACTTCTCACGACCATGGCCATCATAACTCCCTCACCGCCCTAGTATAATCACCGGGCGCACCCGCTTTTTATTCCGTGTGGCTGTGCCCCTCGATGTAGGCGGAGATATCTTCGTAAGTGCGGATCGGACAACGCTGGTCTCATGATAGCAGCGCACTCGAAATCCGGCGTACGGGCAACTGTACCGGGGGTTCGAATCCCTCCGGCTCCGCCAACTTCCCCGCGACGTGAAGTCTCCGTCGCCCTATGAGCCGTCGAAAAACACCAATATCCACGCGGTACTTGCCCCAAAGCTGATGACCGAGTGACCCGCGCCGGAGCACAAATTTGTCTCTCTCCGGCCGGTATTCTCCAAAGCTCAGGACTGCGGGAAAACGGTACGGAATTTTAAGCCGCTGATTTTACGCGATTATTCGGCCTGAGAAATCCGTACTTTTGGAAATTCTCTCGGATGTGCGAGAGAATCTGGTGTCGAACCGTGGCGTTGAAATCGCTGGTGTTTTGAGTCGATGCGGTTCGGATTTGGCGAACTGATCTCGCTGACATGAACAATATACGAGACTTACGCGAGCATTCCGGTGAGTGCCGCGCGCGACTGATTCAATGCGAGCAGCCGGGTAAGCACATCGTCTTCAGAAATGTCCCGCGGCCAGCCGTAAGCTGTCGCCACTGCGACATCGAGCGTTCGGTGCGCTTCTGCCAGCCAGTCCGGCCGCTCATTGTAAAGCGCAGTAAGCGTCCTCCGCGTCAGCACACCCGCCGCTTCCTCGTCCATTGCAACCACCCTCTCGGGAAAACCGGGGACAATCTCCGGCACGAGCTTGACCAGGTTGACCGGGTACAGCCACCCATTGCGAAGTTCGTCCAGCCGCTGTGCAGCCGCTTCGATAGCTCCTGCCGATGGCAGCGTGCGCGCATGCGCAGGGTCGACGTCGGGCGTCATGCCATCCGGAAACGGGAAGGTCGCAAACGTCGTTGTGTGCGTGTAGCGCGGCCGATCCTCCAGGTCCGATCCCTTCCGGCGTGCCCACGCCTCGTGGAAGCGGCTCTGCAGAAGACCGAACATGAGATCGTCCGCACGTGGAATGACAATCAGGTTCTTGTCTGGAAGGATAGGATATGAGAGCCAGACGAACAGCCGGTATTGCGCCGTTTCGGGCGTCACGATGTAACGTTTCAATGGCGTAATTCTCGACCGCATATCCGGTCGGGGCCAGTGAGGTTCCCACCATCGGGGACCAGCGCGCTCACCCAGCGCTTCTCGAAGTTCCTGGACTGTGTTGCCGTCTTCGTCAGGCGTGGTGGCGAGATGGCGGAATGGGCTAACGAAGAGCGCCGCATCCGCCTTCGAGAGCCCGAGCGGCAGATCGATGAACCACATGTCGCGCGGCCGGCCGGTCACATCGTCGCCGTTCCAATAAGGCTTTAACACCTCCGCATTGCTACGCCCGTTTGGATTAGTGGGCTCTTTCATCCACGCCCGCGCCACCTCGCCAGGGACATCGAACGGTCCGCTTTTCTGGATGCCGAGGAAGGCACCGTTCCGGTTCTCTCCGAGCGGCTTAGCGGTCGTGAGATCGAGGCCCGTCGTCAGATCGGAATTGATGCCTGCGACGACATCGCCATCGAGTCGCGCCGCCGCGCCACCATTGTTACCAAAGCAGATCAACGACACATCGACCGCCGCTCCGTCGACCGTCCACTGCTCCTCACTCCACGCCTCGAAGATGCGGGTCGTAGCCGCGATGCGGTGCATGACCGGGAGGTTGGTGTTCTTGCGGATCGAGTTAGTAGCGACGAGGCCTGCGCGGACTGCAGACCCCTCCTCAATCAGCTTTCGGGCGTTCTCGAACCAGTAGCAGACGAGATCGGTGAAGCCCGGCAGGCGTCCCTTGTATAGCGCGCGTATAGCTTCCGTAGTCTTCACACCCAGTCTGCGCTTCAACAACTTTGCGCCGAGATACGGCGGGTTGCCAATAATGGCGTCCGCTGCCGGCCACTGCGCGGCCGAGCCGTCGTCGTTGATGATAGCGTTTCGGCATTCGATGATGATGAGGGGTTTCAGGATCGGCTTTCGCCCGACGCTGAAGCCGTTGCGCTGCATCCACTGGATTTCGCCGATCCAGACGGACACGCGCGCGAGTTCTGCGGCATACGGGTTGATCTCGATCCCATGCAACGTCTCTGGCCCGATGGCCGGAAAGCTCGGAGGGAAGCCCAGCAACTCGCCCTCGATCGCGACGCGGCGCTCGATATTCTTTAGTTCGATCAGGGCTAGGTAGAGGAAATTGCCTGAGCCGCAGGCCGGATCGAGCACGCGAAACGCGCGAAGCCGAGCCAGGAAGGCGTTGAAGGCGGCCCGTCCGTCTGTCCGGGCATTGGTAAGGGCTTTGTCCGCGGCGCGCAGCGACACTCGCGTCGCGTCTAGCGTGCGCACGCGTCTCTGCTTTCTGAGACCCTCGAACAGCTCTAGTTGCGGCCGCGACAACAGCCGACCCTCCACCGCGCGAACCTCCTCGGCGAGCTCCGGATAGGTGGACGCGCTGGCGATCACCTCTTCTAGCGCCTGCTGCGCCGGCTCAATTGTGCTTTTAATTTCATCTCGGACAGTCTCCCACTCCCGCAACAGCGGTTGGGTGATGACCGGCTCGATGATCAACATAATCTTCTCGCGGTCCGTGTATTCGGCACCGGTCTCGGAGCGGTTGTCTGGGTCCAAACCACGGACGAAAAGCGTGCCGAAGATCGACGGATCGATCTCTCTCCAGTCAAGATCGGCGGCGCGAAGGCAGAGCGCCAGGTCCTCCTTGGTGAGCGGCAGCGCTTCGACATCATCGAACAGCCCGCCATTGAACCACTCTATTTGATCGAAGCCGACCAAACCGCCGTCCTTCATGGCCGCGAAAAGCGTGGAGGCATGAACTCGGAACGTGCCCGGGTCCGCCGTGGCCGCCTGCAGCATGCGCGAGAACATCCTGTTGGGCAGGAGATCAGCATCCTCGGCAAACATGCAAAAGACCAGCCGATTCACGAAATGCGCGACATTGCCTGCATCGTAGCCACGCGTGCGTAGGTTTTGGGCGAGCACAGCGAACTCGGTTGCGGCGTCTTCGGTCAGGGTTTGGCGGGTCTTGCCGGGACGAAGCTTGTCCGGGTCTGACAGGACCCACTTAAGCTTCTGCAGCGTGCGCGGCTCGCGCAGGTCTTCAAGCCGAAACTCGTGTTTCTCGCTGACTGAGTTGGTCCAGTTTGTCCGGATAACAAAGCGGTCGAGATCGCAGACGACCAGGATGGGCGGGTTCTCCAAGGCAAGCGCATACTGTTGAAGTTGCGCGAATGCAGCGTCCAAATCCTTGCGCTTGCCCTTGTACTCCCAGCCGAAATGCCCACGCTTCCAAACGTCGGCCCAACCCTCGCCACCGGTGGTCTTGGTTGCGCCGCGCTCGAACGCATACCAATCGCCCTTGGGGTCCACGTCGGTCGGGGCCGGTTCGTCCAACATCCGGCACAGATCGATGAAATGCGATTGCGCCGCCGACCGTTCTTTCAGTTCGGCGACCTTCCACTTGGCGATGAACTGTTCGGGCGTCATAGTCGGGCCGATCTCGCGCGTCAGACTTGCTCGGAGAATAACTGGCGGCCGGGCGGATACCAGTCCGAGCGATCTATAGAATAGGGGGTAATGCGCCGCTGCTCCGCCCACTCCGCCGCAAACGGCCGCATCAACAGCGCCAGTGTCATCTGTGCAGGCTGCCACCCGTCCAGAATCGCCTCGACGAGGTCGGGCGCAAGCAGCGCTAGCCGCAGGACGCGGCCGACATAGAAGGCGTTGATAATCTCGGCGGCGGCAATTTCCTCAACGGTCGCAAACACGCCCGTCTCCAGCAGCTTCCGCCACCGGAACGCCCGGGCCAGCGCCGTGACCATAGTATTATGGACCCCGCGGCAGCCGACGCCTAACGGATCTGCCGACCGCCATTTCGCCGAACCGCTCGCCAGTTGCTGACAAAACGAAGGGGCGAGCCGCAGCTCGCCCCATTTGGTGCTTTTCAGCTTGTTAACGAGGGCAAAAAGGGGACGCTTCCCTTTTTTGGCGAAGAAGCCGAATTCCGCGCCATTCTGGATTACCGAAAAAGGGAAGCGTCCCCTTTTTCCTTTTTCCCGGGCATGACGATACCAGGAACGCATTTCGCCCTAGATGTTCCCGCCCGTGAAGGTGTCGGCGACGGCCAGAAGCTGGCGCAGCCGCCGCTCGTTCATGGTGCGGATCTCGGTGAAATAGGTCACGCCGCCCTCCTCCTGGAGGCGCAGTACCAGGAACTGGCGCACCGGCCCAAGCGTGAAGGCGCACGCGAGTTCGCGGTAGGCGCCGGATGCGTTGTAGCCGGTCTGCGGCCCGTCGCAGAAGCTCA
>CAZGYG010000027.1:19033-32660 GCA_964530335.1 uncultured Rhodospirillaceae bacterium | reverse complement strand
GCCCACGGCTGGGCCGAGCGGCTGGGCGGCACGGTCGAGCCCGGCGGCGCGGTGCGTTTGCCGCCCGGCCACGGCCCGATCGAGCGCATCGACGGTTTCGACCAGGGCGCCTGGTGGGTGCAGGACGCGGCCGCCCAGTGGCCCGCGCGCCTGCTCGGGCCCGTGGCCGGCGCCACCGTGATCGACGCCTGCGCGGCGCCCGGCGGCAAGACGCTGCAACTCGCCGCCGCCGGAGCACGAGTCATCGCGCTCGACCGCTCCAACGCGCGTCTCGCCCGGCTCCGCGCCAACTGCCAGCGCACCGGGCTGGAAGCCGAATCGATCGCCGCCGACGTCGCCCTGTGGCGGCCGCCCGAGCCGGTCGGCCATGTCCTGCTCGACGCGCCGTGTTCGAGCACCGGCACGCTGCGCCGCCACCCGGACATCGCCTGGACCCGGCGCGCGTCCGACCTGCCCGGCCTGGTCGAACGCCAGGAACGACTGCTCGGCGCCGCGCTCGACTGGCTCGCGCCGGGCGGCACGCTGGTCTACGCGGTCTGCTCACTCGAGCCCGAGGAAGGCGTCGGCATCGTCGAGCGCGCGCTCGCGGAAAGGACCGACATCGTTCGCGTCCCGGTCACGGCGGAAGAGGTCGGCGGGATCGCCGAGGCGATCAGCGCGGCCGGCGATCTATGCACGCTGCCGTGCCACCGCGCGGCCAGCGGCGGCATGGACGGGTTCTACGCCGCGCGCTTGCGGCGGCGCGCGCAAAGCTGATACCACGCGCTATGCCCAACACGGTGCGGCTCGCGCCTTCGATCCTGGCGGCGGACTTCGCCCGGCTCGGCGAGGAGGTGCGCGCCATCACCGAGGCCGGCGCCGACCTGATCCACATCGACGTGATGGACGGGCACTTCGTACCCAACCTGACGCTCGGGCCGGCGGTGGTGAAGGCGCTGCGCCCGTTCAGCGACCTGCCCTTCGACGTCCATCTCATGGTCGAGCCCGCCGAGCCGTGGCTCGAACCGTTCGCCGAGGCCGGCGCCGACATCCTGACCGTGCACCCGGAATCCGGGCCGCACCTGCAGCGCACGCTCGAGCGCATCAAGGGCCTGGGCCGGCGCGCCGGCGTCGCGCTCAATCCGGCGACGCCGGTGGAGGCCGTGCTGCCGGTGCTCGATCTGGCCGACCTGGTGCTCGCCATGACCGTCAACCCCGGGTTCGGCGGCCAGGCGTTCATCGACGCGGTGGTGCCCAAGATCGGCCGGCTGCGCGCCATGATCGACGGCACGGGGCGCGCGATCGACCTCGAGGTCGATGGCGGCGTCACGGCCGCGACGGCGCCGGGGTTGCGCGCCGCCGGCGCCACCGTCCTGGTCGCCGGCACCGCCGCGTTCAGCGGCGGTCGGGCCGCCTACGCCGACAACCTCAGGCGCCTGCGCGGCTAACGGAACGTACCGCCATGCGCCAGTCGCGCCGCAGAACGTGGACGCCCGGACCGCGCCACGCGCTGGAGCGGGCGCTGTTCCGCAACAAGCTCTACCGCGTGACGCTCAAGGGCCGCATCCCCGACCGGCTGGCGGCCGCGCCCGCCGACGCCTGGCCCGGCGACACCCGGCGCGGCGTGCGCATTCTCGACGGCATCTGGAACTTTGACGGGCAGACCTTCGCCGCCGCGACGCCGCCGTGGTACCCGGTGGACGCCGGCGCCGCGTGGCTCGAGGCCATGCACGGCTTCGCCTGGCTGCGCGACCTGCGCGAGGTCGGCCCGGCGGCACGCGGCGCGGCGCGTTCCGCCGTCGCCAACTGGATCGCGCGCTGCGCCGCGTGGCACGGCGTCACCTGGCGCGCCGACGTGGTGGCGCGCCGCCTGGCGGCCTGGGTCGCCAACGCGAACTTCCTTCTTGCCGGGGCCGACATCGCCTCGCGCCGCCGGTTCCTGGCGAGCCTGGCCGAGCAGGCGCGGCATCTGACGCGCACGGCGCGCGGCGCGCCCGACGGGGTGCCCAGGATCGCCGCGCTCGCCGGGCTTGCCGTGGTCGAGCTCGCGCTGTCCGACGGCCGGCTCGACGCCACGCTGCGCCAGATCGAAGCCGAGCTCCGGCGCCAGATTCTGGCCGACGGCGGCCACGTCTCGCGCGACCCTTCGGCGCTGTTCGCCGCGCTCAAGGACGCGACCGGCCTGCGCGCGGCGCTGGTGGCGTCCGCCCACGCCGTTCCCGACGGCCTCAATGGCGCGATCGAGCGCATGGCGCCGATGCTGCGCTTCTTCCGTCACGGCGACGGCGGACTCGCCTTGTTCAACGGCGCGGTCGAGGAGGACGCCGAGGCGATCGACGCGACGCTCACGCTCGCCCACGCCGGCGGCAAGCCGTCGAGCCAGGCTCTGGCCAGCGCCTACGCCCGGCTCGCCCAGCGCAACGCCCTGGTCGTCGTCGATGGCGGCGGACCGGCACCCGGCTCGTTCGGCGCCGGGGCGCACGCCGGCATCGGCAGCTTCGAGTTCAGCGTCGGCGCCGACCGGCTGATCGTCAACTGCGGCGGCTACGACGGCACCGACCCGGCGTGGAGCCGGGCGGTGCGCGCGACCGCCGCCCATTCCACCGTCACCGTCGACGACATCAACGCCTGCGAGCTGCTGCCCGACGGCATGGGCCGGGTACCGGTCAGCGTCACCGCCGAACGCTTCGACGACGACGACGGCGTCGGCGTCGAGGTGCGCCACGACGGCTACCGCGCCCGCTTCAAGCTGGTGCACGTCCGCCGCGTCAAGCTGGCGAGCGACGGCCAGAGTGTCGCCGGCGAGGACCGGCTGATCGGCCCGGGCGGCGAACGGTACGCCGTGCGCTTTCACCTGCACCCGGCGGTATCCGCGGCGCTGATCGACAACGGCATGGCCGTGCTGCTGCGCCTGCCGGGCGGCGCCGGCTGGCGGCTGGCCGCCGACCAGGGCGTGCCGACGCTGGGCGAGAGCGTCTACCTGGGCCGGCGCGGCGCGATGCGTCGCTGCGGCCTGGTCAGCGTCATCGGCGGGGTCAACGGCAGCGAAACCGTGATCCGCTGGTCGCTCGCCGCCGTCGCCGCGCGTAGCCGCGCCGCGCGCGCTTAGGCCCTCGGCGCGAGGCCGAGCAGGGCAAGCTGGCGGGCGATGACATCCCGTTCGTCGTAGAGCGCGAGCGCGCGTGCCCGTCCGGCCTGCCCCAGGCGGGCGCGCAGCGCACGATCAACCACGAGCCGGGCCAGCGCGGCGCCGAGCGCGGCCGCGTCCCCGACCGGGACCAGGAGCCCGGTCTCGTCCGGCACCACCAGCTCGCGGCTGCCGCGCACGGCGGTGGCGACGACCGGCAGCCCGGTCATCATGGCCTCGATCACCGAGCGCGGCATGCCTTCGCGGTGCGAGGCGAGCACGAACACGTCGGCGGCGCCGAGCAGGGCCGCAACGTCGTCGCGCGCGCCGAGCACGCGCAGCCTCGGCGCCAGATCGGGATCGGCCGCCGCGAGCACGTCCTCGATGCCGTCGTCGGGGTCCGACGGCAGGCGCGCGCCCACGATCCAAAGGTGCGCCGGCACCTCGCGCATGGCGGCGATGAGCTCGGCCCAACCCTTCTCGGCGACCAGACGACCGACCTGGACGACGACGACCGCGTCCTCGGGCGTGGCGAGATCACGGCGCAGCCGCGCGCGGGCCGCCGCGTCGCCGGGTCCGAACGCCCTCGGATCGACGCCGTTGCCGATGGCGACGATCGGCCGGGGCTCGGGCAGCAAACGGGCGCGCCGGGCGAACGCCGCGTCTTCCTCCGCCTGGGTCAGCAGCACGTCGGTGACGCGCCCAAGCAGCCACTCGGCGGCGACGAAGACGGCGCGGCGCCACCATGCCATGCGCTCGTGGAAGTAGAAGCCGTGCGCGGTGTAGACCACGTGGGGCACGCCGGCCCGCCACGCGGCGAGGCGTGCGAGCGCGGCGGCGACGGGCGTGTGGACGTGAACCATGTCGAAGCGCTCGGCGACGAACAGGCGGACCAGCGCGCGATAAGTGGCGATGAGCCGGCCGGGCGCGAGGCCGCGCGGAATGCCGATCGGCGCCACGCGCACGCCCGCCCGCCGGATGCGCGCGAGGTACGGCCCGGGCGAGCACACGGCGACCACTTCGTGGCCGGCCTGGCGCTCGGCCAGCGCGAGCGGCAACAGGAAGTGCCAGAACGTGAAATCGACGGCAGAGACCTGAGCGATCTTCACGGGGCGATCTTCACGGGGCGATCACGGCACCGGCGCGCCGTCGTCAGGAGACCAGCCCGCGTGCCATGCGTCGATCGGCACCACTTCGGCCGTCGTGCCGTTGTCGTGGAACCAACTGTCGATGGCGAAGCGCTCGCCGCTCGAGAGTTCCTCGAGCACCGCCGTGGTGTGCGGCCAGCCGAAGATGAACATGCCGCGCGTCGTCGGCATCCGCGTGCCGTGAAAGCGCAGGTACCCCGCGTCCTCGAGCAGGACGAGCAGCCGGCTGGTGTTGATGGTCTCGTCGACGCAGTCGAGCTGGCCCACGCGCCCGACGCCCTCGAACGTGCCGCCGATATCGCCGCCGATCGGGGTCGACCGGGCGGCGGCGCGCTCCCACAGCCCGACCGCGGTTGCGACGCGCCGACGCTCGGCCGCCGCGTCCGCGGGTGCTTCGGCGAAGGCGCGGTCGAGTTCGCCCCACGCCTCGGTCAGGTCGACGACGGCCGATCTGGGGCAGCCGTAGCCCCAGCACACTTCGAAGCGCGCCGGCTGCGGCGCCGACGCCCCGTAACGCGCCACGTAGGGCCGCGCCGTGGACGGGGGCCCGGCGCACGCCGCGAGCGACATCGCCACAAGCCACATCGACATCAGGCACGCGCCTAGCCTGCCCCGCCTCATGGTCCGCCCCGCCTCATCGTTCGACTGTGCCCGAGGCGAACGCCGCCGGCAACGCGGGCATCACGCGAAGCCGTTGCGCTCGGCCCAGGCCTGGAACGAGACCAGCGCCCACAGCCGCTCGGCGGTGTCGCGGCGTCCGGCCGCGAGATCGGCCCGCCAGCGCCGGGGAAGATCGGGGCGGAACAGGCCCTGGCGGGCAAGCCTGACCGGGTCGGTCGCGCGCGCCACCCGATCGGCAAGCGGCCCGGCGAGCCAGGAGCCGATCGGCAGCTCGAACCCCCGCTTCGGCCGCGTGAACACCTCGGCCGGCAGGCGGTCGGCGAAGGCGCGACGGAGCACGAGCTTGCCCCGGCGCCAGCCGAGCTTGGCCGATCCGGGCAGAGCGCCCGCCGCGGCCACCACCCGATGGTCGAGGAACGGCGACCGCACCTCGAGCCCGACCGCCATGGCGGCCCGGTCGATCTTGACCAGCATGTCGCCGGGCAACCCGACCAGCAGGTCGCCCGCGAGCACGGCGTTGATGGCGTCGGCGCCACCCTTCGCCCGCGCCGGCGCATAAAGCCGGGCCAGGTCGGGCGCCGGGTCCCCGGTCAGCGACGCGATCTCGGCGTCCGACATGATGCGCACCCAGCCCGCGTGGCGCGCGAGCGGATCGGCTCCGGCGTGGGCGACGAACCGGCGCAGCCGGCGAAAGCCCTCGAGCAGCGGATGACCCTTGCCTTCGGGCAGGAGCATGACCGCCGGCTCGATCACGGTCCGGCGCGACCACGCGGGCAGCGTCTGGTAGGCGGCGGCGTAGCGTTCGCCGAGATAGCGCCGGTAGCCGGCGAATACCTCGTCGCCGCCGTCGCCCGAGAGCACGACCTTGACCGCTTGCCGGGTGGCGCGGGCGAGCGCGTGGCTCGGCACCGCGGAGGCGTCGGCGAAGGGTTCGTCGAAGGCGTCGAACACGGCGTCGAGCATACCCAGGGCCTCGGCGGGGCCGAGCTCGATCTCGGTATGCCGGGCGCCCAGATGCCGCGCGACGCGGCGCGCCGCCGGGCGTTCCTCGTAATAGCCGGGCGCCTCGGCGAAGCCGACGGTGAAGGTGCGGACTTCGGTCCGCCGCGCCATCGCGGCGACGACGAGCGCCGAATCGAGCCCGCCCGAAAGGTACGCGCCGAGCGGGACGTCGGCCACCAACCGATCGGCCACCGCGGCGTCGAACGCGGCGACGATGCTTTCGTCCGACCGCTCGGGCGGACCGGGACGGAACGCGGTAGCCGGATCGTACCAACGCTCGAGCCTCTCGCCGGCAGCATCGATCGCAAGCCAGTGGCCGGGCGGCAGCTTCGCCACGCCCTGGAGGATGGCGTGGGGCTCGGGCACGTATTTGAGCGCCAGGTAGAGTCCGAACGCATCGCGGTCAAGCGCGCCCGCCGTGCCGCGCAGGCACGACAGCGCGCGCATGTCGGAGGCGAACGCGACGCCGCCCGTCTCGCGCGACCATAGCAGCGGCTTCTTGCCGAAGCGGTCGCGCGCCAGCACCAGGGTCGACGTGGTCGTGTCCCACAGGGCGAAGGCGAACATGCCCCGGAGTCGCGGCAGCAGCGCCGGGCCGAGCGCGCGCCAGCCGGCCAGCAGAACCTCGGTGTCCGAGCGGGTGCGAAACTCTTGGCCCGCGCCTTCGAGCTCGGCGCGCAGCTCGGCGTGGTTGTAGATCTCGCCGTTGAAGACGATGACCAGGCCGTCGCGCGCCATGGGCTGCGCGGCCGCCGGCGAGGTGTCGATCACCGCGAGCCGGGTATGGCCGAGCGCGCAGCGGGCGTCGAACCAGGTGCCGTCGCCGTCGGGACCGCGCGGGCGCAGCCGCTCGACGGCCGCGCCCAGACGCGGCGCCACCATCGCCCGGTCGAGCCCGGCGAAGCGGACGACGCCCGCGATGCCGCACATCTCAGGGTCCCGATTGCGCCGCGAGGAACCCGGCGGCGGCATTGTCGAGCGTGAACTCGCGCATCGCCCGGGCGCGCGCGGCCAGGCCCCGCGCCGCGCGTCCGGGATCGTCGAGCACGCCGGCGATCGCGCGCGAAAGCGCCGCCGCGTCGCCGGGCGGCACCACGACGCCCGTGTCGCCGACGATGCGCCGGGCGTCGCCAACGTCGGTCACGACCGGGACCACGCCTGTCGCCATCGCCTCGGCCAGGGCGTTGGAGAAGCCTTCGCCGAACGCCGAGGACGACACGAACACGTCGGCGGCGGCGAGCAGCCGCGCCACGTCGTCGCGCCGGCCGAGCCTATGCAGCCCGGGTCGCGCCGGCAGGGCATCGGTGCCGAGCCCGACGGCGAGCGCGTGGACATCGAGCCGGTCGAGCGCGGCGAGGAACATGCCGTGGTCCTTCATCGGATCGACGCGCGCGACGTGGACGACGACGGGAGCGTCGGGGGGAATCCCGAGCTCGGCGCGCACGGCGGCGCGCGCCGCCGCGTCGGGCCGGAAGTGGCGCGTGTCGACGCCGTTGGGCACCACCAGCCAGCGGCGAGCCCGGTAGCCCAGGCGTTGGTGCGCGGCCTCGGCCGCGAAGGAGTTGGCGACGATTGCGTCGGGCAGCCGCGACAGGAGCGCGCCGAGCCGGACCACGAACCGCAGCGAACGGCCGTAGCGGGCAAGGTCGAGATCGCTCGCGCGCACGCCCCACAGCAATCGTGTCTTTCGTCTGTCCCCCGCGAGCATGAGCGCGACGGTCGCGGCCAGGTTGGCGTGGTACATCCAGGCTTGGACCACCTTCGGCCGTTCGAACCGGATCAGCCGGACCAACTCGGCCAGGCCGCCGAGCCCGAATCGCGCCATGCCCAGGGACACCACCGGGACGCCGGCCGCGCGCAGGCGTTCGGCCCAGGCGCCGCCCGTCGTCAGGCTGACCACGGCGGCGCCATCGGCGAATCGGCCGCCGTCGAGCAGCAGGCGCGCGAGCTGGCCCTCGGCGCCGCCGACGTCGAGCCCGGTGATGACGTGCATGACCCGCACGTTCTCTGCTACCTCTTGGTCCCGTGCCATCCGAACTCGCCCGCCTGGTCAAGCGCAGCCCGGCGCTGACCTGCGCCTATTACCTGTTCGACGACTGGCGCGCGCGCCGGCGGTTGGCGCGCGGGATCGTCGAAACCCGCTCGGGAAGCCGCCACGCACGCCTCGAGCTCAGCCAGTCGCTCGCGTACATCGAGCGCGTCGCCGAGGATTATCTCGTCTACGCCGGGCGCGAGCGCTTCGCCGGGCGCGTGGCCGAGATCGGACCCGGCGATTCGCAGGGCGTCGCGCTGGTCATGCTGGCGCGCGGCGCCGCCGAGGTCCACACCGTCGACCGCTACCGCAGCCAACGCGATCCGGCGACCGAGGCGGCGATCCAGCGGGCGCTGGCCGAGCGCCAAGGCCACCGGTTCGACGGGCGCGCCGAGCCTTTCCGGGTGACCGAGCATTCGGGCGCGCCCGCCGAGACGTTCTTCCGCGCCACGCCGATGACGTTCGACTGGATCGTCTCGCGCGCCGTGCTCGAACACCTCTACGACCCGATCGGCGCGCTCGACGCCATGTTCGCCAGCCTCAATCCCGGCGGCGTCATGGTGCATCGCGTGGACCTGCGCGACCACGGCATGTTCGCCGGCCATCACCCGTTGACCTTCCTGACCGTGCCCGAGCGGTTGTACCGCGCCATGACCCGAGGCGCCGGACGGCCCAACCGGGTGCTGGCGCCGGCGTACCGCGCCTGGCTCGCCCGCGTGCCGGGCAGCGCGCGGATCACCCGGCTCGCGGGCGAGGCCGACGAGTTCGCCCCGGCCCCGTGGGACGCACTCGACGCGGCAGCGCGCGAGCGCGCGTGCGCGACCGTGCGCGCGATCCGGGATCGTCTGGCCCGGCCGCTGCGCGGGCTCGCGGACGAGGACCTGGCGATATCGGGCATCGTGCTTGTGGCGCACAAGCCGTAGCAGGCTGCGGAAAAACCCCTATGATCGTCATCGCGAGCCGCCGCAGGCGGCGTGGCGATCCAGGGCAATGGCGGAATTGCGCGCGATTCTGGATTGCCGCGTCGGCCTCCCGCCTTCGCGAAGCCCGCTTCGGCGGGCGAAGGAAGGTCGGCCTCCTCGCAATGACACCATCGGGGGTTTTTCAGCACCCTGCTAGATCCCGACCGCGGCGCGGAACGCCGCCGCCGCCGCCCCCGCCTGGAAGCGTGGCGGCAACAACGAGGGGCGCGGCGCGGCGAGTGCCGCGGGCGCGAGGGCGAGCAGCGCGGCGAGAAAGCCGTCCGGGAACGGCGCGAGCGTGACAGGCGCTTCAAGCTCGGCCATGCCGCCGGCCTCAGGCGCGGCGATCACCGGCGTGCCGCAGGCCAGCGCCTCGAGCGCGGCGTTCGACATGCCTTCCCAGCGCGACGGCAGGACGAACGCATCGGCCCCCGCGTACCACGGCCAGGGCCGCGCGACGAAACCGGGCAATCGCACCCGGCCGCCGGTGCGGCGCGCCAGGGCGTCGAGCCCGGCGCGGTCGGGGCCGTCGCCGAGGATGGTTATCCGGTCCTCGGGCGCGAGACGTTGGGCGAGATCGATCAGCCGGTCGAAACCCTTCTGCCGGACGAGCCGTCCCGCGGCGACGAACCGCCGGCCAAGCCCTGGCTCGCGTTCAATGGGTTGGGCGGCGCCGCGCACCGCCGCCTCGTCCACCGGGTTGGGCACGACGGCGATGCGCGCTGGATCGACGCCGGCGAAGTCGCTGAGCTCGACGGCGACGGCGCGAGCGTTGCACAGCACCAGGCCGGCGCGCGGATAAAGCACGCGATAGCCGAGGCGGAACAGACCGGGCATGCTGGTATTCGCCAGGGCGGCGCGCGGCATGTTGGCTTCGCGTGGCACGACGCGCCCGAGCAGCGGGCGGAGTGCGAGCAGCGCCAGGTTCAAATGACCCATCGCGGGCACGATGACGCCGGCGTCCTTGAGCGCGCGCACGAGCCGGGGCAACGCCCAGCGCAAGCGCGGACAGGCGAGATCGCGGACCTCGACCCCGTGGGGCGGCTTCAGCGGTCCCTGTCCGTTGAGAACGATCAGGCGCACCGCGACGCCTTCGGCCGCGAGCGCGCCGGCGAGCGTCAGCATCGCGCGCTCGGCGCCGCCGCCGGCGAACGATGGCAAGACGAGCGCGAGCGTCGGGCCCGTCATGCCGATCGCCCGGAAAGCCGTTCGAACACCTCGGCCGCCCGCGCCGCCTGGGCCTCGCCGGCGAACCGCGCGCTCGCGCGCAGAGCCGCTTCGCTCGTGCGCGTCCACAAGCCCGGATCGGCGGCGAGGTCGGCCAGACGACGCGCCATCGAACGCCCATCGAACGGCTGGAACAGCCAGCCGGTGCCGGGCTCGACCACGCCCGCGTAGCCGCCGGTGGCGAGCACGGGCACGCCGGCGCGCTGCGCCTCGATCACATCGCGGCCCCACGGATCGTCGGCGCGGCTCGGCCGGATCAGCGCGAGCGCGCGGGCGAGCACGTGTTCCGGCTCCGCCGTGTGGCCGCGCAGCGCCAGCCGATGAGCAACCGGTCGCGCCTGTCGCGCGAGCTCGGCGGCGAACCGGGGGCTGGCGCGGGCCGCACCGTAGGCCGCGATGACCAGCGGCGGCGCGCCAATGCCATCGAGCGCCCGCGCGATCTCGACCAGCCGGTCGGCGCCCTTGGCCGGATCGAGGCTGCCGAGAAAGACCGCCTCGGGCGGATCGGCGAACGGCGCGCGCGGCGCGGGCGCGGACGCGATGTTCCACATCACCTCGCCTGGCAAGCGTTCCGCGAGCGCGGCCACGCGCGCCTGCTCGTTGGGCGAGATGAAGAACAGATGGTCGGCGATGGCGAGCCGGCCGGCCAGCCAGCGGCCCCAGGCGTCTTCGGGCAGCAGCGCGCGGCAGTGGATGACCAGCGGCAGCCCGGTGCGCCGCTTGAGCGCCGGCGCGAGCAGCACAAGCCCTTCGTAGTTGAGGTGGATGACCTCGGCCTGGTGGGCGCGGGCGAGCGTGGCCAACCGGTCGGCGGCGCGCCACAGCCGGGGCAGCGCCGGCAGGGTCGCCACGAAGTTGCGCAGCCCCTTCCCCTGGCGCGGCACGAACGAGACCATTTCGGGCACCAGGGCCGTCGGCACGCCGAGCGCGCGGTAGCGCCCGACCACGGGCCCCTGCTGGCGATGGGCGACGAACGGCGCGACGCGGGTCCGGTCGAGCCTGCGGATGAGTTCGTGGAGGCTGCGCGAGGAGCCGCCGAACCCGCCCTCGATGTCGACGTGCATCGTGCGGACCGGACCGGACGAAGAGCGCGGCGTCAAGCGTGGCCCAGGGGAACGTGGCCCGGTTGCGCGGCCACGCGGCGCAGCCAGGCCTGGACCGCGGGGAAACGTGCGAGCTCGAAGCCGCCCTCGCCGGCGCAGTGGGTGTAGGCGTAGAGCGCGATGTCGGCGATCGAGTAGCGCTCGGCCACGAAGAAGCTTCGTTTCGCCAGGTGGCGCTCCATGACGCCGAGCGCGGCGGCGCCGCGCTGCTGCTTCTCGGGCAGCTCGCGCGCCCGGCGCTCGTCGAGACCCAGGTGGCTGAGCCAGTTGCGCGCCACCGCGATGTAGGGCTCGTGGCTGTATTGCTCGAAGAACATCCATTGCAGCGCCTGGGCGCGGCCCAGCCGGTCGGCGGGCACGAACGGCGTGCCCTCGGCCAGGTACCACAGGATGGCATTCGATTCCGCGAGCACGGTGCCGTCGTCGAGCACGAGCGCGGGAATCTTGCCGTTGGGGTTGAGCGCAAGGAACTCGGGCGTGCGCGTGCCGCCCGCGTTGGCGTCGACCTCGACGCGCTCGAACGGCACGCCGAGCTGGCGCAACAGCAGCACGACCTTGTAGCCGTTGCCGGACGGCGCGTAGTTGTAGAGCACGGTCATCGTCGGGCTCCCGGCCGCCGCTCGGCGTTTACCATGCCGCGCCGCGCCCGGTCGAGCGCAACCTCGGCTTGACGGCCCGTGCCGGCCACGGTCAAGCTTCGGTTCATGCCCGCGCGTCCGCTGCTGCCGGGCGATCCGGCGCCATGGTTCACGGCGGCGACCACCGCCGCCCCGGAGTACGAATTCTCGTCGGTCGGGGGGCGGATCATCGTCCTCTCGCTGTTCGGATCGGCGGCGCGCGAGGAGGTGCGCGCGGCGCTCGCGCGCTTCGCCGCGTCGCCCCTGTTCGACGACGACCGCGCCGCGTTCTTCGGCGTCACCATCGATCCGGCCGACGCGGCGCGCCGGTGCTGCGCCGAGCGGGTCCCGGGCCTGCGTTTCTTCCTCGACCTCGACCGGGCGGTCAGCCGTGCCTACGGCGCGTGCGAGGGCGCGCCCGCCGACGCCGGCAGCGTGACGTACTACCCGCACACCCTGGTGCTCGACGCGTCGCTGCGCGTCCTCGCCACCGTGCCCATGGGCACCGCCGATCATGCGGAGCGCGTGCTCGACATCGTCGCGCGCATCCCCCCGCCCGCGCCCGCCGAACCGGCGCGGCCGCAGGCGCCCGTCCTGGTGGTGCCCGGCGTACTCGAGCCGGAATTCTGCCGCGACCTGATCGCGTATTACGAGGCGCACGGCGGCGAGGATTCCGGCTTCATGCGCGAGCAGGACGGCAAGACCGTGGCGGTGCTGGACCACGGCTTCAAGCGCCGCCGCGACTGCCTGATCGAGGACGAGGAGTTGCGCGTGGCGGCGCGGGCGCGGGTCGTGCGCCGCCTGGTGCCCGAGATCGCCAAGGCGTTCAACTTCCAGGTCACGCGCATGGAGCGCTACATCGTCGCGTGCTACGACGCCGAGCCAGGCGGATTCTTCCGCGCCCACCGCGACAACACGACCTCGGGCACCGCGCATCGGCGGTTTGCCGTGACCGTCAATCTCAACGCCGAGGCGTACCAGGGCGGTGACCTGTGCTTTCCGGAGTACGGCCGCGCCACCTACCGCGCGCCGACCGGCGGGGCGGTGGTGTTCGGCTGCTCGCTTCTGCACGAGGCGCGGCCGGTGACCCGGGGCCGGCGCTTCGCCTTCCTGCCCTTCCTCTACGACGAGGAGGCCGCGCGCGTGCGCGAGGCGAACAACCCCCGGCTCGGCGCCGACGTCACGCCCTACAGCATAACCGACCCCGGCCGGACCGATCCGGCGGGAAACTGACGCACGCTTGACCCCGCCGGCACGCCGATTCAAGGTGCGGGCAACGGGAGCAGCCATGGCGTTGACGTTAGCGGGCACCAACGGCGTCGTGAGCGAGGGCCGCCGGCGGCTCAAGGACATCATCGCCACCAAGGCGCTGGTGCGGGGCGAAGGGATTCGGCTCGCGTCGGGCGCGACGAGTTCGTTCTACCTCGACATGCGCGTCGTCTCAATGGACCCGGAAGGGGCGACGCTGATCGGCGAGCTGCTGCTCGACCTGGTCGCCGGGTTCGGCGTCGCGGTCGGCGGCATGGAGACCGGCGGCATCCCGGTCGCCGCCGCCGTCGCCCAGGCGAGCTTCCGCCGTGGCCGGCCAATGCCGGCGTTCTACGTGCGCAAGAAGCCGAAGGAGCACGGCACCGGCCGGCGCATCGAGGGCAACGTTCCCGCCGCCGGCCGTGTCGTCATCGTCGAGGACGTGACGACCTCGGGCGGCTCGGCGCTCGAGGCCGTGGCGGCGCTGCGCGAGGCGGGGCTCGAGGTCGCGCGCGTCGTCACCGTGGTCGACCGCCAGGCCGGCGCCGAGGCGGCGTTCCG
>CAZGYG010000027.1:0-18933 GCA_964530335.1 uncultured Rhodospirillaceae bacterium | reverse complement strand
TCGCGCGCGTCGTCACCGTGGTCGACCGCCAGGCCGGCGCCGAGGCGGCGTTCCGCCAGGCCGGCGTCGAATTCGTCGCCCTGTTCACCCGCGCCGACTTCGGGCTGTAGGCCGCTGCGCGGCCACCTCAGGGCGAGCGGATCGTAAGTCGAAATCAAGGACGCCCGGAGTTATTCGGGTTCGCGGTCGAGCGGCGGCACGCGGTCCGCGGGCAGCACGTCGGTCGAGACGATGTCGTGGATGTGGACCGAACCAACCGCGCATCCCGCCGCGTCCGACACCAGCAGCACCGTGATGCGATGGCGTTCCATGACACGGAGCGCGTCGATGGCGAAGGCCTCGGCGGCGATCGATTTCGGGTTGGCCGACATGATGTCGCGCGCCCGCGTGCGTTCGAACGGCCGGCGTTCGCGCGCCGCGCGCCGGATGTCGCCCTCGGAGATGACGCCGAGCCCGGCGATGGCGACGCCTGGGCGACGCGTGCGCGCGCTGACCACGGCGAGCCCAAGGCGCCCGGGCATCGCCGCCAGCACGTCGTAGAGGCTGGCGTCGGGCGCGACCCACGGCGTCGCCTTCAAGGGCTTCATCACGTCGGCGACGCGGAGCAGCCGCCGTCCCAGGGCGCCGCCCGGGTGAAACCGGCGGAATTCCTCGGCGGAGAAGCCGCGCAGCGCGAGGCTCGCCATCATCAGCGCGTCGCCGAGCGCCAGCGTGGTCGTGGTCGAGGACGTGGGCGCCAACCGGTGCAGCCCGGCCTCGGTCTCGACTCCGGTCTCGATCACCCATCGGGCGTGGGCCGCGAGCGCGCAGTCGCGGCTTCGCGTGATCAGCGCGACCGGCACCCGGAATTGGTCGAGCGACGGCACCAGCGCGAGCAACTCCGGGCTCGCGCCGGAGTGGCTGAGCATCAGCGCCAGCGACGCCTGGTCGGCCAGGCCGAGGTCGCCGTGCAGCGCCTCGACCGGATGGACGAACGCCGCCCGGTGCCCGGTCGAGACCAGGCTGGCCGCGATCTTGCGCCCGATATGCCCGGACTTGCCGACGCCGAGCACGACCGTGAAGCCGTCGCGCCGGGCGAGCGCCCGGGCCGCGCCGCAGAAATCCGGCCCTAGCCCGGCAGCCGCGACCTCGAGGCAGGCCTTGGCCTCGGCCAGCACATCGCGCGCCGCGGCCAGGATCGCGGCGTCGCCCTTCGGGCGGGACTTGGGGGCGGGCTTCGGGGCTCGTTTCGGGCGGGTCACTCGGCTTCCGATCCGGAGCGGGGCGCGTTAACGTCGGCGGATTATCGCGTCGATGGCGACCGGGCAACAAGCGACATCGCGGATGGCTGCCGAACCCGAACCCCTGCCGGCGATCGACCGGGCCACGCCGTCGCCGCGCAAGCAGGCGATCGTCGAGCTCGCGGACCGGCTGGCGCCCGAACGCCGGCGCTGGATCGAGCGCAACGCCTACTACTACGAGGAAGACTACCGGTACATGCGGTTCCTGGTGCCGGCGGGGCGCAAGGTGCTGGTGCTGGGCTGCGGCGCGGGCGAACTGCTGGGGGCGCTCGACCCCGCCGAGGGCGTCGGCATCGACATGAGCCCCGGCATGATCGAACAGGCCCGCGCGGCCTTTCCCCGATTCGGGTTCCACGTCGGCGACATCGAGGATGCGGCGGTGCTGACCCGGCTCGACGGGCCGTTCGACGTGATCGTGCTGGCCGACACCATCGGGCTCCTGGAGGATTGCGAGACCACTTTGGCCGCGCTGCACAGGCTGTGCACCCGCGAGACCCGGGTCGTCGTCGCCTACTATTCGAAGCTGTGGCAGCCGGTGCTGACGGTGGCCGAACGGCTCGGCCTCAAGATGCCGCAGACCGAGCTCAACTGGCTCAGCGCCGACGACATCGAGGGGCTGCTCGGCCTCGCCGACTTCGACATCATCAAGCGCGAACGCCGGCTCTTGCTGCCCAAGCGCCTGTTCGGGCTCGGCCGGTTGGTCAACCGCTACCTGGCCGCGCTGCCGGGGCTGCGCCGGCTCAACCTCAGGACCTACGCGGTGGCCCGGCCCGCGATCGGCGTCGGGCTTGGACGTCCAAGCTGCAGCGTGGTCGTGCCCTGCCGCAACGAGCGCGGCAACATCCGGCCGCTGGTCGATCGCCTGCCCCGGTTCTGCCCGGAGCTCGAGGTCGTGTTCGTCGAAGGCCATTCCACCGACGGCACCTGGGAGGCGATCGGCGAGGTCATGGCGGCGACCCGCGACATCGCCATCCGCCGCGTGCGCCAGGACGGGCGCGGCAAGGGCGACGCGGTGCGCACGGGCTTCGCCGCGGCCACGGGCGAGGTTCTGGTGATCCTGGACGCCGACCTGGCGGTTCCGCCCGAGGCGGCGCCCAAGTTCTACGCCGCGCTGGTCGCCGGCAAGGGCAACTTGATCAATGGTACTCGCCTCGTCTACCCTCGCGAGCGGAACGCCATGCGGCTTCTCAACCTGATCGGCAACCGGGCGTTCTCGCTCGTGTTCACGTGGCTGTTGAACCAGCGCATCACCGACACGTTGTGCGGCACCAAGGCGCTGACCAAGTCGCACTACCAGCGCATCGCCGAGGACCGCGGCTACTTCGGCGAGTTCGACCCGTTCGGCGACTTCGACCTGATCTTCGGCGCGGCCAAGCAGAACCTGAAGGTGGTCGAGATTCCCATCCGCTACGCCGCGCGCTGCTACGGGACGACGCAGATCTCGCGCTTCCGCGACGGCGTGCTGCTGTTGCGCATGGTCGTGTTCGCGTGGCGCAAGCTGAAGGCGATCTGAGGCTCGCGGCGATGCGCCGGACCTGGCTGGCGAAGCCCGCGTTCGCCGCCGTGGTCGCGGCGACCGCGCGACGCATCGCCGCCGCCATTCCCGGGGGTCCGGTGCTCGAGATCGGCGCCGGCGCCGGGCACTTCAAGCCCCACGTACCCGGCGCCGTCGCGTCGGACGTGGCGTTCGCGCCGTGGCTCGACCTAGTGGCGGACGCGCACCGGCTGCCGTTCGCGGACCACGCCTTCGCCGCGCTGGTCCTGGTCGACACGCTGCATCACCTGGCGGCGCCCGGGACGTTCTTCGCCGAAGCGGCGCGCGTGCTGCGCCCCGGCGGCCGGCTGGTGCTGGTCGAGCCCGCGATCACGCCAGTCAGCCGGCTCGCCTTCGCGCTCGCCCATCCGGAGCCGGTCGATCTCGACGCCGACCCCTTCGCCGAACTCGCGCCGGCGGGTCGCGAACCGTGCCTGGGCAACCAGGCGATTCCCCACCTCATCCTCGGGCGCCACCGGCGGAGGTTCGAGGCGCTATTCCCCGAGCTCGCCATCGTCGAGGTGCGCCGGTTCGCCCTGTTCGCCTACCCGCTGTCGGGCGGCTTCCGGCGCTGGTCGCTGGTTTCCGGCGCTCTGGTACCGGCGCTGCTCCGGCTCGAGGACGTTCTCGCCCCCGTTCTCGGCTGGCTGTGCGCGTTCCGCCTGTTCGCCGTGATCGAACGACGATGACGCGGCTGCTCGTCGTCTTCGCTCTCGCGCTGGTCGTGCGGCTCGGCTACGTCGGCCTGGTTTACGATGGGCCGGCGAGTCTGATGAAGCGGGATTCGGCGGTCTACCTCGCGCTCGCCCAGGGGATCGTCGAGCAGGGTGGGTTCGGCCGGGCGGGCGAGGACGGCTTCCGGCCCGAGACCGGGCGGCTGCCCGGCTACCCGGCATGGCTCGCGCTGTTCCGCGTGGCGTGGGACGATCCGCTGGCGCCGGTGCTCGGCCAGTCCGCGCTCGATGCCTTCACCTGCGTGCTGATCGCGCTCTTGGCGGCCCGGCTCGACCCCCGGCTCGGATTCGCCGCCGGGCTGTTCGCCGCTATCAACCCGACCATGATCACGAGCACCGGATACGTGCTGACCGACAGCCTGTTCCTGTTCCTGTTCGCCGGCTGGCTATTGGCCACGGTCGACCACATGGTCCGTCCGACGAGCCAGGGTGCCGTGCTGGCCGGCCTTTTGCTAGGGCTTGCGACACTTACGCGCGCCGTGACCCAGTTCGCCGTACCGCTGTTCGCGCTGGCCGTCGTCGCGGCGGCGTTGCGCGGCGGCGCCCGGCCGGCGCGGGCGATCGGCCACGGCGCGCTGGCGCTCGCGCTCTGCCTCGCGGTGCTGGCGCCGGTGGCTTTGCGCAATCTCGCGTTGTTCGGTCACTTGACGCCGCTGACCACCCAGGGCGGCGGCCACGCGCTCCGCTTCGTCGCGCCAGCGGCGCTCAAGTTCGCAGCCGGCGTGCCGATCGACGACGCCCGGCTGCGTATGGCCGAGCGGCTTGCGGCCGCGTACCCGGAGCGCGCGACCAACCCGTTCGTCACCAGCGCAGAGGCCGCGGCCGTCGCCCGCGAAGCGCTGTTCGAGATCGGCGTTGTCGGGCTCGGGCAAGCATGGGTCACGGGGGCCGCGATAAACTTGGCGGCGCCGAGCTTGGTACAGGTGCCGGGGTTCCGATCATTCGAACGGCCGAGCTTCTACGCCACCCCCGGCGACAATGCGCTCGTCAAGGCGTTTAACGTGGTGCGCTCGACCGAAAGCCCGAGGGCTCTCGTCCTTCTCGTTGGGGCGGCGGCCGTCACGGCGGCGATTCGCTTGGTCCAGCTCGTCGGGCTGGCGCGGGTCGGGCGCCGGCTGCTGTCGCTGCCGTGGCTGTTCCTGCTCGGCGTCGCGCTCTACGTGCTGGTCGTGACCGGGCCGGTGACCGGGGTGAAGTATCGTCTGCCGCTCGAGCCCTTGCTCACGATCCTGTTCGCCCTCGGTCTCGTTGGCCGCCGGCGAACACCAGCGCCAGCGGAATCAGCAGCGCCCCCTGCCACCACGCCGCCCACAGCGAGAAGTTGAACGGCCCCGAGCCCCGGTACGCGGTCAGGAGGGCGAACCCAGCCGCGCTGGCCCCCGTTCTCGGCTGGCTGTGCGCGTTCCGCCTGTTCGCCGTGATCGAGCGGCGATGACGCGCCTGCTCGTCGTCTTCGCCCTCGCGCTGGTCGTGCGGCTCGGCTACGTCGGGCTTGTCCACGACGAAGCGAGCCTGATGCAGCCGGATTCGGCGGGGTATCTCGCTCTCGCCGAGAGTCTGGCCGACGGCGCCGGCTTCGGCCGCGACGAGGGGGATGGCTGGCGGCCCGAGACCAAGAGGTTGCCCGGCTACCCGGCGTGGCTGGCCCTGTTCCGCATCGGTTTCGGCGACGATCCCATTGCGCCGGTGCTCGGCCAGGCCGTGGTCGATGCCTTCACCTGCGTGCTGATCGCGCTCTTGGCGGCCCGGCTCGATCCCCGGCTTGGCCTCGCCGCCGGCCTGCTCGCCGCGCTCAACCTGACGATGATCACCAGCGCCGGTTACGTGCTCGCCGACAGCCTGTTCCTGTTCCTGTTCGCCGGCTGGCTGGTGGCCGCGCTCGATCATATGGCGGAGCCGACGGCCCGGCGCGCGATCCTTGCCGGGGCGCTGCTCGGGCTGGCGACGCTGGTGCGCCCCATGACCCAATTCGTGCCCGTGCTGTTCGCCCTGGTGGTGATCGCGGCGGCGCTGAGGGCCGGCGCGCGGCCGGGGCGCGCGGCACTCCATGGCGCGCTCGCGCTCGGCGTATGCCTCGCCCTGCTCGCGCCGGTGGGCTTACGCAACCACGCGCTTTACGGCCACCTGGCGCTGACCAGCCAGGGGGGCAGCCACGCGCTGGGTTGGGTCGCGCCGGCGGCGCTCGAGTTCGGCGCGGGGGTGCCGTTCGACGATGGCCGGCGACTCATGGCCGAATTGTACGCCGCGGCGTACCCGATGCCCTTGCGCGATCCCTTCGCCGCCAGCGCCCAGGCCGCGGCCGTCGCGCGCGCGGCATTGAGCGAGCTCGGCGTGGTCGGGCTGGCGCGCGCCTGGTTGGCCGGCGCCGCGCTCAACCTGGCGGTGCCGAGCGCCGCCGCCGTGCCGATGTTCCGGCGGCTCGATCGCCCGAGCTTCTACGCCACCCCCGGCGACGGTGCGTTCGACAAGGCGATCAACACCGTGCGTTCGACCGACGACCCGACGGCGCTGGTCGTGATCGGGCTTGGCGCGGCCGCCATGGTCGCGATCCGCCTGGTCCAGCTCGTCGGGCTGGCGCGGGTCGGGCGCCGGCTGCTGTCGCTGCCGTGGCTGTTCCTGCTCGGCGTCGCGCTCTACGTGCTGGTCGTGACCGGGCCGGTGACCGGGGTGAAGTACCGTCTGCCGCTCGAGCCCCTGCTCATGGTTCTGACCGCCCTTGGTCTGGTCGGCCTTGGTCTGGTCGGCCGGCGGCCCAGACCAGCGCGAGCGGAATCAGAAGCGCCCCCTGCCACCACGCCGCCCACATCGAGAAGTTGAACAATCCCGAGCCCCAGAACGCGGCCATGAGCGCGAGCCCGGCCGCGCCGGCCCGCCGTTCCAGCCGGGCCAGGCGCAACGCGAGCACCGCGAGCACGACAACGAGCGCCGCCAGGCCGAGCGCGCCGGTTTCGACCAGCACCTCGATCGCCCAGTCGTGCGGATGCGACGGGATGCGCGCCTGGTTGAACGCCGGCACCACGACATCGGCCCCGGGCAGCCGGTTGACCACGTCGATGCCGTGACCGATCAGCGGCGCCTGCGGATAATAGCCGAGGGCGGCGGTCCAGATCGCCTGGCGGTGCGGGTCGATGGCGGCGAACGCCGGGCCGAGCGGGCCCAAGCCGGCGAGAATCGCTCCGGCCGCGCCGATGACGACGATGCCGAGCACGAGCGCCGCCGCCCAGCGGCCGGACGCGCGCGCCACGGCGAGCACGATCAAGCCGAGCGCCGCGCCGGCAAGCCCCGCGTGGCTCGAGGCCACCGCCATCGCGGCCACGGCAAGCGGCTGGAACGCCAGCGCGGCGAGGCGAAGCCCGCGTTCGGCCAGCCCCGCCCACAAGACGACCGGCATCAGGCAGGCGAGCGCCGAGCCGAACCCCTTGACCGCCAGGGCGGCGTCGCCCTGGCTCCAGCCGGGCGCGTGGCCGCGCACGATCGCCAGGACGTCCGGCACGGCGGTCGCGCCCACCAGTGCGATGAGCACGGCCGCCAGCGCGCCGACCACCAGCGACCGTCGCGCCAGCGCAGCGGCATGGGCGGCGGCCGCGAGCCGTTGGGCGAGCACGGCCGCCGCTACGACGAACACGACCATGCGTGCCCAGATCTGGAACGAGGCCCACGGATCGAACGACAGGATCGTCGCCGCCAGCCACACGGCGCCGAGAACCCCGAGCGCCGCGCCGAGCGGGCCACGCGCGCGGACGGCCTTGATCGCGGCGCCGAGCCCCGGCGCGATGCCGAAGGCCGCGAGCGCGATCAGACACGACGCCGCCATGGTCGCGCGACCCGAGACCAGCGCCGGCACCGCCAGGCCGACCGCGACGGCGGCGATGCGCTCGGCGATCACGGGCGCGGTCCGGCACCGGTCGTTGACCGTGGCCGACCCCGCCGATACGGTCGCCGGCCCGTCGTACCCAGCGCGCCATGATCCTGCTCGGCGTCTTTTCCGGCACCCACGACGCCTCCGCGTGCCTGTGCGACGACTACCGGCTCATCGCCGCGGTGGCCGAGGAGCGGCTCACGCGCATCAAGGCGGACGGCGGCCGGGTGCCCGACCGGGCGATCGACGAGGTGCTGGCGATCGCCGGGCTCGGGCGCCGCGATGTCGATGTCGTGGCGCTGGGCCGCGGGCCGTTGCCATGGCGCTGGTACCGGCATTGGCGCGGCGCCCGGCGGATCGAGGGCCTGGCGCGCGAGGCGCTGGGCCGCGCCAAGCCCAAGAGCATGGAACGCGAGCTCGCCCGCCTTGGCCACGCCGACTCCGCCGCCATCTTCGACGCGCGGCGCTTCCTGGCCGAGGCGGGGTTCCGCCCCGACGCCGGGTTGCGCTTCTTCAACCACCATCTGGCCCATGCGCTGCCGGCCCTGTTCCACACCGCGTGGGACGCTGCGCTCCTCTACACGGCGGACGGTGGCGGCGACAACGTGCAATACAGCGCGCGGCTGCTGCGCGACGGCCGCCTCGACACCCTGTTCGGCGGCGACGAGGCGTTCGGCCACCCCATGGCCGTGGACAGCCTGGGGCTGGCCTACGGCTACGCGACCCAGGCGCTGGGCATGCGCATGAACCGCCACGAAGGCAAGGTCACCGGGCTCGCCGCGTTCGGGCGCCCGGTGGCCGCCGAACGCATCGCGGCCTGGTTCCGCGTCGGCGACGACGGCCGGATTGTCGCCGACTTCCCGAGCCACGTCGCCATGCGCCACGCCGTATTCGAGCTCGCGGCGAAGCTTGCCCCGGCCGACCTGGCGGCCTCGGTCCAGGACGCGCTCGAGACCACGGCGCTCGCCGCCGTCGCCCGTTTGCTCGCGCGCCATCGGGTGCGCAGGCTCGGGGTCGCGGGCGGCGTGTTCGCCAACGTCCGGCTCAACCGGCGGCTCGCCGAGTCCGCGGACATCGACGAGCTGTTCGTCTACCCGGCCATGAGCGACGCCGGGCTTCCGGCGGGTGGCGTGCTCCAGATCCTGCTCGAACGCGACGGGCTATCCCGCTGGCTCGACCGGCGCTGGCCGCTCGAGCACCTCTACTACGGCCGTGACTACGGCGCTTCGGCCGCGCGGACGTTCGACGCGATGCCGGGGCTGGCGCGCATCGCCGACGACGCCCGAACCGTGCCCGCGCTGCTCGCCGCCGGCAAGATCGTGGCGCTCTACACCCGGGGCGGCGAGTACGGCCCGCGCGCGCTCGGCGCGCGCAGCATCCTGGCGGCGGCGACCGATCGTGGCATCACCGGCGCGCTCAACCGGCGGCTCGAGCGCAGCGAGTTCATGCCGTTCGCGCCGGTGGTCGCGGCGGCCGACGCCGAACGGGTGTTCGAGCTGCCGGCGGCATCGCGTTACGCCGCCCGGTTCATGACCGTCACCTGCGCCGTGCGCCCGGAGTGGCGCGAGCGCATCCCGGCGGTCGTTCATGCCGACGGCACCGCCCGGCCCCAGGTCATCGAGCGCGGGCCGAACCCGCTCTATTTCGATATCCTGGAAGGCTACAAGCGCCAGACGGGGATCCCCGTGCTGATCAACACCAGCTTCAACGTCCACGAGGAGCCGATCGTGGACCGCCCGGAGGACGCGGCCCACGCGCTGCGGGACGGCCGGATCGACGCGCTCGCCGGCGACGGCGGGGTATGGGCGCGCGCCGGCGAGGGGGCGGGATGGTGACCGAAGACTGGGCCGTCGGCCTCGCCCGGGGTTACGCTTTCGTCGCCTTCGCCATCCTGGTCGCCGTCCCGCTGCTCTGCCTGATCGGGACTTGGCTCGCGATCCCGTTGCTGCGCCGGATCGGCGCCGTCGACCGCCCCAACGACCGGCCCAACGACCGCCCCAACGCCCAATCGAGCCACGACCGGCCGGTGCCGCGCGGCGGCGGCATCGTCCCCGTGGTCGTCTTCGCCCTGGTCATCGCCGTGGCCGAGGCGCCCGGCGCGTTCGAACCGATCGGTGTCGTCGTCGCCGTCATGCTGGTCGCGCTGGCGGCGATCGGGCTGTGGGATGATGTCCGCCGCCTGTCGCCCTGGCCGCGACTCGCGGCGCACGCCGTGGCCGTGGGCGCCGCCCTGGCCGTCGTTCCGGGGGATCTTCTGGTGTTCCAGGGGCTGCTTGGGCTGCCGGCGGATCGGGCGCTGGCCTTCGTCCTGTGGCTGTGGTTCGTCAACCTCTACAACTTCATGGACGGGATCGACGGCCTGGCGGCGGGGCAGGCCGTGACGATCGGCGCCGGCCTAAGCGCCGCCTTGCTGGGGTTCGGCGACGTCTGGCTCGACGCATGGGTGGGGTTCGTCGCGCTTCCGCTCGCCACCGCGTCGCTCGGCTTCCTCCGCTGGAACTGGCCGCCGGCCAAGGTGTTCCTCGGCGATGCCGGGAGCGTGCCGCTGGGCTACGCGGTCGGCGGCCTGCTGCTGCTCGCGGCGGCGAACGGCGCATGGCTCCCGGCCGCGATCCTACCCCTTTACTTCGTAGCCGACGCGACGACGACGCTTGTGCGGGGCCTGGCGCGCGGCCGGGCGCCGTGGCGGGCTCATCGCGAGCACGCTTACCAGGTCGCGGTCAGCGCGGGGCGGTCGCACCGCTGGGTCACCTCGCGCGTTCTCCTGCTCGATCTCTGGCTCGTCGTGCTCGCCGTGGCCGCCGCGAAAGACCCTGGACTCGGCGCCCTCTCGCTCGCGCTCGCCTTCGTGTCGGTCGGCGCGACCCTGTGGTACTTTCGCCGGCAACGGCCGCGATGACGACAAGACGATTCCGCCTCGATGTTCGGGCGATCGCCTGGGCGCACGACGTCGTCATGGCGGCGGCGGCGTTCCTCGCCGGGCTCTACCTGCGTCTCGGCGCCGCCGACATGCGAAGCCAGACCGCCGGGTTCCTGCTCGAAGGCACCCTCTTGTTCACGGCGATCGCCGCCGTCGTGTTCTGGCGCCTTCGCCTCTACCGCGGGGTGTGGCGGTACGCTTCGCTGCCGGACCTGGTCGCGCTGGTCAAGGCGGCGACGCTGGCGCACCTCCTGTTCCTGCCCGCGCTCTTTTTCCTGACCCGGCTCGAGCTCTATCCGCGCTCGGCGCTGGTCATCAGTTGGTTCGTGCTGATCGCGGCGTTGGGCGGCCCGCGCTTCGTCTACCGCCTGATCAAGGACGGCAGCCTGGCGCGGGTCGCCGAGCATGCGGACCGGGCGCGGGTGCCGGTGCTGCTGGTCGGCACCGGCGACTCGTCCGAGGCGTTCGTGCGCGCCATGGCGCGCGACCCCGACGCTGGCTACGACGTGGTCGGGCTGATGACCGAGGACCCGGCCGAGGTCGGGCGGCGCATCCGGGGCGTCGAGGTCGTCGCGGCCTCGCCCGACGTGGACCGCGCGCTTGCCCGGCTCAAACGCAAGGGCGCGCGGCCGCGCCGGATGATCCTGGGCGCCGAGCGCACCGCGCCCGCGACGCTGCGAAACCTGCTGGCCGCGGCCGAGGATCACGGGCTCACGCTGGCCCGGCTCGGCCGTTTGACCGATTTCCGCGCCGGTGAAGGCTCCTTCGAGGTCCGCCCGGTGCCGATCGAGGACCTGTTGGGCCGGCCCCAGGCGGTGCTCGACCGTGGCGCCATGGCAGAGCTGGTGGCGGGCCGGCGCGTGCTGGTGACCGGCGCCGGCGGCACCATCGGCGGCGAGCTCGCGCGCCAGATCGCGGCGTTCGGGCCGGCCCGGCTCGTGCTGCTCGACCATGCCGAAGGGGGGCTCACCGCGATCGAGCGCGAGCTCGCCGCCGCCTGGCCCGCCGTGAGCCGCGCCGCCGTGCTCGGCGACGTGCGCGATCCGACGCGGCTCGGCGCCGTGTTCGCCGCCGAACGGCCGGAGCTCGTGTTCCACGCCGCCGCGCTCAAGCACGTCCACGTCGCCGAGGCGAACCCGTGCGAGACGGTGCTCACCAACGTCACCGGCACGCTGAATGCGGCCCGCGCCGCGCTCGCGGTATCCGCCGCCCGGTTCGTGCTGATCTCGACCGACAAGGCGGTCAACCCGCAGGGCGTCATGGGACTCAGCAAGCGCGTGGCCGAGCTCACGGTCCAGGCGCTCGGGCGCAGCCCGGCCCATGCCGGCGTCACGCGCTTCGTCACGGTGCGCTTCGGCAATGTGCTGGGCTCGGCGGGCTCGGTCGTGCCATTGTTCCAGCGCCAACTCGCCCAGGGTGGACCGCTGACCGTGACCGACGCCGAAGCCACCCGTTACTTCATGACCGTGCGCGAGGCGGTCGAGCTGGTGCTCCAGGCGGCCGCGCTGCCGGCCGAGGGCGGCGAGATCTTCGTGCTCGAGATGGGCGAGCCGGTGCGCATCCTCGATCTCGCGCGCCAGATGATTCGTTTGGCCGGCCTGGTGCCCGAACGCGACGTGGCGATCGCCATCACCGGGTTGCGCCCGGGCGAGAAGGCGCACGAGGAGCTGTTCCACGCCGAGGAGCGCCGCCTGGCCACGGCGCGCCCGGGCATCGCGATCGCCGCGGCCCGCCAAGCGGAGTTCCAGCCCCTGGCGCGCCGGCTCGACGAGGTCGAGGCCGCGGCGCGCGCCGGCGAGGCCGCGCGCGCGCTTGCCTTGATGACCGATCTGGTGCCCGAGTACACGGGACGAGCGGCGCTCGCGTCGCTGATCTGAGGTTTGGATCATGCCCCAAGGTATCGTGCCGATCCGCCGCGCCCTGCTCTCCGTCCATGACAAGAGCGGTCTGGTCGATTTCGCCCGCGAGCTCGCCAGGCGCGGCGTCGAGATCATCTCGACCGGGGGCACGGCGCAGGCGTTGCGCCTGGCCGGGCTGGTCGTGCGCGACGTCACCGACGTGACCGGGTTCCCCGAGATCATGGCCGGGCGCGTCAAGACGCTGCACCCCATGATCCACGGCGCATTGCTGGGGCGGCGGGGCGTGGACGCGGGCACCATGGCCAAGCACCGGATGGCGCCGATCGACCTGCTGGTCTGCAACCTCTATCCGTTCTGGTCCGTGGTGGCCAAGGGCGGCGAAGAAGCCGAGGCCATCGAGAACATCGACGTCGGCGGGCCGGCGATGATCCGCTCGGCGGCGAAGAACCACGCGGCCGTCGCCGTGGTCATCGAACCGGCCGACTACGCGACGATCATCGACGACATCACGCACTTCGGCGGCGTCGCGGATCTGACGCGGCGGCGGCTTGCCGCGCTCGCCTTCGCGCGGACCTCGGCCTACGACGCGGCGATCGCCGGCTGGTTCGCCACCCGCCTGGGCGACGGCCTGCCCCAGCGCATGATCGTGGCGGGCGAGCGGGTGCGGAAGCTGCGCTACGGCGAGAACCCGCACCAGCGGGCCGCGCTTTACGTCACCGCCGAGGCCCGGCCCGGGGTTGCGCGCGCGCGCCAGGTGCAGGGCAAGGAGCCGAGCTACAACAACATCCTCGATGGCGACGCGGCGTTCGAGGCGGTGGCGGAATTCGACCGGCCCGCGTGCGTCATAGTCAAGCACGGCAACCCGTGCGGCGCGGCCGTGGCCGACACCCTGGCCAAGGCCTACGCCAAGGCCCTCGCGTGCGATCCGGACAGCGCGTTCGGCGCTGTCGTCGCGTTCAACCGGCCTCTCGACCGCGCGGCGGCGACCGCCCTGGCCAAGGTGTTCACCGAGGTCGTCGTCGTACCCGGTCTCGACGAACTGGCCGCCGCCGAGCTCGCGCACAAGCCGGACGTGCGCGTGTTCGTCGCCGCCGGCGTGCCCGACCCGGCGCGCGTCGCCGGCGTCGTCGTGCGTTCGGTGGCCGGCGGGTTCCTGGCCCAGACGCCCGACAGCCGCGGCGCGACGGCGCCCGGGCTGCGCGAACGGTCGACGGTCATGACGACGCGCGCGCCGACCACGAAGGAATGGGCCGATCTGGAATTCGCCTGGCGCGTCGCCAAGCACGTCAAGTCCAACGCCATCGTGTTCGCCAAGGACGGCGCGACCGTCGGCATCGGCGCCGGCCAGATGAGCCGGGTCGATGCCGTGCGCCTGGCGGTGTCGAAGGCCGAGGACGCGGCCAGCGCCGCGCGCCGCAAGGTTTCGCGCGTCAAGGGCTCGGTCGTCGCCTCCGACGCCTTCTTCCCGTTCGCCGACGGGCTGATCGTGGCGGCCGAGGCGGGCGTGCGCGCGGTCATCCAGCCGGGCGGATCGAAGCGCGACGACGAGGTGACCAGCGCCGCCAACTCGCACAAGATCGCCATGGTGGCGACCGGCGTGCGGCATTTCCGGCACTGAGCCGCGCCACGGGCACCACGCGACACCGACCGCGACGGAGTGTGAGCGATGACCGTGACGATACCCAACCCGGACCTTTCGCTCTGCGGCACGCTGCCCGGCTGGAACCGGCCCGAGCGCCGCCGGCGGAGCTTCCACGCGCTCTACAAGATGTTCCGCTACGCGCGCTCGTACCGCTCGCCCCGGGTGCTGGTGCTCGAACGCGATCTCGATTGGCGGATCGGGCAGATCGACCGGGTGCGCAAGCTCGGCTCGACGCCGTTCTTCTCGGCCATGGCGGTGGCGCGGGGCAACCGCCTGCTGTGGGAGGACTACGCCCCCGACTACGGGCCCGACGGCGCCCATTCCATGCAGTCGATCACCAAGACCACGCTGAACCTGATCGTCGGACGCCTGGTCGAGGACGGCAAGCTCGACCTGACGCGCACGGTCGCCTCGTACCTGCCCGAGATCGGTTCGGGCTACGCCAAGGCGACCGTCCAGCAGGTGCTCGACATGGACGTGGTCAACGATTTCACCGAGGACTACAGCGTGCTCGATTCCGCGTCGTACAAGCAGGAGGCGGCGATGGGCTGGCGCCTGCCGCCCGAGGGCGAGGCCGAGCCTTCCAGCCGGTCGTTCGTCGCGACCATCGCCGGCAATGACATTCGCAATCCGTCGGGCGTCGTCCAATACAAGTCCGCCAACACCGACGTCGTGGCCTGGATCGCCGAGCGCGTGGCCGGGCGTCCGCAGGGCGAGCTTGTGCTCGAGATCGCCGAGGCGGCGGGGTTCGAGGGCACCTTCCACATGGGCACCGACCGCGAGGGCGTGCCCCAGCTCAACGGCTCGGGCTGTCTTTCGGCGCGCGACCTCGCCCGCTACGGGCTCCTGTTCGCGCGCGGCGGCGTCGGGGTGAACGGCGAGCGGGTCGGCAGCCAACCGTTCATCGCGACGACCCGGTCGGGCCGCGGCACCCGCTACGAGGGCGCGCGTGAGGGCATCCGCTACTCCAACCACACGGCGACCGGCGGGCGCTGGGTCGGCCATGGCGGCTACGGCGGCCAGTACCTGCTGGTCGACATCGAGACCGGCGTGGCGGTGGCGTTCTTCAGCGTGCTCGAGGACCGCGACGCCTGGGATCCGGACTACGGCGCGGAGACCATCCGCATGTGCGCCGAGGTTGCGTCGCTGTCATGGGCCTAACCCGTCCGGTCAGGATTCCACGCCTGCGCGGGCGTGGACGGCGGTGTAAGTTGACCCGAACAACGGGAGAACTTCCATGACGGCGCAGGCGTCGAAGCCCGCGATGACGGGGGGCTGCCAGTGCGGCGCGGTGCGCTACGCGCTCGCCGCGAAGCCGAGCGATGCGTCGCTGTGCTCGTGCCGCATGTGCCAGAAGGCGGTGGGCGGCCCGTTCATGGCGTCGGCGGCCCTGCCCGCGAAGGACTTCCGCTGGACCCGCGGCTCGCCCGGCTCGTTCGCGAGCTCGTCGATCCTCAGGCGCGAGTTCTGCCCGGCGTGCGGCACGCCACTGACCTACCGGGCGCTGGACAGCACCACCGTCGGCGTCACCCTGGGCAGCCTGGACGACCCAGGCGCGCTCAATCCCACCCACCACGTCGGCACCGAAAGCGAGGTCAAGTGGCTCGGGACCATCGGCTCACTCAGGCGCCATACGACGGACGAGGACCTCGGTCCCGAAAATGTGGCGTCGATCGTCAGCCACCAGCATCCGGACCACGACACGGCTCATTGGCCGCCGCGTAAGCCCTGAGCCCCGTGCTCGACCCGGCCCAGATCGGCTTGCTCGCCTACGGCGTCGTCTGCGTGTTCGGCGCTGCGATCGTTCGCGGCTATTCGGGCTTCGGCTTCTCGCTGCTGGTCATCACCGCGCTGTCCATCGTCATCCCGCCGCGCGACATCGTGCCCTCGATCTTCATGATGGAGATCGCGGCCAGCCTGCACCTGCTGCCCGGGGTGTGGCGCGAGGTCCATTGGCGGGCGACGGGGACGCTGCTGGCGGGCTGCCTGGTCGCCACGCCGTTCGGGGTCTGGGCGCTGGCCCACGTCCCGGCGGCGCCGATGACCTTGGCGATCGCACTGTTCGTGCTCGGCTCGGCGGTGCTGCTCGCGCGCGGCTTCGCCTTCAAGGCCATGCCGGGGCGCTTCGCCACGGTGGCGACCGGCGCCGCGGCCGGCCTGTTCAACGGCGCGTTCGGCATGGCCGGGCCGCCGGTCATCCTGTTCTTCTTTTCGTCGCCCGCCGGGGCCACGGTCGGGCGCGCCTCGCTGATCGCGTTCTTCATCGGCACCGACACGATGGGGCTCGGGTTCCAGGCGCGCGAGGGTTTGATCGGCTGGGACGACGCGGTGCGCGCGCTCGTCTACCTGCCGCCGCTGCTCGCCGGCATCTGGCTCGGCGCGCGGGCGTTCCGGGGCGCCGATCCCGCCCGCTTCCGCGTCTGGGTGCTGCGCCTCCTGATGGGGCTCGCGGCGCTTACCGGCGCCCAGGCGCTCACGGCGATGCTGTAACGGGCGGGCGCACCAGCGCCAGCAGCGCGAGCCCGGCGATCAGGAACGGCAGGACGGTCGCCATGCCCAACCTGGGGCTGCCGGTCGCCAGTGTCACCCAGCCGACCAGGATCGGACCGAGGAACGCGGTCGCCTTGCCCGAGAAGGCGTAGAGCCCGAACATCTCCGCTGCCATGCCCGGCGGGGAAAGTCGCGCCATCAGCGACCGGCTCGACGCCTGCACCGGCCCGATGAACACACCGAGCGCGAGCCCGGCGATCCAGAACCCGGTCGCGTCGCTGGCGAGCAGTACGACCGCGCTGGTGGCGATCAGCCCGAGGTTGCCGAGCACCAGCGCGCGTTTCGGCCCGACCCAGTCGTCGACCCACGAGAAGCCGAAGGCGCCCAGCGCCGCCGTGACGTTGAGCGCGATGCCGAAGCGCAGGATCTCGTCGATCGGCATGGCGAACCGCGTCGCCGCGTAGACGCCGCCCAGCGCGAAGATGGTGTTGAGCCCGTCGATGTAGAGCATCTTCGCCACCAGGAACCAGGCCACGTTGCGGTAGCGGCGGACCTCGCGCAGCGTGCGCCAGAGCCGGGCCAGGCCTTCGCGCGCCGCCCGACCGAAGCGGACCGGCTTGGCGTGCCCGGGTTCGGCGACGAACACGAACAGCGGCCAGCCGAAGGCCACCAGCCACAGCGCGACCAGCGGGGCGACCGCGCGCACCGGCTCGGTGCGCTCCCAATCCAGCCCGAAGGGCGGCGGCTCGGCCTGGACGAGCGCGACCAGCGCCAGCACGAGGCACGCGACCCCGCCGGCGTAGCCCAGCGCCCAGCCCCAGCCCGAGACCCGCCCTAGCCGGCCCGGCGGCGCCAATCTGTGCAGCATGGCGTTGTAGAACACCGTCGCCAACTCGAACGCGACGTTGGCGAACGCGACCAGCGCCAGCACCCACCACGTATTGGCCGGATCGGGGCCGGCGAACCACAGCAGGGCGCCGGCCGTCGCGGTCGCGGCCGAGAACCCGAACAGCCACGGCTTGACGCGCCCGCTGGCATCGGCGACGGCACCGACGACGGGGGCGGCGAGCGCGACGATGAGCCCGCTCACGCCCAGCGCCTGGGACCACAGCGCGGTGCCCAGCGCGTCGTCGCCGACGATGCTCTTGGTGAAGTACGCCGCGAACACGAAGGTGACGACCACCGTCGGGAACGGCGAGTTCGCCCAGTCGTAGAGGCACCAGGCGACGAGCGCCCGCCGGTCACGCCCGCGCGCGGCCGGGGGCGCGGCCGTCATGCGGCGGCGAGCATGGCGAGGTGCCGGTTGGCGACCGTGAGCATGGCGAGATCGACCGCGCCGCCGCCGCGCAGCTCGGCCAGGATCTGCTCGACCCGCTGGATGGCGCCGCCGTTGCGCTCGATCCACGCCTCGATCGCCGCCGTGGCGTGGCCGTCGGTCTTGACCACGGTCATGGCGAGCGTGCGCTGCTGGGTGTGGCTGTCGTCGAACAGCGCCTGGATCGCGAGGTGCTGCCAATGCGTCGCCGGTTCCAGGCGCGATGCGCTGAGCCGCACCCAGTCGAAGCCGAGGCGCGCGCCGAGCGTGAAGTACACCCGCGCCACGTCGAGCACCCCGTGGTCGCCGCGCATCGCGGTGCGCACGATGTCGCCGCCCGCGGCCAGGGTGCGCAGGCTGGCGACACGATGGGCGAGTTCCCCCGGCACGCCGGCCGCGACCCAGCCCGCGGTCGCCTGCTCGAGCGCGGTGCGCCGGGGCTCGCCGAGCACGTCGCCGAGCCCGGCGGCGAACTCGGCGACGCCCGCCCGATAGCGCTGGACCGTTTGGGCGACGTCGATCGGGTGGGTTTCGTTGCGCAGGAACCACAGGGTCGCGCGCTCGAGCAGGCGCCCGGCCTCGACCAACATGTCGGTCTGGGTCGCGGCGGGAACCTTGGTGTCGAGCTCCTCGACGGCGCGCCACACCTCGCGCAGGTCATAGGTGTCGCGCGCCACGGTGTAGACGCGCGCGACGGTGGCGGTGTCGAACCCGGTGCGGTCGACCATCTCGTAGAGGAACGTGCCGCCGGCCCGGTTGATCAGGCTGTTGGTCACGACGGTGGCGATGATCTCGCGGCGCAGCCGGTGGCCGGCGATGGCGGGGCCGAACCGCTTGCGCAACGGCTTCGGGAAATAGCGCTCGAGGTCGAGCGCGAAATGAGCGTCGTCCGGCAGCTCGGAGTCGAGCAGACCCTCGTAGGCCGCCATCTTGGCGTAGGCCAGCAGCACGGCGAGCTCGGGCCGGGTGAGTCCCTGGCGCTTGGCCTGGCGCTCCGCCAGCTCCTCGTCGCCGGGCAGGAATTCGATCGCGCGATCGAGCCGCTTGCGCCCTTCGAGCGCGCGCATGAGCCGAGCCTGGGACTCGACCGCGCCGACGCCCTTGGCAGCCATGACGGTCAGCGCCTGGGTCTGCTGGTAATTGTCGCGCAGCACGAGCTGGGCGACCTCGTCGGTCATGGCCACCAGCAACTCGTCGCGCTGCTTCGCCGTCATGTCCCCCGCGCCGACCACGGCGTTGAGCAGAATCTTGATGTTGACCTCGTGGTCCGAGCAATCGACTCCGGCCGAGTTGTCGATGG
>CAZGYG010000026.1:0-34563 GCA_964530335.1 uncultured Rhodospirillaceae bacterium | reverse complement strand
CTAGAGGCTGCCGAGCATGGTGTCGGCGTCGCTGACCTTGAGGCCGCCGCCGCGCTCGACATTGAGCTTCTTGACCACGCCGTCGTCGACCAGCATCGAGAACCGCTGGCCGCGCCGGCCCATGCCGTACTTGCCGTAGTTGGCGCCGAGCCCGAGCGACTTGGTGAACGTGCCGTTGCCGTCGGCCAGCATCAGGACCGTGGTGCCGACCTTGCGGTCCTTGGCCCAGGCATCCATGACGAAGGCGTCGTTCACCGAGACGCAGGCGATGGTGCCGATGCCCTTGGCCTTGAGCGCGCGGGCACGGTGCACGAAGCCCGGCAGGTGCTGGCCCGAGCAGGTCGGCGTGAACGCGCCGGGCACCGAGAACAGCACGACCTTCTTGCCCTTGAACACGTCCTTGGTCGTCACCGTCGCCGGCCCGCGCTTGGCCATGACCTGAAGCGTGCCTTCCGGTATGCGCTCGCCGATCTTGATGCGCGCCATCGTCCCCTCCCCGCCTGAGTTGTCGCCCGCCGCGAACTGTTCTTGTAGCCGGGTCCCGTGACAAAGCTCAAGTGCCGACATGCCATGGCCGGAATCGCGCCTGGCCACGCTCACGTGGAATAAGGCGATGAATGGGTTGTCATTGTCTACGTTGGTGGTGTGTAATTTGCCGAGTCTCAACCGCCCAAGGGTGCGCGGGATGGAGCGGACGATCGACTTCCTCGAAGGCCAGCTCCTGGTCGCCATGCCGACCATGAGTGACCCGCGCTTCCAGCGCTCGGTGATCTACGTCTGCGCCCACAGCGCGGACGGCGCGATGGGCCTGGTGGTCAACAAGGTCATCGACTCGATCCGCTTCCCCGACCTGCTGCGCCAGCTCAACATCGATCCGGCCGTGCCGTCGTCGGCGATCCAGGTGCACTTCGGCGGCCCGGTGGAGACCGGCCGCGGCTTCGTGCTGCATTCCGACGACTACGTGCAGGAAGCCACCCTCGTCATCCGCAGCGGCTACGCGCTCACCGCGACGATCGATGTGTTGCGCGCGATCGCCGAGGGCCAGGGTCCGCGCCGCAGCCTGCTCGCGCTCGGCTACGCCGGGTGGGCGCCCGGCCAGCTCGACGCCGAGATCCAGGCCAACGGCTGGCTGACCTGTTCGGCCGACGAGAACCTGGTGTTCGGCGGCGGGCTCGACACCAGATGGAACGACGCGGTGCGCAAGATCGGCGTCGACCCGAGCAAGCTGTCCTCGCTGACCGGCCACGCCTGAGGCGGCGCTTACTCCGCGGCGCGGGCCGCGGCTTGCTCGGTCGCGTCGCCGGCCAACGCGGCGAACAGCAGATGGTCCTGCCAGCGCCCGTCGATGCGCAAATAGTCGCGGGCGTAGCCTTCCTGACCGAAGCCCAGCTTACGCAGGAGTCCCTGGCTCGCCATGTTCGACGGCAGGCACGCCGCGTTCACCCGATGGAGCCCGAGTTCGGCGAAGGTGAAACGCAGCACCAAGCGGATCGCCTCGGACATGTAGCCCTGGCGGGCGTAGGGCTGGCCGATCCAGTAGCCAAGGTCGCACGACTGGGCGACCCCGCGCCGGATGTCGGTGAGCGTGACGCCGCCGAGCAGGGCGCCGTCGCCCTGCCTGAACACGAACAAGGCGACCCCTTGCCCGGCACGGCGCTCGGCCGCGTGGCCGCGCAGGCGGCGGCGGTACGCGCGCCGGGTCAGCGCATCGGGCGGCCAGGTGGGTTCCCACGGCCCGAGAAAGCCGCGCGAGCCCTCGCGCAGCGCCGCCCATGCGCGCCAGTCGGCGCCGCGCGGCGGGCGCAGAAAGGTCCGCTCGCCCTCCAGCCGCGGGCCTACGCTGTGCCGCGCCCGGGGATGCAGGAAACCGAACATGGGCATCGCTCAGCCCAATCGGCGCGCGAGCTCGTCGCGCGTGTCCAGGCGGTCCGCGGGTCCGACGAAGGCGAAGGTCAGGTTGTCGCCCCGGCCGATGGCGCGCGCGGTGGCCTCGACGTCGGCGGGACCGACCGCGTCGATGCGCGCGACGATTTCGTCGACCGGAACCACCCGATCGAACACGAGCAGGTGGCGCGCGAGCTGCTCGGCCCGGGCGGAGGAACCTTCCAGCGCCATGAGCAGCCCGGCCCGGAGCTGGGCCTTGGCGCGGCCGAGCTCATCGGCGCCGATGCTGCCGGCGACGGCGTTCATCTGGTCGCACACGATGCCGAGGATCGCCTCGGCGTTGCCGGCGTCACAGCCGGCGTAGATGCCGAACAGGCCGCAGTCCACGTAGCCCATGGCGAAGCTGTGGATGGCGTAGGCCAGGCCGCGCCGCTCGCGCACTTCCTGGAACAGCCGCGACGACATGCCGCCGCCCAGCGCGGTCGACAGCACCTGCGCGGCGTAGTAGGCGGGATCGCGCGCGCCCGGGCTCTTGAACCCGAGCATCAGGTGAAGTTGCTCGAGATCGCGCACCTCGCGCCGTTCGCCGCCATGGTAGCGGGGCTCGCTCCGGCCGTTGGCCGGCGAAGCACCCACCATGGTTCCGAACGCCTGCTGGGCGAGCTCGACGACGGCGCCATGGTCGAGCGCGCCGGCGGCCGCGAGCACCATGCGCTCGGGCCGGTACTCCTGCTCCAATTGCCGCCTGAGCGTCGCGGAATCGAAACGCCCGAGACTCTCGGCCGTGCCCAGGATCGAGCGGCCGAAGGCCTGGTCGGGGTACGCCGCTTCCTGGAACAGGTCGAAGATCAGGTCGTCCGGGGTGTCCTCGACCTGGGCGATCTCCTGGCGCACGACCTGGACCTCGCGTTCGAGGTCCGCCGGATCGAACACCGAATTGCGCAGGATGTCGGCCAGCAGATCGACGGCGAGCGGCATGTCGCCGGCCAGCACCCGGGCGTGGTACGCCGTGTGCTCGCGCGAGGTGTAGGCGTTGAGGTGGCCGCCGACCGCCTCGATCTCCTCGGCGATGGCCGTGGCGCTGCGCCGCTGCGTGCCCTTGAACGCCATGTGCTCGAGCAAGTGGCTGATGCCATTGAGTTTTTCCTGCTCGTCGCGGGCGCCGACGTCGACCCAGACACCGACGGTCGCCGAGCGCACCCCCGACATCGCGTCGGTGGCGATCCGCAAACCGTTGTCGAGCCTGCATATTTCGACGGCCATGGAAATAAAGCGCCCTTCCGGCGCCACGCTCAAGCGGCACGACCGGTACGGTCGCGCACGAAAGCTTGCACGGCGCCAAGGTCGTTTGGCAAGGCGACGATCCGCTCGGGCCGGGCGGCCAGGGCTGAAAGCGCCGGGGCCGCGGGAGGATCGCGCCCGATGGCGGCCTGGACCGCTGCGGGAAACTTGGCCGGGTGCGCCGTCGCCAGCACGACCATGGGGTGATCCCGGGCCTCGGCCGCCTCGGCCGCCGCGACGGCGCACGCGGTGTGGGGATCGACGATGACGCCCGTGCGGGCGTAAGTGCGCGCGATCGTCGCCCGGATGCCGGCGTCGTCGAGCCGGTGCCCGGCGAACAGCCGGCGCGCGCGTTCGAGCCGGTCCGCGCCAACGGTGAAGCCGCCGCGGGCGAGTTCCGCCATGCGTTCGCGTACCAGCGCGCCGTCGCGATCGTAGAGCTCGAACAACAGACGCTCGAAATTGCTGGCGACCTGGATGTCCATGCTGGGCGCCAGCGTCGGCACGACCGCGGCGGTCTGGTACCGCCCGGTGGCCAGGAAGCGCGCCAGGATGTCGTTGGCGTTGGTGGCGACGATCAGGCGGTCGATGGGCACGCCCATGCGCCGGGCCACGTAGCCGGCGAACACGTCGCCGAAGTTGCCGGTCGGCACCGCGAACGAAATCCCGCGCCCGCCGAGCGCGAGCGCCGCCGCCACGTAGTAGGCGGCCTGCGCCGCGATGCGCGCCCAGTTGATCGAATTGATCGTCGCCAGGTCGTGCCCGGCGCGGAACGCCTTGTCGGCGAACATCGACTTCACCAACGCCTGGCAATCGTCGAAGGTGCCCTCGATCGCCACGGCGTGGACGTTGGGGCTCGCGACGGTCGTCATCTGGCGCCGCTGCACGTCGGAGACGCGACCCTTCGGGTAGAGGATCACCACGTCCATGGTCGCCCGGTCGCGGCACGCCGCGATGGCCGCCGATCCGGTGTCGCCCGAGGTGGCGCCGACGATGGTGACGCGCCGGCCGCGCCGGGCGAGCACGCGATCGAACAGGCGCCCGAGCACCTGGAGCGCCAGGTCCTTGAAGGCGAGGGTGGGGCCGTGGAACAGCTCCATGAGCCAGAGATCGTGGTCGAGCTGGACCAGGGGCGCGACGGCCTGGTGGCCGAAGCCGGCGTAGGCGTCGGCGACGAGCGTCGCGAGCTCGGCGGGTTCGATGGCTCCGGCCGCGAACGGCTCGATCACGCGCGCGGCCAGCGCCGCGTAGTCGAGCGGCGCCAGGGCGGCGAGATCGAGCGCGGGCCAGGTGGCGGGTACGTAGAGCCCGCCGTCCTCCGCCACGCCGGCGAGCAGCGCGTCGTCGAAGCCGAGCGCCGGCGCCTGGCCGCGCGTCGAGACGTAGCGCATGGCGTTGGCGGCCATGGTCAGCCGAGGTAGCGCGCCTCGAGGTGTGCCTTGTACGGCGCCGCGTTCAGCGGCCGGCCGGTCGCCTTCGCCATCAGCCCGTCGGTCGTGTCATACGAGCCCTGGGCGTGCACGTTGGCGCCGAGCCAAGCCATCAGCGGCCGGAAATCGCCGCGGGCGAGCGCCTGGGGAATCTCCGGCACGGCCGCGCGCGCGGCGGCGTAGAGCTGCGCCGCCGCGATCGCGCCCAGCGTGTAGGTCGGGAAGTAGCCGAACAGGCCGTCGGCCCAGTGGATGTCCTGCAAGCAGCCAAGCCCGTGGTCCGGCGGCACGATGCCGAGCAACTGGCGCATGCCCTCGTTCCACGCCCCCGGCAGGTCGGCCACCGCGAGATCGCCCGCGATCAGCGCCCGTTCCAGGCGATAGCGCAGGATGATGTGCGCCGGGTAGGTCACCTCGTCCGCCTCGACCCGGATGAAGTCCGGCCGGACCTGGGTGTAGAGGCGGTAGAGATTCTCCGGGTGCCAGGCGGCGCCGTCGGCGTCGAAGGCTTCGCGCATGATCGGCGCCGCGAACGCCAGGAATTCGCGGCCGCGGCAGACCTGCATCTCGATCAGCAGCGACTGGCTCTCGTGCAGGCCGGTGCCGCGCGCCTCGCCCACCGGCTGGTGGCGCCAACGGCCGGGGAGCCCGCGTTCGTACATGGCGTGTCCCGTTTCGTGCAGCACGCCCATGAGCGCCGAGGTGAAGTCGGCCTCGTCGTAGCGCGTGGTGATGCGCACGTCGTCCGGCGTGCCGCCGCAGAACGGGTGCAGGCTCACGTCGAGGCGGCCGTGGTTGAAGTCGAAGCCGACCGCCGCCATGAGCTGGACACCGAGCGCCCGCTGACGCTCGATGGCGAACGGCCCCGCGGGCTTGAGCGGCGCCGGACGCGCGTCCTGGCGCGCGAGCACGTGGCCGAGCAGATCGGGCAGGAACGCCTCGAGATCGGCGAACAGCGCGTCGATGCGCGCCGCGCCGCACCCGGGCTCGTACTCGTCGAGCAGCGCGTCGTAGGGCTCGACGCCGAACGCCGCGGCCTTGCGCGCCGCCACCTCGCGCACCAGGACGAGGATCGATTCCAGGTGGGGCGCGAAGCGCGCGAAATCGCCGGCCGGGCGCGCCTCGCGCCACGCCTGTTCCGCCGCCGATGCGGCGCGCGACAGCCGCTCGACCAGTCCCGCGTCGAGCGCGGTGGCGTGGCGCCAGCGCCGGCGCATCTCACGCAAATTCGCCCGCTGCCAGTCGTCGAGCGGCTCGGTCGCGGCGCGCTCCAGCAGCTCGCCCAGCGCGGCGTCGGTCGCCAGCTCGTGCTCGATCACCTCCAGCGCCGCAACCTGCTCGGCGCGGGTGGCGGAGCCGCCTTCCGGCATCATGGTCTGGTGGTCCCACGACAACACGGCGCGCGCCCCGCCAACGTGGCTGAGGCGGGCGAAGCGGCGCTCGAGTTCGGCGTAGGCGGTCGGCCCGGTCATCGCGTCAGGTTACGCCGTTCAGCCGGTGCCGTCGCCGGGCGTCGGCCCGTCGAAGGCGATGCGGTGGCGGTACTGCAGCGCGATCATCAGGCCCTTCGCCGGGCGCAGCAGCAGCGCGGCCAGACCGACCGTGAGCGGAATCCACAGCGCCATGTGGAGCCAGAGCGGCGGCGCCAGGAAGATCTCGACCAGCGCGGCCCCGAGCACGACCACCGCCGCCACCGCCCACATGACGAACACCGCCGGGCCGTCGCCGCTGTCGGCCGCCGAGAAATCGAGCCCGCACGCCGCGCACGCCGGCGCCAGCTTGAGGTAGCCGGCGAACAGCCGCCCCTGGCCGCAGCGCGGGCACCGACCCGCGGGACCTGTGGCGAACGGCGAAAGCGGCGGATGGTCCGAGGCGTCCACGCCGGCTACGCGCCGCCCCACCAGTAGATGCCGCAGAACAGGAACAGCCAGACCACGTCGACGAAGTGCCAGTACCACGCCGCCGCCTCGAAACCGAAGTGCTGGTCGGGCTTGAAGTGCCCCTTGTAGAGCCGGACCAGGCACACCGAGAGGAACGCGGTGCCGATCAGCACGTGGAAGCCGTGGAAGCCGGTGGCCATGAAGAACGTCGAGCCATAGATGCCCTCGCGGAAGCCGAACGCCGCGTGGCTGTACTCGAACGCCTGGACGGCGGTGAACGTGGCGCCGAGCAGGACGGTCAGCCACAGCGCGAGGATGGCCTTGTCGCGGTGGCCTTCGCGGATCTCGTGGTGGCACCACGTCACCGTCGTGCCCGAGGTGACCAGGATCAGCGTGTTGAGGAACGGCAGGTCGAAGGGCTCGAACGACACGACCCCCTCGGGCGGCCAGACGCCGCCGGTGGCGACGTGGAGCTCGGGGAACAGGGCGGCGTTGAAGAACGCCCAGAACCAGGCGACGAAGAACATCACCTCGGAGGCGATGAACAGCACCATGCCGTAGCGCAGCCCGATCTGCACCGCCGGCGTGTGCTGGCCCTCGACCGTCGCCTCGCGCACCACGTCGCGCCACCACACGACCATGGTGAACGCCACCAGGACGATCCCCGCCGCGAACACGAGCCATGTCACGTCGTGCATGAACAGGATGCCGCCGACGGCGAGGGTGAGCGCGCCGGCCGCGCCGACCACCGGCCACGGGCTCGGCTCGACCATGTGGTAGGGGTGTCCCTTGGCGTGGGGCTCGGCCATGGCTCGTTTCTCCTTGGTGTCGCTTGCGGACGCCGGGGCTAATCGCCCTCGGTCGCCGCGGTCTCGAAGAACGTATACGAGAGGGTGATCGTGCCGATGCCGCGGGCGTCGGGATCGTCGGCGAGCGCCGGATCGATGTAGAACACCACCGGCAATTCGGCGCGCTGGCCGGGCTCGAGCGTCTGCTCCTCGAAGCAGAAGCAGTCGATCTTGGTGAAGTAGCGGCCGATCTTCTCCGGGGTCACGTTGAACGTGGCCGTGCCGGTGATCGGACGGTCGGTCGGATTGAAGGCGACGTACGTCGCCGCGGTCGTCTGCCCGAGCTTGACCTCGACGGAACCCTCGGCGGGCGCGAAGCTCCACGGCAGGCCGCGCGCCACGTCGGCGTTGAAGCGCACGATCACGGTGCGGTCGAGCACGGTGGGCGAAGGCTCGGTCGCCGCCTGGGTCGTGCCGCCGAAGCCGGTGACCTGGCAGAACAGCCGGTAGAGCGGCGCGCTCGCGTAGGCGAGCCCGGCCATGCCGACCACCAGCGCGACGAGCGCGCCCGCGGTCGCGCGCTTGCGCCCGTCGAGACCGAGCGCGCTCACCCTTGCCCCCCGAAGCGGACGATGGTCAGCGCGTAAAATAGAACGGCCAGGAACACGAGCACGCCGGCCAGCGCCAGGTTGCGTCCGCGCCGCCGACGATCGCCGGGGCCGCTCATGGTCGCGTCCGTCATCGCACCGCCGCCCCGCCGTCGATCAGGAGCAGGGCGAACAGGGCAGCCAGGTACATGATCGAGTAGCCAAACAGATGCACCGCCGGAGCCGTCTCGCGCGTCGCCGCCACGCGCAGCGCGCCCAGCACGAATACGACGCCGAGCGCCAGCGCGCCGAGCCCGTAACCCGACCCCGCCAGGCCAAGCGCCGTCGGCGCCAGCGTCACGGGCAGCAGCACGACGGCGTAGCCAACAATGTGGCGCCGCGTCGTCGCCGCGCCGGCGACCACCGGCAGCATCGGCACGCCGGCCCTGGCGTAGTCGTCCGCGCGATAGAGCGAGAGCGCCCAGAAGTGCGGCGGCGTCCACAGGAAGATGATGAGGAACAGGATGAGCGGCAGCACGTCGAGCCCGCCGGTGACCGCGGCCCAGCCGATCAGCGGCGGGAATGCGCCCGCGGCGCCGCCGATGACGATGTTGTGCGGCGTGCGCCGCTTGAGCCACACCGTATAGACGCCGGTGTAGAAGGCGATGCTGAGAGCGAGCAGCCCCGCCGCGACCGGGTTGGTCGCCAGCACCATGACGCCGACCGCGGCGAGCGCCAGCGCCACGGCGAAAGCGAGCGCCGTGTCGGGCAGCATCCGGCCCGCCGGCAGCGGCCGGTGCGCGGTGCGCCGCATCAGCGCGTCGATGTCGCGCTCGTACCACATGTTGAACGCGCCGGCCGCCCCGGCACCCACGGCGATGCACAGGATCGCCGTCGCCGCCAGCAGCGGATGCAGCGAACCGGGCGCCAGGTGCAGCCCGACCAGGCCGGTGAAGGTCACGAGCGCGACGACCCTGGGCTTGAGCAGGGCGATGAAATCGCCGACCGCGGGGTCCGTCGCGAGGCCGGGAACGTCGGGTGAAACGGTGGTCATGGCGGGCCTAGGAAACGCGCGGCGGCGACTCGAAGGTGTGGAACGGCGCCGGCGACGGCACCGACCATTCCAGCGTCGTCGCGCCCTCGCCCCACGGGTTCGCCGCGCACTTCGCCCCGGACGTGAAAGTCCGCCACACGACGACCAGGAACACGACGGTGCCCGCGAGCGAGATGTACGACCCGATCGACGACACCATGTTCCAGCCGGCGAACGCGTCCGGGTAGTCCGGGATGCGCCGCGGCATGCCGGCGACGCCCAGGAAGTGCTGCGGGAAGAACGTCAGGTTGACGCCGACGAAGGTAATCCAGAAATGCAGATTGCCGAGAGCCTCGGGGTACTGGCGGCCGGACATCTTGCCGATCCAGTAGTAGAACGCGCCGAAGATCAGGAACAGCGCGCCCATCGACATCGTGTAGTGGAAGTGCGCGACCACGTAATAGGTGTCGTGCAGCGAGGTGTCGATGCCGGCGTTGGCCAGCACCACGCCGGTGACGCCGCCGATCGTGAACAGGATCAGGAACCCGAGCACCCACAGCAGCGGCGTCCTGAACTCGATCGAGCCGCCCCACATGGTGGCGATCCACGAGAAGATCTTGATGCCCGTCGGCACCGCGATGACCATGGTCGCCAGCACGAAGTACGCCTTGGTGTTGACGTTGAGGCCCGCCGTGTACATGTGGTGCGCCCACACGATGAAGCCGATGAAGCCGATGGCGATCATGGCGTAGACCATGCCCAGGTAGCCGTAAATCGGCTTGCGCGAGAAGGTCGAGACGATGTGGCTGGCGATGCCGAACCCGGGCAGGATCAGGATGTAGACCTCGGGGTGGCCGAAGAACCAGAACAGGTGCTGGTAGAGCACCGGGTCGCCGCCGCCGGCCGGGTCGAAGAACGTCGTGCCGAAGTTGCGGTCGGTCAGCAGCATCGTGATGCCGCCCGCCAGCACCGGCAGCGACAAGAGCAGCAGGAACGCCGTGATCAGGATGGCCCAGACGAACAGCGGCATCTTGTGCAGCGTCATGCCGGGCGCGCGCATGTTGAAGATCGTGGTGATGAAGTTGATCGCGCCCAGGATCGAGGAGGCGCCCGCCAGATGCAGGCTGAGGATCGCCATATCGACGGCCGCGCCAGGCTGGCCGTACGTCGACAGCGGCGGGTAGACGGTCCAACCGACGCCCGGACCGTCGCCGACGAAAGGCGACGAAATCAGCAGCACGGCCGACGGGATCAGCAGCCAGAAGCTGATGTTGTTGAGGCGCGGGAACGCCATGTCCGGCGCGCCGATCATCATCGGCACCATCCAGTTGCCGAAGCCGCCGATGAACGCCGGCATGATCATGAAGAACACCATGACCAGGCCGTGCGCCGAGATCAGCACGTTGAAGAACTGGTAGTCGCCGCCCAGCACCTGGTCGCCCGGGTTCATGAGCTCGAGGCGGAACAGCAGCGACATGATGCCGCCGATCAACCCGGCGCACACGGCGAACGTCAGGTACATCGTCCCGATGTCCTTGTGGTTCGTCGAGAACAGGTACCGGGTGATGCCCCTTGGCGTGTGTTCGTGGGCGTGCTCGTGGGCGGCGTGCGGTGTCATGAAGCTTGCTCTCAACCGTTCGTTGTCGCGATCCCGGCGCGCGCCGCTAGTCCGTCGGCGGCGCCGGCTCGGTGGCGGCGAGCGCGCGCGTGGGCGCGCCGAACGCCGCCTGCGCCGCGGCGACCCAGGCGGCGAACCGCTCCTTCGAGACGACCTCGACCTGGATCGGCATGAAGCCGTGGTACACGCCGCACAGTTCCGAACACTGGCCGTAATACGTGCCTTCGCGCTCGACCCGCACCCACATTTCGACGGTGCGGCCGGGCACCGCGTCCTTCTTGACGCCGAACGCCGGCACGGTCCAGGCGTGGAGCACGTCGTCCGAGGTCAGGAGGATGCGCACGGTCGTGTCGACCGGCAGCACGACCGTGGTGTCGGTGGCGAGCAATCGGGGTTCGCCCGGCGCCAGATCCGCCTCCTGCTTCATGGTGGCGTCGAAGCCGAAGCCGCCGTGGTCGGGGTATTCGTAGCTCCAATACCACTGGTGCCCGATCGCCTTGATCGTCATGTCCACCTCGGGAATGACATCCTGGAGGTAGAGCAGCCGGACCGACGGCACGGCAATGGCCACCACCACGAAGATCGGCACCACCGTCCAGACGAATTCGAGCAGCGTGTTGTGCGTGGTCCGCGTCGGCGTCGGATTGCGGCGCGCGTTGAAGCGCGTCAGCACATAGGCGATCAGGGCGAACACGAGCAGCCCGATCCCGGTCACGACCACGAACACGAGATCGTTGAACGCGAGCGTCCGCTCCATGACCGGCGTGGCGGCTTCCTGGAAGCCGATCTGCCATGGCCGGGGCTGATCGGCGCCGGCCGTGCGCGCGCCCAGCGCGACCGCCAGCCAGGCGCCGGCGAACGTCACACCTCGTCCCAGAGCCATGATCGTCGATCGCTCCCGCCCCTTTGGCCGTGCAACCCCGGCCGCGCCCGGCCGAATAGGGCCCAGCCCCGCGCGTTCAGGCCCCTCCGACGCGCGGCCGAAATCGGCCGGACCTTACACAGAGCCCCGCCATGGCACAAGGGCGAGCCGACCCCGGTGGAGGCGCCTAACGGCGTGATTCCATGGGGTTGCGCCCGGAAGTTTGCGATTGCATCGCAGCCGCCGAAGCCCATATTCGAGGCAAGGCACAGCGCGAGGCCACCATGACCCAGCCCGATCGACCCGACCAAGCCAATCGCATCCCGGACCGCCCCGAGGACCTGTTCTTCGACCGGGCGGGGCTCGACCGGACGCGCGTCGACGGCCTGCTCGGCGCGGCGCTCGCCGGCTGCGACGACGGCGAAATCTTCTTCGAGTACCGGCAGTCGGAGGCCCTGGCCTACGACGACGGGCGGCTCAAGAGCGCGAGCTTCGACACCACCCAGGGCTTCGGCCTGCGCGCCGTCGCCGGCGAGGCCACGGGTTACGCCCACGCCACGGAGCTGAGCGAGGCGGCGATCCGGCGCGCGAGCCAGGCGGTGGCCGCGGTCAAGGCCGGGCATTCCGGGCATCTGGCCGAACCGCCGGCGCCGACCAACCGCGCGCTCTACGGGCCCGACAACCCGCTGGGCGCGCCGGGTTTCGCGGCCAAGGTCGCGTTGCTCCAGGACATCGACGCCTACGCCCGGGCCAAGGATTCCCGCGTGCGCCAGGTCATGGTCGGGCTCAGCGGCGAATGGCAGGTCGTGCACGTGCGCCGCGCCGACGGCCGCCACGTCACCGACGTGCGCCCGCTGGTGCGCCTCAACGTCACGATCGCCGCCGCCGAGCGCGAGCATATGGAGACCGGCAGCTACGGAGTCGGCGGGCGCGAGGGCTACGAAGCGTTCATCGCGCCCGAGCGCTGGCGGGCCCAGGTCGACGAGGCCCTGCGCCAGGCCCTGGTTAACCTCGAGTCGGTGCCGGCGCCGGCCGGCGAGATGACGGTCGTGCTCGGCCCCGGCTGGCCCGGCATCCTGCTGCACGAGGCCATCGGTCACGGGCTCGAAGGCGATTTCAACCGCAAGAAGACCTCGGCGTTCGCCGGCCTGATGGGCCAGCGGGTGGCGGCGCCCGGCGTCACCGTCATCGACGACGGCACCATGGCCAACCGGCGCGGCTCGCTCAGCGTCGATGACGAGGGCACGCCGACCAACGCGACGACGCTGATCGAGGACGGGATCCTGGTCGGCTATCTGCAGGACCGGCTCAACGCCCGACTCATGGGCATGGCGCCCACCGGCAACGGCCGGCGCGAGAGCTTCGCCCACATGCCGATGCCGCGCATGACCAACACCTACATGGCGGCGGGCGGGCGCGACCCGGCCGAGATCCTGGGGGGCGTCCGCAAGGGGCTCTACGCCGTCAACTTCGGCGGCGGCCAGGTCGACATCGTCTCGGGCAAGTTCGTGTTCTCGGCCCAGGAGGCGTACCTGATCGAGGACGGCCGGCTCGGCCCGGCAGTCAAGGGCGCCTCGCTGATCGGCCACGGGCCCGAGGTGCTGACCCGGGTCAAGGCGGTCGGCAACGACCTGAGCCTCGATCCGGGCATCGGCACCTGCGGCAAGGCGGGCCAGGGCGTGCCGGTCGGCGTCGGCCAACCGACGCTCCTGATCGACGGCATCACGGTCGGCGGCACCGGGTAGCCGCCGTCAGCGTTGGCCGAGCGCCGCAAGCCGTGCGGCGGCTTCGCTCGCCAAACGTCGGGTCAGTTCCGCCGCGCCCAGCGCGCGGCCGAGCCCTACCCCCTGGCCCGACCACAGCGACGAGAAATCGGCCGAGCCCTGGGCTTCCGCCTTTTGCTTCAGGGGTGCCAGCGCGCCGCCCGCCGTGGGGAACGCGGGGGCGTCGGGCGACAAGGGGCCGATCTCGCGCATCAGCCGATTGATCACGCCGCGCGCCGGCCGGCCGGTGAACAGGTTGGTCAAGGCCGTGGCGTCGTCGCGCGCGCCGCGCAACGCCGCGCGATGCAGGTCCGTGATCGTCGCTTCCGGCGTGAACAGATACGCGGTGCCGATCTGGACCGCCGCCGCGCCGAGCGCGAGCGCGGCCGCGATGCCCCGGCCGTCCGCGATGCCGCCCGCCGCGATGACCGGCACCTTCACGGCATCGACGACCTGGGGCACCAGGGCGATGGTGCCGGGCTGGGCGGCGATGTCGTCGGTCAGGAACATGCCGCGGTGCCCGCCGGCCTCGCAGCCCTGGGCGATGACGGCATCGCAGCCGCGATCCTCGAGCCAGCGCGCCTCCGCGACCGTGGTCGCGCTGCTCAGCACCAGGCATCCGGCGGCCTTGACGCGATCGACCAGCCGCCGCGCCGGCAGGCCGAAGTGAAAGCTGACGACCTTCGGCTTCGCGTCCTCGATCACGGCGCACGTCGCGTCGTCGAACGGCGCGCGGTTCACCGTCGGCACCTGCGTCGCGGGATCGACGCCGAGCTCGCGATAGAAGAGTTCGAGCCGGGCCCGCCACCTGGATTCCCGTTCCGCGTCGGCCGGCGGCGATGCGTGGCAGAAGAAGTTGACGTTGATCGGTTTCGCCGTGCGCTGGCGGATGACGGCGATCTCGCTCCGCGCCTTGGCCGCGTCGAGCATGGCGCACGGAAGCGAACCGAGCCCGCCGGCCTCGCTGACCGCGACGGCCATCGCCGCGCCGCCGGCGCCGGCCATCGGCGCCTGGATGATCGGCACCTCGATGCCGAACAGATCGAGCAGCCGACGGTCGGGGCCGAACGACCCGGTCAAAAAGCGTACTCGCGGTAGACTGGATCGATCGAGCCGTTCCAGCGGCCGCCGAACGCATCGAGCAGGTCCTCGGCCGGGGTGCGGCCGTGGGCGGCGATCTCGTGCAGGGTGGCGAGGAAATTGGTCTCGTCGAGCCGCTTGCCGCGGCCGCTGGCGCGCCGCTTGAGCCCCCCGTCGGCAATGGCGAGGGTGCGCCGCACCAGTTCGAGCATGGAGCCGACCGGTGTCGGGGTCTGGAAGCCGAGCCGCGGGGCCTCCGCGCGCATGGCGGCGCGCTGCTCGGCGCTCCAGCCCTTGACCAAGTCCCACGCGGCGCCGAGCGCGTCCGCGTCGTAGAGCAGGCCGACCCACAGCGCCGGCAGGGCGCACAACCGGCGCCATGGGCCGGAGTCGGCGCCGCGCATCTCGAGGTAGCGCTTGAGCCGCACCTCGGGAAACAGCGTCGTCAGGTGGTCGTCCCAGTCGGTCAGCGTCGGCGGCTCACCCGGCAGCGCCGGCAGCCGGCCCGCGAGGAAATCGCGGAACGACTGGCCGCTCGCGTCAATGTAGCCGCCGTCGCGATAGACGAAGTACATGGGCGCGTCGAGCGCGTAGTCGACGTAGCGCTCGAACCCCATGCCGGGCTCGAAGGCGAACGGCAGATCGCCGGTGCGGTCGGGGTCCGTGTCGGTCCACACCTGGCCGCGCAGGCTCAGGAAGCCGTTGGGCCGCCCTTCGGTGAATGGCGAGTTGGCGAACAGCGCGGTGGCCACCGGCTGGAGCGCGAGCCCGACGCGCAGCTTGGTCACCATGTCGGCTTCGTCGCCGAAGTCCAGGTTGACCTGCACGGTGCAGGTGCGGAGCATCATGTCGAGCCCGAGCGCGCCTTTGGTCGGCATGTACGCGCGCATGATCTCGTAGCGGCCCTTGGGCATCCACGGCACGTCGGCGCGCCGCCACATCGGATCGAAGCCCAGCCCGAGAAACCCGAGCCCGAGCTCGGCGCCGACCTCCCTGACCTGGGCGAGGTGTGTGTTGACCTCGGCGCAGGTTTCGTGGACCGAGGACAATGGCGCGCCGGACAACTCGAACTGCCCGCCGGGTTCGAGCGAAATGTTCTCGGCGCCCTGGTTCAGCCCGATGATCGTCGCGCCCTCGCGGATCGGGGTCCAGCCGAACCGCTGCAGGCCCTCGAGCAGCGCGCGGATGCCCGCCGGGCCGTCGTAGGCCGGGCGGCGACGGTCGTCGAGCCGGAACACGAACTTCTCGTGCTCGGTGCCGATGCACCAGTCGGCGCGGGGCCTGGCGCCGCGCGCGATCGCCTCGACGAGCTGGCGCCGGTCGGTGATCGGCTCGCTCGAGCCCTGGGACGGCCCGGACATCGTTACCTCACGCCGCGCGCGGCGGGCGGCGCCAGTCGCCAAGCACCGCCTGCCAGCACGCCAGCGCCGCGAGCGCGGCCGTGTCGGCGCGCAACAATCTCGGCCCGAGCCCGACCGGCAGCGCCGCCGGCATCGCGCGGAGCCGGGCAAGTTCGTCCGCCTCGAAGCCGCCCTCGGGCCCGGTCAGCACGGCCCACGATCCGGTCGCGCCGACGAGCGCGCCCAGGGTCTCGACGATCGGGGTGCCGCCGCCGCTTTCGTCGCACACGAGCAGACGCCGGTCTTCGGGCCACTTGGCGATGACGTCATCGAGCGCGCGAGGTGCGTGAACGACAGGCAGGCTCAGCCGCTCGGTCTGTTCCGCCGCCTCGCGCGCGGTGGCCGCGAGCCGGTCGAGGTTGACCCTGCCGACCACGGTGCGGTGCGTCAGCACCGGGACCAGCGCCGAAGCCCCGAGTTCGGTCGCCTTTTCGGCGAGAAAATCGAGGCGGGCGCGCTTGATCGGCGCGAACACCAGCCAGACGTCCGGTTCCGGCGTTTGGGGCCGCAGTCGGGTATCGACGGCGAGCCTCATGGCGCCCCTGGTCAGCCCGGCGACGTGTGCGCGCCATTCACCGTCGCGGCCGTTGAACAGGGCCACCGGCATTCCCGGCCCGAGGCGCATGACGTGGCCGAGGTAGTGCGCCTGATCGCCAGTCGCCGTGACCTCGACCCCGGCGCCGAGATCGGCCGTGACGTGGATTCGGGCCTTGGGACGGGCCGGGCGTCGGAGGCCGCGATCGGGGCTTGTCATGGCGGCGCGTTCCGGCATCCTGGCGGCGAGGCACGGGATATACACCATGGCCGAGGTTACAGGACAGGCCAGATTCCCTAACCCGTCGTGGCTTGATCGCGCGCCCCGGGCGCTGCGCCCGTACCTGCGGCTCGCGCGCGCCGACAAGCCCGCCGGCACCTGGCTGCTGTTGTGGCCGTGCTGGTGGAGCCTGCTGCTGGCCGGGGCCGGGGTGTGGTTGTTCGCGCTGTTCGGGATCGGCGCCGTCGTCATGCGCGCGGCCGGTTGCGTGGTCAACGACATAGCCGACCGCGAGATCGATGCCCGGGTCGCGCGCACCGCCGACCGGCCCCTGGCGAGCGGCGAGCTCGGGCTCGGCCAGGCGCTGGTTTTTCTCGTCGTGCTGCTGGCGGCCGGGCTCGGCGTGCTGCTCGCGCTGCCGCCGGCGGCGATCGCGCTGGGCGCCGCGTCGCTGGTGCTGGTCGCGCTCTATCCGCTGGCCAAGCGGTTCACCGACTGGCCCCAGGCGGTGCTCGGCCTGACCTTCAACTGGGGCGCGCTTTTGGGCTGGACCGCCGCGACCGGCACGGTGGGCTGGCCGGCGGTCGTGCTCTACGCGGCGTGCCTCGCCTGGACGCTCGGCTACGACACGATCTACGCCCACCAGGACAAGGCGGACGACAGGGCGGTCGGCGTGCGCTCGTCCGCGCTGGTCCTAGGCCCGCGCACTCGTCCGTTCCTGTTCGCCGTTTACGCGCTCGCGTGGGTCGGGTTCGCGGCGGCGGCGTGGCTCGCCGGGCTCGGCTGGGTCGCGCTCGCGGCGCTCGTTCCGGCGGGCGCGCACCTGGCCTGGCAGGCGGCGCGCGTCGACCTCGACCGGCCGGCGGATTGCCAGGCCAAGTTCCGCGCCAACGTCGATCTCGGCTGGCTGGTCGCGGCGGGGCTCATCATCGCCCTGATCGCCTCGTGACCGCGCGCGGTTTGACCAGGGCGAGCCCCGCCAACATCACGGCCACCGCGGCCCAGATCCAAGCGCTGTGCCGTTCGCCGAGCAGCGCCATGCCCCACAGCACGCCGGTGATGGTGATGATGTAGCCCTCCTGCGCGGCGAACACCGGGCCGGCCAGGCGGATCAGCTCGATGAAGCCGAGATACGACAGCACGTTGATCGTGACCAGCGCGACGAACAGCCACGTCACCTCGGTCCACGGCCAGGGCAGCCACCAGCCGCCGGTCAGCCAGGCCAGCGGCAACAGCATGAGCGTCGCCATGATCATCATGCCGGTAAGCAGGGTGAGCGCGTCGAGATCGTCCGGGCGGCGCAGCGCCAGCACCATGTTCTCGGTCGCGTAGGACATGGGCACCGCGAGCCCGATCAAGACCCACGGCACCATGGCGGGGTCCGGCAGGCTGGTCGCGGGCAGCGTGAGCAGGCCGACCGCGACCAGGCCGAAGGCTATGCCGGCGACACGGCGCGGCTCGAAGCCCTCGAGGCGCAGCGCGAGCGTTATGCCGAGCGTGACCATCGGCACCGTCGCCGCCTCGATGGCGAGGATGCCCGAGGGCAACTTCGGCGCGATCCAGAACCACACCGTGGACGGCAGCGCGGTGCCGAGCAGGCCGGTCAGCGCACAGAACCCGCCGTGGCGCCAGCGGAGCCGGGCGATGCGCCCGCGCGCCAAGCCGATCATCACCAGCACCACGCCGCCGCCCGCCGCCTGGAGCAGCGCCATGCCCGCCGGCGTGCCGCCGGATTCGGCGACGATCTTGGCCAGCACGTAGGTCGAGCCCCAGGTCGCGCCGATTCCCAGCAACAACCCGAAGGCGATGACGAGACGGGAGCCGCCGAGGCCGGGATCGAGCATGGGCATGGTTGGCGGCGTCACGGCGCGACCATGCCCGCGCCGCCCGCCCGGAGCAAGTCCGCGCCCGGCATGTGCTATACCTCGTACCCACAGCCCGCTTTAGCCATGGCCTATCGTTCGTTGCGCGACTTCATGGCCCGGCTCGAGGGCGCGGGCAGGCTGACGCGCGTCAAGGCGCCGGTCTCGCCCCACCTCGAGATGACCGAGATCCAGACCCGGTTGCTGGCGGAGCAGGGTCCGGCGGTGCTGTTCGAGAACGTGGTGCGCCCGGACGGCTCGAGCTACGCCATGCCCGCGCTCGCCAACCTGTTCGGCACGGTCGAGCGCGTCGCCTGGGGCATGAACCGCGAGCCCCACGAGCTCGGCGCCGTCGGCGAGACCCTCGCTTTCCTGCGCCAGCCCGAACCGCCCGAGGGCTGGCGCCAGGCGCTCGACCTGGTGCCGCTGGTGCGCGAGGTCATGGCCATGCGCCCGCGCACGGTCAGCCGCGCGCCGTGCCAGGAGGTGGTGCTACGGGGCACCGACATCGACCTCGGCCAGCTTCCGGTCCAGACCTGCTGGCCGGGCGAGCCCGCCCCGCTCATCACCTGGCCGCTGGTTGTCACCAAGGGTCCCGGCGTCGAGCGCGTCGACAAGCCCAACCTCGGCATCTACCGGATGCAGGTGACCGGGCGGAACACCACGCTGATGCGCTGGCTCGCCCAGCGCGGCGGCGCCCGGCACCACGCCCGCTGGAAGGCCGCGCGCACCGATCCGCTGCCCGCGGCCGCGGTGATCGGCGCCGACCCGGGCACCATCCTGGCCGCGGTGACGCCGGTGCCCGAGACGCTCTCGGAATACCAGTTCGCCGGACTCTTGCGCGGCGCCAGGGTCGAGCTGGTGCCGTGCAAGACCATCCCGCTCGAAGTCCCGGCCGAGGCGGAGATCGTGCTCGAGGGCCACGTCGCGCTCGACGATACCGGCGACGAGGGGCCCTACGGCGACCACACCGGCTACTACAACGCGGTCGAGCCGTTCCCGGTGTTCACGGTCAGCGCCATCACCATGCGCCGCGATCCGATCTACCTGACCACCTTCACCGGGCGCGCGCCCGACGAGCCTTCGGTGCTCGGCCAGGCGCTCAACGAGGTGTTCGTGCCGTTGCTGCGCCAGCAGTTCCCCGAGATCGTCGACTTCTGGCTGCCGCCGGAAGGGTGCAGCTACCGCATCGCCGTGGTCAGCATGAGGAAGGCGTTCCCGGGCCACGCCAAGCGCGTGATGATGGCCGTGTGGTCGTACCTCGCCCAGTTCATGTACACGAAATGGGTCATCGTCGTGGACGACGACATCGACGCCCGCGACTGGAAGGACGTGATGTGGGCGGTGGCGACGCGCATGGACCCGGCGCGCGACATCACGCTGGTCGAGGCGACCCCGATCGACTACCTCGACTTCGCCTCGCCGGAACCTGGGCTCGGCAGCAAGATCGGGCTCGACGCCACGACCAAGATCGGGCCCGAAACGACCAGGGCCTGGGGTCGGCGCATCCGCATGTCCGACGACATCGTTGAAACCGTGACCCGCAAGTGGCCGGGCCTCGGCCTGCCCGGCTCGGGCAAGCCGATCTGGAAGTGACGAACACGCGATTGTTGACGGATCGGCCCGGGTGTGGTTAGCTAAGTATATTAGCTAAGGAAGCGGACCATGGCCACCGTCACCATGCACCAGGCGAAGTCCCAGTTGTCGCGCCTCGTGGCGCGCGCGCTCGCCGGCGAGGAGATCATCATTTCTCGGGGCAAGACCCCGGTCGCGCGCTTGCAGCCGCTGCACGCGCCGAAGCGCAAATTCGGTTCCATGCGGGGGAAGGTCTGGCTCGACGACGCGTTCTTCGAGCCGTTGCCCGCGGAATGGCTGGCGGCCTGGGAAGACCCCATTGAATGAGCGACGTTCTGCTCGACACCCATGCGTTCCTGTGGTGGCTCGCGGGCGATCGACGCTTCCCGCCCGTCCGCCGGCGCGCACTGTCTGGCGGGGCCACCGTCTATGTCAGCGCCGCATCCGCCTGGGAGATCGCAACCAAGCTGCGTCTGGGACGGCTGCCCGGGGCCCGCGCGATCGAAGGCGCCATGGCAGCGGTGGTCGCGCGTGAAGGTTTCCGCGAATTGTCCATCACGCTCTCCCATGCCGAAAGCGCCGGCGGATTGCCCGGCCCCCTGCAGGATCCGTTCGACCGGATCCTGATCGCCCAGTCCTTGATCGAGTCGCTTGCCATCATCAGCGCCGACGCGGCGTTCGATCGCTACGGGGTAAAGCGGCTGTGGGCCTAGAGCCCCGTTCCGGCGACCTCGTGATCCGGCAGTGGCGCGAGTCCGATCGCGCCACGATCCGCGCGTTTCTCGACGCCATCCAGGAGCACGAGCGCGCGGTCGATCCGAGCAAGCTTCCGGCAGCGGAGGCGACGGGTGCCTACATGGCCGAGGTCGAGGACGCCGTCGCCCGGCGTGACGGCGCGATCTTCATCGCCGAGTTGGGCGGGCGCGCGGTCGGCTTCTGCGCCTGCTGGCGCGATCACGACGACGACGTCTCGCTGCGCCCGGCGTGGCGCGACTTCGGCTACGTCTCGGACATCTACCTGGTGCCCGAGGCCCGCGGCCAAGGACTTTCCCGCCGGCTCTACCAGGCGGCGGAGGGCCACTGCGCCTCGCTCGGCCTGGAGCGCATGAGGATCGGCGCGATCAACCGCAACGGCATCGCCATGGCCGCCCACGCGAAGTTCGGCTTCGAGCCGCTGTTCACCGAGTTCGACAAACCTATCGGTCAGGGTTGAACATGCGCGTCTGGCTTGCCCTCGCTGGCCTTTACGGCCTCCTCGCCGTGGTCGCCGGCGCGCTCGGCAGTCACGCGCTGAGGTCGCTCACCGCCGAAGCGCGCACCGCCTTCGAGACCGCCGTGCGCTACCAGGCGATCCACGCCCTTGCGCTGCTCGGGGTCGCGTTGCTCGTCGGTTACGGGTTCACCGGCTGGCCGGTACGCCTGGCCGGCCTCGGCTTCGCGCTTGGAGCACTTCTGTTCTGCGGCGCGCTCTATGCCCGCGCGCTGTTCGACGCCCATTTGCCGGTGCCGCTCGCGCCGGTGGGCGGGCTGGCGATGATGGCCGGCTGGGCGGCGCTCGTCGTCGCCGCGATCGTCGGACGTCCTTGAACGTCGGTTGCGCCGACCCGGCCCGCGTCCTAGAAACCGCCGACCTTCGCCGAGGCCGCCATGGATCAGCCGGGCCCCATCCACCGCGTTCGGGCCGCGCTTGGCCGTCCCGGACCGTGGTCGTTCGCGGTGCTCGGCGCGGTGGAGGGGCTGTCGCGCGCCTCGCTCGCCGCGGTGATCCCGCTGCTCGCCTTCGACATCCTGGGCAACGCGCGCGACGTGAGCGCGCTCTTTACCGCCGTCGGCTGGGTCACGCTGGCCAGCACCTTCGCCTTGCCGTGGCTGGTCCGGCGGTTTCGCGTCCGGCGCGTCTACGCCCTGGGCGGCCTGCTGCTCGTCTTCGCGCCGCTTTTGTACTGGACCTCGACCATCGCGGGCTGGGCCGCGGCCCAGATGCTGCGCACCTTCGCCATGGCGTGCGTCAACGTCGGGCTCAGCCTCTACATCATGGCGTACATCCCGAAGCGCCGGCTCGGGTGGTCGGAACCCTTGCGCACGTTCTGCGCCGCGTTCGCCTGGTCGCTCGGGCCCTGGCTCGGGGTGGCGCTGGCGACTGATTTCCGCCCCGCCGTCGCGTTCCTGTTCAGCGCCACGTGCGCGGTGGCGTTCCTGCTCTACATGCTGAACCTGCCGCTCGGCGATCCGCTGGCCCAGGCGCCGGCGACCCGGGCGCCCGCGCCCTGGCGCAACGTGCGGCGGTTTGCCGCGCAGCCGCGCCTGGTGCTCGCCTGGCTGCTCAACTTCGGGCGCGAATCGTGGTGGATCATGTTCTTCATCTACACGCCGATCTACATGGTCGAGGCGGGCGAGAGCCAGCAGACCGGCGCCTTGGTCCTGAGCATGGGCACGTCGCTCCTGTTCACCACGCCGCTGCTTGGCTGGATTGGCCGGCGGGTCGGCCTGCGCCGGTACTTCATGGCGTGCCTGCTCGTCGCGGGCGTGGCGACGTTCGCGGCCGCGTTCGTGTTCGACCGGCACTGGGTCGGCGCCGGCCTGCTGCTGGTCGGCGCGCTGTGCGGTGTCGCGCTCGATTCCGTCGCCCACATCCCGTTCCTGCGCGCGGTGCGGGCGCGCGAGCGGCCCGAGATGACCATGGTGTTCGGCACCTACAAGGACCTGGCCGGCCTGCTGCCGACCGCGCTCTACACCCTGCTGCTCAGCTTCCTGCCGCTGCCCTCGGTGTTCGCCGCGACCGGGCTCGCGCTCGTGGGCTTCGCGCTGCTCGCCCGTTACCTGCCGCGCGGCATGTGACGCCGGCGCGACTGGCGCGGTTCGGCCCCTGGCCCTATGTAGGGGCCATGACCGCGTACCCCGATCCCCTCGGCCTGCTCGGCGATCTGGTGGCGCGCGCGCGGGCTGCGGGCGCCGACGCGGCCGACGCCGTGCTCGTCGAGGGCACCTCGCTCGCGGTCGCCCACCGGCTCGGCCGGCTCGAGGGCATCGACCGCTCCGAGGGCAACGATCTGGGCCTGCGCGTGTTCGTCGGCCGGCGCAACGCCATCGTCTCGTCGAACGATCAGCATACCTCGGCACTCGGCGAGGTCGTCGAACGCGCGCTCGCCATGGCCCGCGCGGCGCCCGAGGACGACTATGCCGGGCTTGCCGACCCGGGCTTGCTCGCCAGGGCCTGGCCCGAGCTCGAACTCGAGGACGCGGACGAACCCGCGGCCGAACGGCTCGCCCAATGGGCCGCGGAGGCCGAGGACGCCGCGCGCGCCGTGTCGGGCGTGACCAATTCGGAAGGCGCCGAGGCCTCGTGGGGCCGCGGCCGCGTCCATATGGTGGCAAGCAACGGATTCGCCGGCGCCTCGGGCGGCACCAGCGCCTCGCTCAGCGCCTCGGTTATCGCGGGTTCGGGCGCGGCGATGGAGCGCGACTACGACTACGCCACGGCGCGGTTCCTGGCCGACCTCCCGGCGCCGGCGACGGTCGGCGCGCGCGCCGGCGAACGGGCGGTGCGCCGCCTGGGCGCGGCCAAGATGGCCACCGGCCGCTGGCCCGTGGTCTACGACCCGCGCGTCAGCCGGGGCTTGCTCGGGCATCTGGTGGGCGCCATCGTCGGGCCGGCGATCGCGCGGGGCACCAGCTTCCTCAAGGACCGGCTGAACCAGCGGGTGTTCGCGCCCGGCGTCCGCATCGTCGACGACCCGCACCGCCGGCGCGGGCTGCGTTCCCGGCCGTTCGACGGCGAAGGCGTCGCCAACGGCGCGCGCGACGTCATCGCCGACGGCGTGCTCGCGACCTGGCTGCTCGATTGCCGCTCGGCCCGCCAGCTCGGTCTGGCGACCACCGGGCACGCCCAGCGCGGCACCAGCGGCCCGCCCTCGCCCGCGGCGACCAACCTCTCCCTGTGCCCGGGTACGGCGACGCCTGCGGCGCTGATGGCCGACATCGCCGAAGGGCTCTACGTCACCGAGTTGATCGGCATGGGGGTGAACGGCGTGACCGGCGACTACAGCCGGGGCGCCGCCGGTTTCCGCATCGAGCACGGCCGGCTCACCACGCCGGTCAGCGAGGTGACGATCGCCGGCAACCTCAACGACATGTTCCGGCATTTGACGCCCGCCGACGATCTGGAATTCCGCTACGGCATGGACGCCCCGACGGTGCGCATCGACGGCATGACGGTAGCGGGGCGGTGAACCTCGCCGACGACCTCGACCTGCTCGTCGCGGCGGTCGGCGAGGCCGCGGCGCTCGCGCGCCAGCGCTTCGGCACTCCCGTGCGCGCGTGGGACAAGGAGCCCGGCCACCCGGTGACCGAGGTCGACCTGGCGATCGACCGGTTGCTGCGCGAACGCCTGGGCGGCGCCAGGCCCGAGTACGGCTGGCTTTCCGAGGAAAGCGCCGACGACGGCAGCCGTTTGGCCCGGCGTCGGGTCTGGATGGTCGACCCGATCGACGGCACGCGCGCGTTCCTCAAGGGCCGCGCGGAGTTCACCGTGACCGCGGCGCTGGTCGAGGACGGCCGCCCGGTCGCCGGCTGCGTCGCCAACCCGGCGACCGGCGAGACCTTCGCCGCGCTTATCGGCCGGGGCGCCACGCTCAACGGCCGGCCGATCCGGGCCGGCGACGCGAACGGGCTCGCCGCCGCGCGCATCGCCACCAGCCGCGGCGAGGGCCAGCGGCGCGACTGGCCGAGCCTGCTGCCCGGCTGCGTCACCGAAGCCGTCAGCTCGATCGCCAACAAGGTCGCGCACGTCGCGAGCGGCCGCTTCGACGGCGCGGTCACCCTGTGGCCCAAGAGCGAATGGGACATCGCCGCCGCCGACCTGATCGTCCACGAGGCCGGCGGTCGGGTGACCACGGCGGCGGGCCAGGCCCTGGTCTACAACAAGCCCGAGCCGCGCTTCCCGAGCGTCGTCGCCGCCGGGCCCGGCGTGCACGGGGCGATCCTCGCCGCCCTCGCCCGCGCCACCTGAGCGTGCTGAGCCGGCGTCAGCGCGCCTCGAGCACGTGGAACACGGAGCGGCACGGATGGGTGAAGGCGCGCCGGCTTATCCGCCAGCCCGCGTCGTCGAGCACCCGCTGCCACGCCTTGAGGCCCAGGCCGCGGTAACCGATCTCCCACTGGTGGCCGCCGGGTTCCGCCGGCCGAAACCGCTCGAGAAACCGGAGCTTCTTGAGCTGGAAGCCGTGCTCGAAGCGATGACGGTTGAGGTAGAGCGAGAACGCGAGCTGGAACGCCTCGTAGGGCACGGCGACGATCAGGTGGCGCGGCCGCGCCGCGTGCAAGGCGGCGAGCACCGCGGGCACCTTGTCCCACGGCAGGTGCTCGAGCGTCTCGCAACAGAGGATCGCGTCGAACCCGGCGACGCGCTCGGGCGCGAGCGCGCCGAGGTCGGCCACGATGTGGGGCACGGCAGGGCTTGCGAACCGCTGCGGCCCGGCGTCGAGGGTCGTCACGTCGTAGCCGGCGTTGGCGAGCATGGCGGTGACCAGGCCGAGGTAGGGCCCGATCTCGAGCACGCGGCGCGCGTCGAGCTCGTTGAGCAGCGCGACCTGGAGCCATTGGTGGCCGATCCGCTTCGCGGTGCAATAGGCGATCCAGGGCGCGCGCGGGTCGGAAATCATGGGCTCAGACCGCGCCCCGCGTTGGTCGGCGCCGACGCCCCATGGTAACGTCCGGCCCGGCAAGGGAGAGAACGAGGCACGCGCGGTGACCATCCCAACCGGGCCCGCCAAGGCGTCGCCGATCGCGCGCCTGATCCGCGCCGAGGTGCGCCCGCACCTCGGCCGGCTGGCGTGCGCCGGGCTGCTGATGGTCGTGGGCGCCGCCACGACCGGCGGCTACGCCTGGGTCATCGAGCCCGTGCTCAACGACATTTTCGTCGACCGCAACGGCGCTCTGCTGCTGGCCGTGCCGGCGCTGATCGTCGGGCTGTTCGCGCTCAAGGGCCTGGCCGGGTACGGCGAGACCGTGCTCGTGAACCGCGTCGGCCAGCGCATCGTCGCCGATCTGCAGACCAGGCTCTATGCCCATCTCGTGCGCCTCGACCTGGCGTTCTTCCACGCGACGCCGAGCGGCGAGCTGGTCGCGCGCTTCACCAACGACGCCAACTACGTGCGCGCCGCGGTGTCGACCGCGCTGACCGGCATGGTCAAGGAAACGCTGACCGTCGTCGCCCTCGTCGCCGTCATGTTCTACCAGGACTGGGGGCTGGCGGCGGTCAGCTTCTTCGCCTTCCCGCTGGCGCTCGTGCCGGTCGTCGGCATCGGCCGGCGGATGCGGCGGGCCGCCACCCGGGCCTACGACACGGTCGGCCGGTTCAGCGCGTTCCTGGCCGAGACCATCCAGGGCGTGCGCCAGATCAAGGCCTACGGCATGGAGGCGCACGAGGCGGGCCGCGCCCGGGCGCTCAGCGACGAGCTCTACCGGCGCATCACCAAGTCGCTCCGGGTCAAGGCGCTCGCCGGGCCGGTCATGGAGACGCTCGCGGGCGTCACCATCGCCGTGGTCGTGCTTTATGGCGGCAGCCAGGTCGTCGCCGGATCGACCACTCCCGGCGCGTTCTTCTCGTTCGTCACCGCGCTGCTGCTCGCCTACCAGCCGCTCAAGGCGATCACCAACCTGAACAACGCCGTGCAAGAAGGCCTCGCGGCGGCCGAACGCCTTTACGCCGTGATGGACCGCTCGCCCGCGGTCGCCGAGGCGCCCGACGCGCGGGCTTTGGCGGTCACGGCCGGGGCGATCCGCTTCGAGGACGTCCACTTCTCCTATGGCGAGCGCACGGCGCTCAACGGAGCGAGCTTCGAGGTGCCGGCCGGGCGCGCCGTCGCCCTGGTCGGCCGTTCCGGCGCCGGCAAGTCGACCGTGCTCAACCTGATCCTCCGCTTCTTCGACGCCGACGCGGGCCGCGTCACCATCGACGGGCAGGACGTGCGCGGCGTGACGTTCGCCTCGCTGCGCGCGGTGCTCGCCCTCGTCGCCCAGGACGCCACGTTGTTCAACGACACGGTCGGCGCCAACATCCGCTATGGCCGGCCGGGGGCGAGCGAGGCCGAGGTGGAAGCGGCCGCGCGCGCCGCCGCCGCGCACGATTTCATCGCGGCGCTGCCCGCTGGCTACGACACCGTGGTCGGCGAACAGGGCGTCGCGCTGTCCGGCGGCCAGCGCCAGCGTGTCGCGATCGCCCGCGCGATCCTGCGCGATGCGCCGATCCTGCTGCTCGACGAGGCGACCAGCGCGCTCGACCCGGAATCCGAGCAGGCGGTGCAGGTGGCGCTCGACCATCTCAAGCGGGGCCGCACCACGCTGGTCATCGCCCACCGCCTGGCCACCGTGCTGGCGGCGGACACCATCGTGGTCATGGACAAGGGCCGGGTGGTCGAGCGCGGCCGGCATGCCGAGCTCATGGCGCGGGGCGGGGTCTACGCCCGCATCTACGCCCACGAGTTCGGCGCGACGGACGCCGAGCAGGCCACCCGGACGGGATCGTGACGGCGGCGAAGCGGCTGCTGCGCACGAGCACGGCGCAGGCGGCGCTCGCGCGCGTCATCGCGGGGTACATTCGCCTGGTGCGCGCCACCGGCCCATGGCGGACCGTCAACGGCGAGATTCCTGCCCGCTTCTGGGACGCGGGCGAGGCTTTCATCGGCGCCTTCTGGCACGGCCGGTTGCTGATGATTCCGCCGCTCTGGCCTCCGGGCCTGCCGGTGCGCATGCTGGTCTCGCGCCACGCCGACGGGCGCTTGATCGCCCGCGCGGTCGCCCGCTTCGGGCTCGGCACCATCGCCGGGTCAAGCCGTCACGGCGGCCACGAGGCATTGCGCGCCATGGTGCGCGCGCTGGCCCGGGGCGTGCCGGTCGCCATCACCCCGGATGGGCCACGGGGCCCACGCATGCGCGCCGGCGGCGCCATCGTCGACCTGGCGCGGCTTTCGGGCCGACCGATCGTGCCGGTCGGATTCTCGTCGTCGGCCGCCTGGGTCGCCCCGAGCTGGGACCGGTTCGTCGTGGCGCTGCCGTTCGGCCGTGGCGTCTACGTCTGGGGCGAACCGATCGAGGTGCCGCGCGGGGCCGACGGCCCGGCCCGCGAAGCGGCGCGCCAAGCCGTCGAGGACCGGCTCAACCGGGTGACGGCGGAGGCCGACCGGCTGGCCGGCCGCGTCGCGATCGAGCCCGATCTCGCGCCCGGCGCCGACCGATGAGCACGCTCGCGCTCTATCGCGGGTTCACGCGGGCGGTCGGGCCGCTCGCCCCCTTGCTGCTGCGCCGCCGCCTGCGCTCCGGCAAGGAAGATGCCGCGCGGCTGGGCGAGCGGTTGGGACATACCGGCCGGCCGCGTCCGTCCGGGCCACTGCTCTGGGTCCACGCCGCCTCGGTCGGCGAAATGGTCGCGGTCCTGCCGCTGATCGAGCGCTGTCGCGAGCGCCGCGCCGACCTCGCCGCGCTGGTCACCACCGGGACCGTCGCCTCGGCGCGGCTGTTCGCCGAACGCCGGCTCGACGGCGTGCTCCACCAGTTCGTGCCGCTCGACGTGCCCGACGCGGTCGGGCGTTTCCTCGGCCACTGGCGACCGGACCTGGCGCTGTGGGTCGAATCCGAGCTGTGGCCCAACCTGCTCGGCCAGCTCGCCCGGCGCGGCGTGGCCGCGGTGCTGGTCAACGGCCGGCTTTCGGCGCGCTCGTTCGCGCGCTGGTCGTACGCGCCGGGCGCCGCGCGTGACCTCCTCGCCACGTTCCGCTCCGTGCTCGCCCAAAGCGAGGCCGACGCCGCCCGCTTCGCCCGCCTCGGCGCCGCCGCCCGCGCGGTCGGCAACCTCAAGGCCGATGCGCCGCCGCTCGCGTGCGACGATGCCGCGTACCGGTCGTTGGCCGCCGCCGTTACCCGCCCCGCCTGGGTCGCCGCCAGCATCCACCGCGCCGAGGGTGCGGCGATCGCCGAGGCGCACCGGCGCATCGTCCGGGACTTTCCCGACGTGCTCACCATCGTGGTGCCGCGCCACCCGGAGCGCGGGGCGGAGCTGGCGGCTACGTTCGGCGGCGCGCCGCTACGGTCGCTCGGCGCGGTGCCCAGTGGGCCGGTGTACGTCGCCGACACCCTGGGCGAGCTCGGCCTGTTCTACCGGCTGGCGCGGGTCGCCTTCGTCGGCGGCTCGCTGGTGCCCAAGGGCGGGCACAACCCGCTCGAGCCGGCGCGGCTCGGCCGACCCGTCCTGTTCGGCCCGCACATGACCAACTTCGCCGAGCCCGCGCGCGCCCTGATCGAAGCGGGCGGCGCCGCGCGGGTCAACGACGCCGCCGACCTGGCCGCCGCCTTGCGCCTGCTACTCGACGATCCCACGCGCGCCGCCGCCATGGGCGCCGCGGCCGAGCTCGCGGTCCACGCCGCCGGTGGCGCGCTCGCGGCGACCATGGCCGTGGTCGGCCCGCTCATCGACGGCCTGCCCTATGCGCGCGCCTGAGTTCTGGTACGGCGACAGCGTCCTCGCCCGGCTGCTCGCGCCGTTCGGCTGGCTCTATTCGCTGGCCGGCGCGCTGCGCTGGCGGCTCGCCCGACGCGCGCGTGCGCCGGTGCCGGTCATCGTCGTCGGCAACGCGGTCGCGGGCGGCGCCGGCAAGACGCCCGTCGCCATCGCCGTCGCCCGGAACCTGGCGGCGCGGGGCGTCGCCGTTCACCTGCTCGCGCGCGGCTACGGCGGCCGGTTGCACGGTCCCACGCGGGTTGATCCCGGGCTCGGCGTTCGCGACGTGGGCGACGAGGCTCTGCTGCTGGCCCGCGTCGCGCCGACCTGGATCGCGCGCGATCGCCGGGCCGGCGTCACCGCCGCCGTCGCCTCCGGGGCGGCGGCGGTCGTGCTCGACGACGGCCTGCAGGACCCGTCCCTGGCCTGGGACCTGGCGCTGCTCGTCGTCGATGGCGGTCAGGGCTTCGGCAACGGCCGGGTCATCCCGGCGGGACCGCTGCGCGAGCCGGCGGCGCGCGCGCTGGCGCGCGCCGACGCCATAGTCCTGGTCGGCCCGGACGATGCGGGCCTTGGCCGCCGGCTGGCGGTCAAGCCGGTGCTAAGCGGCGCGCTCGAGCCGACGATCGAGCTGTTCGAACTGGCGGACCGCCCCGTGCTCGCCTTCGCCGGAATCGGCCGGCCCGCCAAGTTCTTCGCCATGCTCAGGCGCCTGGGGTTGGACGTGGCGGCGACCGCTAGCTTCGCCGACCACCATGTCTACGACGAGGACGAGGTCATGCGCCTGGTCGAGCGCGCGGCGCGCCTGGGCGCCCGGCCGGTCACCACCGAGAAGGACGCGGTGCGCCTGCCCGCGGACGCAAACCTCATGGTGCGGACGGTCCCGGTCGCCTTCGTCTGGGACGACACGGCCGCGCTCGACCGGCTGCTGGCACCCATCCTGGCGGCCGTGCCGGCGCCCGGCGCCCGATGAGCGCGCGCCGCCTGCGCTACGCGCTCGAGGGCGCCGGCGCCTTGCTCGGCTTCGCCGTGTTCGGCGCGCTGCCGCGCCGCTGGGCCAGCGCGCTCGGCGGCACCCTGGCGCGCGCGCTCGGGCCCAGCCTGCCGGTCAGCGACGTCGCCCGGCGCAACCTCGGCCGCGCGCTGCCGGAACTCGACCGCGCGGCGATCGAGCGAACGTTGCTCGGCGTGTGGGACAACCTCGGACGCACGATCGCCGAGTACCCGCACCTGGCCGGCATCGATTGCCTCGCGCCCGACGGGCCGGTCGAGGTCGTCGGCGCCGAAATTCTCGCGGCGCTCAGGGCCCAACGCCGCGCGGTCGTATTCGTCTCCGCCCATTACGGCAACTGGGAGATCGCCTCGCTCACGGCCGGGCAGCACGGCATGGCGGTCCACCACGTCTACCGCCAGGCCAACAATCCCATTATCGAGCGCATGATCCAGCGCTTCCGGCGCGCCACGCTCGGCAGCTACCACCCGAAGGGCCGGGCCGGCACCCGCGAGCTCGCCCGCGCCGCGCGCCGGGGCGAGCACCTGGCGCTGCTCGCCGACCAGAAGATGAACGAGGGTATCGCGGTGCCGTTCTTCGGCCGGCCGGCGATGACCGCGCCGGCGCTGGCCGCGATCGCGCTCCGCTTCGGGCTCCCGGTGGTGCCGGTGCGGGTCGACCGGCTGCCCGCCGGGCGTTTCCGCGTCAGCGTGTTTCCGCCGCTGGCGCCGCCCGAGACCGGCGACGCCGGGGCCGCCGTGCTGCTCGGCGCCATCAACGCGACCTTCGAGGACTGGATCCGCGCCCGGCCCGACCACTGGCTTTGGCTGCACCGGCGCTGGCACGATTGAGACGCGATCAGCGCCGCGCGGCGAAGAAGCGCTGCATCAGCTCGCGCGCCCGCCGTTCGCCGACGCCATCGACGACCTCGGGACGATGGTGGCAGGTGGCTTGCGCGAACACCCGCGCGCCATGGGCGACGCCGCCCATCTTGGGGTCGGCGGCGCCGTAGACGACGCGGCGGATGCGCGCGAACGCGATCGCCTGGGCGCACATGGCGCACGGCTCGACCGTGACGTAGAGGTCGCAGTCCGGCAAACGCGGCGCGCCCCGGTCCGCGCAGGCCGCGCGCAGCGCCAGCATCTCGGCGTGCGCGGTGGGGTCCGCGAGCTCCTCGGTGCGGTTGCCGGCGCCAGCGACGACCCGGGCATTGCCGTCGACCACGACGCAGCCGACCGGCACCTCGCCACGCGCGAACGCGGCCTCCGCCTGCTCGAGCGCGAGATCCATCGGTGTTGTCTTGGCCATCGGCGTCGTCATCGGCGGACCGTCGCGCGGCGGGTTGGGTTCGGTCAAGCGCGCATGTGTTGCGCGCCGGCGCGGAATCGGCCAAACATCCTTCACCCGCCATGAGCCGCCCCGCCATCATCACCGTCGCCATCACCGGATCGGTCCCGACCAAGGCGGACAACCCGGCGGTGCCCGTCGTTCCCAGCGAGCAGATCGAGTCGGCGCACCAGGCGTTCGAGGCCGGCGCGGCGCTGGTGCACATCCACGTGCGCGATGCGAACCAGAAGCCGTCGTCGGACCCGAAGCTTTTCGCCGAGGTCCAGGCGGGCGTACGGCGGCATTGCCCGGGCATGATCGTGCAGTTCTCGACCGGTGGGCGGGGGCGCGACGCGGCGGCGCGCGGCAGCGCCTTGGCGCTCGGCCCCGACATGGCCTCGCTCGCCACCGGCTCGGTCAACTTCCCGAACGCGGTCTACGAGAACCCGCCGGCGCTGATCGACGACCTCGCCAAGGCGATGATCGCGCGCGACATCAAGCCCGAGGTCGAGGTGTTCGACCTTGCCATGCTCTACAACGCCCGCGCGCTGGCCGACCGCGATCTCCTGAAGACCCCCGCCCACGTCCAGTTCGTCATGGGCATCCCCGGCGCGTTGCCGGCGCGCCGCCGGGTGCTCGAGTTCCTGGTCGAGGAGCTCTACGACGTGCTCCCGGGGGCGACCTGGACCGCCGCGGGCATCGGGCGTCACCAGGCCGAGGTCGCGGATTGGGCGCTCGAGCTCGGCGGTCACGTGCGCACCGGGCTCGAGGACAACCTGCGCACCGACAAGACCCGGCTCGCCGCCAGCAACGCCGAGCTCGTGACCCTCGCGGCCGAGCTTGCCACGCGCCACGATCGGCGCCCGGCCACTGTGGCCGAGGCGCGCAAGATCCTCGGCCTCAAGCCCGCCTGAGCCCCATGACGCGCCCGCTCATCGGCCTCACCCTCGACAGCGAGGAGCCCGGCGGCTACTCGAAGTTCCCGTGGTACGCGCTGCGCCGCAACTACTTCAGCGCCGTCGCCGAGGCCGGCGGCCTGCCGGTCGCCCTGCCCCATGATCCCGAGCTCGCGCGGGACTACCTCGACCGGCTCGACGGGCTGATCGTCACCGGCGGGCACTTCGACGTGGACCCGGCGCTGTTCGGTGCAATCCGCCACGCCTCGGTCATCACCAAGGACCGCCGCACCGCGTTCGAGCTGGCGATCGCCCGCGCCGCGCTCGAGCGCGACCTGCCGCTGCTCGGCATCTGCGGCGGCGAGCAGCTGCTCGCGGTCGCGCTCGGCGGCACCCTCGTCCAGCACATCCCCGACGAGGTCGCCGGCGCGCTCGCCCACGAGCAGCCGAACCCGCGCGACCAGCCGGGGCATGTCGTCCGGGTCCGCCGGGGCACCCTGCTCCATCGCGTGGTCGGCGCCGACGAGCTCGCGGTCAACAGCGCGCACCATCAGGCCGTGGCCAGCGTGCCCGCCGGGGTCACGGTGAACGCCGTGGCCCCCGACGGCGTGATCGAGGGCATCGAGGCCACGGGCGCGCGCTGGTGCCTCGGCGTGCAGTGGCACCCGGAGTTCGGCCTCGGCGACGGCGACCGCCGCCTGTTCGGCGCGCTGATCGAGGCGGCCGGTGGCGGACGAGGCTAGGCCGCCCGATCCGCCCGCCAAGGGCCAGCGCATCGCCAAGCTGCTCGCCCGCGCCGGGCTGGGCTCGCGGCGCGAGATCGAGCGCTGGATCGGCGAGGGGCGGGTCGCGCTCGACGGGCGCACGCTCGAAGGCCCGGCGGTGCTCGTCGCCGACCTTTCCGCCGTCACGGTCGATGGCCGTCCGGTCGCCCCGCCCGAGCCGACCCGGCTCTGGCGCTACCACAAGCCGCGCGGCCTCGTGGTCTCGCGCCGCGACGATCGGGGCCGGCCGACCGTGTTCGACAACCTGCCGCCGGGGCTGCCCCGGGTGGTCTCGGTCGGGCGCCTCGACCTCAACTCGGAAGGGTTGCTGCTGCTGACCAACGACGGCGCGCTCGCCCGCCACCTCGAGCTGCCGTCGACCGGCTGGATCCGCCGCTACCGCGTGCGTGCCTTCGGCGTGCCCGATCCGGCCGCGCTCGCCCGCCTCAAGGCCGGAATTACCATCGAAGGTGTCGCCTACGGCCCGATCGAGGCCCGGCTCGAACGCCAGCAGGGGTCGAACGCCTGGCTCACGGTGGCGCTCAGCGAGGGCCGCAACCGCGAGGTGCGCCGCGTGCTCGAACGCCTGGGCCACAGGGTCAGCCGGCTGATCCGCGTCGCCTACGGGCCTTTCCAGTTGGGCGAGCTCGCGCCGGGCGAGGCCAGGACCGTGCCGCGCCGGGTGCTGGCGGACCAGCTCGGCCCGTCGTTCCCGATCGCGGTGGAGCGCGCGCCAGGTGCGCATCGTCGGCGGCCGGCATAGGGGCCGGCGCATCGTCGCGCCGCCCGGCTCGGCTGTGCGCCCGACCGCGGACCGGGTGCGCGAGGCGCTGTTCAACATCCTGGTCCACGGCGATCTCGTGCCCGGCGGCCTCGAGGGCGCCCGCGCGCTCGACCTGTTCGCCGGCTCCGGCGCGCTCGGGCTCGAGGCATTGAGTCGCGGCGCCGCCCACGTCACGTTCGTCGAGCGCGAGTCCCCGGCCATCGATGCGATCACGCGCAACCTGGCCGCGTTCGGCGAGTCCTCGCGCGCGACGGTGCTCGCGCGCGACGCCGCCAAGCCCGGCGGCCGGGTCGGCCTGCCGGTGGCCCTCGCATTCGTCGATCCGCCATACGGCCAGGGGCTGGCGGAGAAGGCGCTCGCCGCGCTCGTGGCCGGGGCGTGGCTCGGCCCGGACGCGCTCGTCGTGGCCGAGACGTCGCGGCGCGAGGCGTTGGCACCCCCGCCCGGTTTCGTCGAAGTCGATCGCCGCCGCTACGGCGCGACCGAATTGGTGTTCCTGCGCGCGGCCTAGG
>CAZGYG010000025.1:0-34759 GCA_964530335.1 uncultured Rhodospirillaceae bacterium | reverse complement strand
GTGGCGCGCCTTCCGGGCGGCGAACCGGTACCCACTTCGCCTGAAGGCGCGCTAGAGTGCCGGCCATGAAGGAAAAGGACATCGGGCAGACCAAGCACTGGCTGCGGACCGCGGCCACCCTGACCGAGGCCCTGCCCTACATGCAGCGCTTCGCCGGTCAGAGCTTCGTCATCAAGTACGGCGGCCACGCCATGGGCGAGCGCAAGCTGGCCCAGAGCTTCGCCCGCGACGTGGTGCTGATCAAGCAGGTCGGCATCAACCCGATCGTGGTGCACGGCGGCGGGCCGCAGATCGGCCAGATGCTGGACCGGCTGGGCATGCGCTCGACCTTTGTCGACGGCCTGCGCGTCACCGACGCGGAAGCGGTCGAGGTCGTCGAGATGGTGCTGTCGGGCAGCATCAACAAGCAGATCGTCACCGCGATCTCGGAGGCGGGCGGGCTCGCGGTCGGGCTTTCGGGCAAGGACGGCCACCTGATCGAGGCGCGCAAGCTGCGCCGCACCCGGCACGACCGGGATTCCAACATCGAGAACATCATCGATCTCGGATTCGTCGGCGAGCCGGCGACCGTCCACCCGGAGGTGCTGCGCGCGTTCGCCGGTTCGGACATCATCCCGGTAATCGCGCCGCTTGGCGTCGGTCCGGGCGGCGAGACCTACAACATCAACGCCGACACGGCGGCCGGCGCGATCGCCCACGCGATCGGCGCGCGCAAGTTGCTGATGTTGACCAACGTGCCCGGCGTTCTCGACGCCAAGGGCGACCTGGTGTCGACCATGACCGCGTCCCAGGGCCGCGACATGATCCGCTCGGGCATCGTGACCGGCGGCATGATCCCCAAGCTCGAAACCTGCCTCGAGGCCGTCGAGGGCGGCATCCCGGAATCGCACATCCTGAACGGCCGCGTGCCGCATGTGCTGCTGCTCGAAATCTTCACCGAGCACGGCACCGGCACCATGATCGAACGCGGCTGAGCCGCGCGCGATCACGCGATGAGCTGGAAATGCGCGTCGAGATCGGGACCCGATAGCGGATAGTCGACGCCGTCGCGGGCGTTCAGCACCTTGTCGGGCGGGATGCCGGCGACGCGGAGCTGGATCATGACCGCCGTGCGCATGGCGAAGCCGGCCTTCCAGGCCAGCGCGGTGACCGCCTTGCCGTTGCGCGAGCCGATGATGCGGTCGATCCGTTCGGGCCTTAGGCCCGCCTTGGCCGCGAGCGCGGCCTTCACGAACCGCGTGTTGCCGCTGGTGATCGCGTCGACCAGCATCTCGTCGTTCGCCTCGGCGGCCTGGGCGTCGGCGCGCGCGTCGGGCATGTCCGGCTCGCCCTCCGCCAGACCGGATTCGATGCGCGCGCGCACGACCTTGCGCACCTCCTTGATCGCGTCGGGCGGCAGATCGTGACGCTCCTCGAGCGCGTGCAGCAGCGCCAACGATACGAACGTGGCGATACGCGCCACGGCCCGGACACTGAGTTCGCCGCGCCGCACCAGCGGCGTGTGCCAGGCCTCCCTGGGCGGCGCGCGATCGATGATGCGGTCCAGCGTCTCTTCGCGGATCTGCGCGCTCTGGTTCCTCAAGAGGTCGGTGACGGCCTCGTCGTCGTCGCCTTCGACGATCGCCTCGGCGACGTGGTCCCCGAGCAGCGCGCGCCGGGAGATCGCCGCGAGGGCGCCGCGTATCGGATCGCTGGAGATGATTTCGAGCAGGTCCCGGTCGGACAGCAGCGGCGAGTACTCGAGCACGGGCGCGGCGACGACGATCTCGGCGTCGAGCGCCAGGCGGCGGATCAGGCCCCGCGGCAGGTTGTCGCAGCGCTTGATCTCGTCGGCGACGATGCGGCGAACCTTGGGCAACTGGTCCGCCGCCAGTTTTTCCAGCACCTGGAGCGTGAGCCGCGCGACCTTGTCCGCCGCGTCCGCCGAGAGGTCCGGAGCCAGCCGGCTGATCTTGCGGGCCAGCTCGCAGCGCACCTCGTCGTCCCGGTCGTCGGCCAGCGCGGCGTCGGCCTGGCGCGGCGTCGCCGAATTGCCGGCGATCGCCCGACGCACCTTCGGATCCTCGTCCTCCGCCAGGTAATACAGGATCTCCGGACGGGCATCGCTGCGCGCCGCGAGCTTGCGGCGCGCGCGCACGTGGTCGCCGCCCGCGACCTCCTTGGACTCCTCGTACTCCACCATCGCGTCGCCACGGCCGAGCAGGTGCTTCATCATGGCTCTTGGTCCCTCGTCGTATCGGTAGTGCCGGCAAGATCGGCGGCGTGGACGAACGTGCCACGGCCGGTGCTCTTGGCCGCGTAGAGCGCCGCGTCCGCCTCGGCGAGCATGGCCTCGGTATCGGCGGCCGCTTCGCCCGCGCGGGTCGCGATGCCGACCGAGAGGCCGAGCGACGACGAGCCAGGCCGGCTGTGCCGGCGCAGCGCGGCGGCGGCGCGACACAGCCGGGCGGCCTTGGCCCGGGCAGCGGCCTCGGCGGTGTCGTCGCACCAGACGGCGAACTCGTCGCCACCCAGGCGGGCCACGACGTCGCTGCGCCGGAACTGCGCCGCGACGAGCTGGGCCACGTCGGCCAGCGCCGCGTCGCCGGCGGCGTGCCCGCCGTCATCGTTGACCTGCTTGAAATGGTCGAGGTCGACGAAAAAGAGGCTCACCGGCGTGCCGTGGCGAGCGGCCAGCGCGCCGCGGCGCCCCAGCTCCTCCGCGAAGGCACGGCGATTCAACAGCCCCGTCAGCTCGTCCACGCGCGACAGGCGCCGGATGGCCTGGTGATCGCGCACCTGGTCGATCGTCAGCCCGATCGCGTCGGCGACGCCTTGCACGATGGCGCGTTCGTCGTCGAACCACGGCGTGCCCGCGGCGCAGCCCAGGTACAGCGCGCCGTTGAGCCGCCCGCGCGAGCGGCACGCGACCGTGAGGATCGCCATCCCTTCCCCGGCCAGATCGCGCGTCCCCTCGGTCGCTCCGGCATCGAGGTGCGAGGTGACGAGCGGCGGCAGCCACGCCGGTTCCTCGCCGACCGCGGCGGCCGGTTCGAGCCCACCGGGGCCGAGCACATAGACGCTGGCGAACAAGGCGCCCAGGGTTTCGACCAGCGCCGCCGCCCCTTGCCCGAGCATGGCGCCGACGTCGGGCTCCTCGCGCATGGCGCCGACGACGTGGGCGATCGCGTGGTCGCGCCGACGGAGCGCGAGGAGTTCGGCCTCGCGGGCGCGGTCCGCGGTCACGTCGCGCCACACGCCGCGCGCCCCGACGGCGACGCCACCGTCGCCGTACACCGGCAGCGACGACGCGACGACGCACGCCCGCACGCCCCCCGCGCCGATCAGGCGCAACTCCTGGTCGATCACGGGAACGTCGGCGCGGAACGGGTCCTGAATCGGCCGTCGTGCATCGGGGTCGAGAAACTGCGCCGGATCGCGCCCGACCAGCTCCGCCGCGGAGAAACCGAGCGCGCCCGCGGGCGATATGAAGGCGAAGTGGCCATCCGGGCCGGTCTCCCACAGCACGTCGCTGGCGCAAGCGGCGAAGTCCTTGTAGCGCTGGCGCGATTCGATGAGGACCCGACGCAGGTCACGGTCGCGTCCAACGTCGCGGCACAAGGCCACGACCCGGGCCGGACGGCCCCACGGCACGAGCACCACCTCGTAGGCGCGACCGTTGAGCTCGACCTCGAGGCGCGCGCCGGCGCCGCTGCCGGCGACCGTGGCGGCCCGCTCCCTGAGCGCCGACAGCCCGCCGGCGTCGAGCGCCCGGCTGAACGGGGCGGCCTGGTCGTTCGCCAGGTACGGCGAGCCGGACGAGTCCAGCAGCAGCGCCGGACCGGGATGAGCGGTCACCAGCGCGCGCCAGTCGTCGCGCACGGCGGCGATGCGGACGGCGTCGACCAGGTTGGCGACGGCTTCGGCCATGGCTAGGGACCCGGCGTTTTTCGGCCCGAGTCTGGCCCATTCGACGTTAAGTTCGGCTTAACCGGGCCCCGAAAACTGCCCGCCGGCGGGCCATGTCGGCCTTGCCAGGGCCCCGCGCCATGGCCACCCTGGGTGCATGACCGGCCCGGCGGAACCCCTGCTCGATCACGTTGACGTCTGGATCTTCGATCTGGACAACACGCTTTACCACGCCCGCCACAACCTGTTCGACCAGGTCGACCGGCGGATTGGCCTGTTCATCGAGGACTTGCTCGGCGTCGACTCGGCCGAGGCCCGCCGAGTGCAGAAGGCCTATTTCCGGGCCCATGGAACGACGCTGCGCGGCCTGATGGAGCGCCATGCCATCGACCCCGACGTGTTCCTCGACTTCGTCCACGCCATCGACTATTCGCCAATCCCGCGATCGGACGGGCTCGAGCGCGCCCTGGACGCCTTGCCGGGGCGCAAGCTGATCTTCACCAACGGCACCGTCGAGCACGCGCTCCGCGTGTGCGAACGGCTAGGCGTGTGGCACCACTTCGAGGCGGTGTTCGACATCGTCGCCTCGGACTACGTGCCCAAGCCGCGCCCGGAGCCTTACGCCCGGCTCGTCGCGCGCTACGATTTCGACCCGCGCCGCGCGGCCCTGTTCGAGGACATCGCGCGCAACCTGGAACCCGCGCACGCGCTGGGCATGACGACGGTCTGGGTGCGCACCGACAGCGCCTGGGGCGGCGAGGGCGCGGACGGCGCCCACGTCCACCACGCCACGGACGATCTCGCGGCCTGGCTCGAGGTCCTGGTCGCCCGGCGCCGGGCGTCGTTGACACGCCAGGGTCCGCCGCTAGGTTAGGCCGGCTTCGATCGCGACAGGGGAGACCATGGGCGAGGACGCACTCAAGGAGATCATCGAGGCGGCGTGGGCCGAGCGCGACAGCCTTGGCCCCGGCACTCCGAACGAGGTCCGCGCCGCGGTCGAGACCGTGCTCGATGGCCTCGACGCGGGCCGACTGCGGGTCGCCGAGAAGGTGGCCGGCGCGTGGCGCGTCCACCAGTGGCTCAAGATGGCGGTGCTGCTGTCGTTCCGCCTGACCGAATCGGCCGTCGTGCCCGGCGGGCCGGGCGAACGGGGGGTATGGTTCGACAAGGTGCGCAACAAGTTCGACGGCTGGGACGCCGCGCGTTTCCGCGCCGCCGGGTTCCGCGCCGTACCCGATTGCGTCGTGCGCCGTTCCGCATACGTCGCGCCGGGCGCGATCCTGATGCCCTGCTTCGTCAACGTCGGCGCCTACGTCGACAGCGGCACCATGGTCGATACCTGGGCCACCGTCGGGAGCTGCGCGCAAATTGGCAAGAACTGCCACATCTCGGGCGGCGCCGGCATCGGCGGCGTGCTCGAACCGTTGCAAGCGAACCCGGTGATCGTCGAGGACGACTGCTTCATCGGCGCACGCTCCGAGGTCGTCGAGGGCGTCGTGGTCGAAACCGGCGCTGTGCTGTCGATGGGCGTGTTCATCGGCGCCTCGACCAAGATCGTCGATCGGGCCACGGGCGCGGTCAGCTACGGTCGCGTTCCCGCCTACGCGGTGGTCGTGCCGGGCACCCTGCCGGGCAAGACGCCGGGCGAGCCGGCGCTCTACTGCGCGGTGATCCTGAAGCGGGTCGACGAGCGCACCCGCGCCAAGACCTCGATCAACGAACTGCTCAGGGATTGACCGTGGCCGAAACGGCCGTAGCCCTGACGGCGGAGCTCATACGCTGCCGCAGCGTGACGCCGGCGGACGACGGCGCGCTCGGTGTCGTCGCCGGCCGGCTCGAAGCGCTGGGCTTCGTCTGCCATCGGCTCGGCTTCGCCGAGGATGGCGCGCCGCCCGTCGACAACCTCTACGCCCGGGTCGGCACGGCGGCGCCGAACTTCTGCTTCGCCGGCCATACCGACGTGGTGCCGGTCGGCGACGCCGGCGCGTGGCGCAGCGATCCGTTCGGCGCCAAGGTCGAGGGCGAGGCCCTGTGGGGCCGGGGCGCGGTCGACATGAAGGGCGCGGTCGGCTGCTTCGTCGCCGCGGTCGAGCGGTTTCTCGCGGCCCGCGGCCCTGGCTTCGGCGGCTCGATCAGCGTGCTGCTCACCGGCGACGAGGAAGGCGTGGCGGTCAACGGCACGCGCAAGGTACTTGGCTGGCTGGCCGAGCGGGGCGAACGGCTGGATGCCTGCGTGGTCGGCGAACCGACCTGCGTGGCGCGCCTCGGCGACACCATCAAGATCGGCCGGCGCGGCAGCCTCAACGGCCGACTCCGCGTGATGGGAACCCAGGGGCACGCGGCCTACCCCCAACTCGCCGACAATCCGCTGCCGCGTCTGGTCCGCGCTCTCACACGTCTCGTCGAGACCCGGCTCGACGACGGCACCGAGCACTTCGAGCCCTCGACGCTGACCTTGACGTCGATCGACGTCGGCAACCCGGCGACCAACGTGATCCCGGCGGAGGCGCGCGCCGCGTTCAACGTCCGCTTCAACGACCGGCACACCGGCGCCGATGTGGAGCGCTGGCTGCGCGCGACTTGCGGCGAACTGGCCGGCAAGCACGAGCTATCCGTTACCCTCTCGGGCGAATCGTTCCTGACGCCGCCCGGGCGGCTCAGCGCCATCCTCGCCGACGCGGCGCGAACCGTAACCGGTGTCCAACCCGTGCTCGGCACCGGCGGCGGCACCTCGGACGCGCGTTTCATCAAGGACGTCTGCCCCGTGGCCGAGCTCGGGCTGGTCGGCCGCACCATGCACAAGGTGGACGAGCACGTGACCCTGGCCGATCTGGCGGCGCTGACCGCGATCTACGCCGGCGTGCTTGACCGTTTCTTCGCCGGCTGAGGCGGTACCCCGTGCCGGGGATCATTCAAGCCCTGGGCGCGGCGCTCCGCCTGTTCAAGTTCGACGCGAGCGGGATCGATCGCTTCGACCAGTCGATCGAGGGATTCTGGCGCTCCTTCGCCGTCATCGTGCTCGGCGTGCCGTTCATGCTGCTCGCCAACGTCACCGCTCCGGCGCCGGCCGAACCCGGCGGCGCCGGGCCGCTGGCCGAGGTCGCGACGTACCTGCTCGTCTGGTTGTTCATGCCGGTCGCCGCGGTGTTCCTGACGCGCGCCTTCGGCTTGTCCGCGCGTTATGTGCCTTACGTCATCGCCCTGAACTGGATGTCGCTGATCGCGCACGCGATCGCGGCCCTGGTTGGCACCGTGGCGCGAGCGGACAGTCCACTCGGCTTGATCTTCCTGCCGCTGCTGCTCTACCTGTTCACCGTCGAATGGTTCACGACCCGCGTCGCCTTAAGGACCAACGGGTGGCTCGCCGCCACCTTCGTCGCCGTCGATGTGGTCAGCAGCATCGCCATCGGCGCGCTGTTCGGTGTCTTCGATTAGTTCCCTCGGATAGACGACGGCCGCCAGGTAGAGCCCCTGCGCCGGGGCGGTGGGCCCTGCCGCGGCGCGGTCACGCCGGGCGAGCGCGTGCGCGACATCGGCCCGGGTCCACCTGCCTTCGCCGACCCATTCGAGCGTGCCGACCATGGCCCGCACCTGGCGGTGCAGGAACGAGCGGGCGCGGGCGTGGACGCGAAGTTCCGCGCCGTCGCGCTCGACCTCGAGCGCCGCGAGCGTCTTGAGCGGCGAGCGGGCCTGGCAATCCGCGTCGCGGAAGCTCGAGAAATCGTGCCGGCCGACCAGCACCTCGGCCGCGTCCGCCATAGCCGCCGCGTCGAGCGGCCGCGTCACGTGCCAGGCCCGGCCGCGCGCCAGCGCGAGCGGCGCGCGCCGGTTGACGATGCGGTAGAGGTAGCGCCGTTCGATGGCGTCGAAACGGGCGTGGAAGTCATCGCTGGCCCGCGCCGCCCGGATGACCGCGATCGGCCGTGGCTTGAGGTGGAAGTTGAGCGCCGCGCGCACGGTTTCGTCCGGCCAGTCGGCGCCAAGGTCGAGGTGGGCGACCTGGCCGAGTGCGTGGACGCCCGCGTCGGTGCGCCCGGCGCCCACCGGCACGCCGCGCTCGCCGCAGAACGCGAATACCGCGTCCGCCAGCGCCTGCTGGATCGAAGGCCCGTTGGCCTGTCGCTGCCAGCCGGCAAACCCCTGGCCGTCGTATTCGAGGACGAGCCGATAGCGTGGCATCAGGCGAACCGGGCGCCGGGGCGGAGCCGGGCCCCGCGCAGGAACGCCGCGCCATCGGTCGCCGGCCGGCCCGGGCGCTGCACGCGCACCAGGCGCAACGCGCCCGTGCCGCAGGCGACGGTCAAGCCATCGTCGAGCAGCGTGCCCGGCGCCGCCGCGCCGGTCGCGACCTCGGCCACGAGCACCTTGATCATCAGGCCGCCGAGCACGGCGTGCGCGCCCGGCCACGGCTGAAACGCCCGCACCCGCCGCTCGAGCACGTCCGCCGGTTGCGACCAGTCGAGCCGCGCTTCGGCGCGCTTGAGCTTGCGGGCGTAGCTGGCGCCCTGTTCCGGCTGCGGCCGGGGCACGAGCGTACCCGCCGCGAGGCCGTCGAGCGCAAGGGCCAGCAGACGCGCCCCGCGCCCGGCAAGGTCCGCTTCGAGCGAAGGCGTGGTCGCGTCGGCGGGCACGGGCACGCGCTCCGCCGAAAGGATGGGACCGCTGTCGAGGCCTTCGTCCATGAGCATGATCGTGACGCCGGTTTCAGCGTCCCCCGCCTCGATCGCGCGCGCGACCGGGGCCGCGCCGCGCCAGCGCGGCAGCAAGGAAGGATGGACGTTGAGGCAGCCGAGGCGCGGCACGGCGAGCACCGACTTGGGCAGGATCAGCCCGTAGGCGACGACCACGATGGCATCGGGCGCGAGACGCGCCAGGGTCTCGAGTTCGGCCGGATCGTCGAGCGATTCGGGGGTGAGTACGCCTAGGCCGCGGTCCATCGCCGCCTGGGCGAGCGGCGTCGGTCGCGCCGCCATGCCGCGTCCGGCGGGTCGCGGCGGCTGGCTGTAGGCGGCGGCGACCCGGTGCCCCGCCCCGAGCACGGCCTCGAGGCTCGGCACGGCGAACGCCGCGGTGCCCATGATGACGAGCGTGAGCCGCGCCACGGCATGCCTGCTCAGGCCGAGGCCTTGACCCTGGCCTTCTTCGCCTTGGCGAGCTTGCGCAGGATGATGTTGCGGCGGAGCGCCGAGATGCGGTCGACGAACAGCACGCCCTCGAGGTGGTCGATCTCGTGCTGCAGGCAGGTGGCGAGCAGGCCTTCGGCCTCGAGCTCGACCGGCCGGTTGTCGTGATCGAGGAAGCGCACGCGCAGGCGCGCGGAACGCTCGACCTCGGCGTAGTGCTCGGGCAGCGAAAGACAGCCCTCCTCGTAGACGGCCACGTCCTCCGAACGCCACAGGATGACCGGGTCGGCGAGGCGGACCGACTTGGGCTCCTCGTCGTCGCGCGCCACGTCGACCACGAGCACGCGCCTGGGCACGCCGACCTGGACCGCCGACAGCCCGATGCCGGGCGCGGCGTACATCGTCTCCAGGAGGTCGTCCATCAGCCGGCGCACCTGGGAGTCGACGGTGCCGACCGGCGACGAACGCACCTTGAGCCGGGGGTCCGGCGCGACGATGACGGAAAGCTGGGCCATGGGCGGCGGTCTTTGCTGCGGCGCGGAGTGGTGCTACCTGTGGAAAATGGTACGTAATCGAGCCTTCACGAAGCGTCAAGGCGACGGCCCGAGCGCCCCGCGCCGGAATCGGTCGTCGTGAACGAGGTCACGCTTCCCGTCTGGGCGGCCGCTCTGGCGCTCGCCCTCGCCGTGGCCGCCGCCATGATCGCCGCCGTTCTGTGGACGCGGCTCGCGGCGCTCAGAGGCGAGAACGCCCGCCTCGGTGACACGGGTGAGACCCGCGATAGGGCGGCGGCGGAGGCCCGGGCTCTGGCGGAACGCGGGCTCGTCGCCCAGACCAGGGCGGAGGCTGATCGCGATGCGGCCACGAGCGCTGTTACCGAATTGCGTACCTCCGTCCTTGCCGAGACGCAGCGGCGCGAGGAATCCGAGCGCGGCGCGGCCGAGGCATCGCGCGACAAGGCGCTCGCGCTTCAGGAACTGGACCAGGCCAAGCGGTCCTTGGACGATTGGCAAAAACTGAAAGAGGAGTTCCTGGCCTCGGCTAAGTCGGCGGTTTTGCAGACCTCGGCGGAACTGTCGACCAAGCTTCTGGCGGACCACAAGCAGGAGACCGAAACGGCGCGTCGCCACGCCGAGGAACACACCAAGGCGACGGCCAAACAGGTGTCCGAACAGTTCGAAAAGCTGGTCCAGACCGTGGCGGCGCTGGACGGTGAAGTGACCCGCCGCGGCGAAATGATCGAAGGGGTCATGCGGGCCCTGACCTCGCCGGGCGGGGCCGGACAGTTCGGCGAGATCGGTTTGGAGAATTCCTTGAAGTCACTCGGGCTCGAACCCGGCCGCGACTTCATCATGCAGTTCGCCGCGTGGGGCGAGGAAGGTTCCCTGCGCCCCGACGCGGTGGTTTTTCTGCCCGGCAGCGCGGTCATGATCATCGACAGCAAGGCTTCGAAGTTCCTCATGGATCCGCCCGAGGCCGAGGGCCAGGAAACCGAGGCCGAGGCCCAGGGCAACCTGGTCCGGACCATGAAGGAGCACCTGAAGGGGCTCACCGCCAGGGATTATCGCGCCGCCGTGGTCGAGATGTGCCGGCGAGCCGGGCGCGACGCGGACATCCAGCGCGCCTTGACCGTCATGTGCCTGCCGAGCGAAGCCGCGGTGGAGCGCGTCGTGCGCGCCGACCCCTCCTTCTTGGCCCAAGCCGCGCGGTCTCACATACTGGTGTCCGGGCCAATCGGCCTGCAAGGCTACATCGGCATGGCCCGGGTCCAACTGGACATCGGCAAACAGGCGGAAAACCAGCGCGAGATCGTCGAGGCGACGAGCCAATTGCTCGAAGCGATCCGGGTCGCGCTCGATCACGCCGGAAAGGTCGGGCGCGGCCTACAGACCGCATCCGAAAGCTTCGCGAAGCTCGCCGCCTCGATCAACGCGCGCCTGCTGCCGCGAGCCAAGGCCCTGCTGAAAATGGGTGTGCGGCCGGCGGGGGACCGCCCTTTGCCGGCGGACCTGCCGGTGTTCCAGGTCCATGCCCTGAAGGCCGCCGACACCATCGAGGGCGAGATCATCGAGGCGGGGGACGACCCGGCCGCTTGACGTTGCCCTTCGGCGGCCCGATGCTCGACCGGAGAATGATCGCCATGCGCACGACGTCGCTGCACCCGCGCTTCGGGGTCGAGGCCCACGGGGTCGACTTGCGCCGGGTCACGGCCGAGTCCGGCTATCCGGAGATTCGCGCCGCGTTCGAGGAGCATTCGCTGCTGCTGTTCCGCGGCCAGGACCTGGACGACGAGGCGCAAATGGCGTTCGGGGCGCTGTTCGGGCCGATCGAGGACCGTTCGCGTGGCGCCAACGGCCCAAGCCCGGTCATGTCGAACGTCAGCAACCGGCGGGATGACGCCTCGATCGCGCCCGCGGACGATCCCCACGTCCTCAACCTCAAGGCCAATCAACTCTGGCACACGGACAGCACGTTCCTGCCGACGCCGGCCCTGGCCAACATCCTGGCGGCCCGCGTCGTGTCCTCGCTGGGCGGCGAGTCCGAGTTCGTCTCGACCCGCGCCGCCTGGACGGACATGCCGGAGGCGCTCAAGTCCAGGGCGCGCGACGCCGTGTTCCGGCACCGCTACGCCCACTCGCGGGCCAAGATCTCGGCCGAGCTCGCCACGCAGGAGCTGTTCACCATGTGGACGGACCAGTGCTGGCGCGCGCTCTGGCGCAACCCCGTCAACGGCCGCGAGGCGCTTTACGTCGCCTCGCACGTCTGCGCGGTCGAGGGCCTGGACGCAGCCGAGGGTACGGCGCTGGTCGATGAACTGGTCGCGTTCGCGACCCGGGACACGTACGTCCTCAGCCACCGCTGGCGGCCGGGCGACGTGCTGGTGTGGGACGAGCGCGCGACCATGCACCGTGGCCGGCCGTGGCCCTACGACGAGGAACGTACGCTCGCCAGCATCTGCGTCACGGCGGGCGAAGCCGACGGGCTCGACCAGGTGCGCCCGCGCGCCTAGGCTCGCGCCCCGGGCGTGCCAGGGCGGCGGTGATGGGTTAGAGTGGTTCGATCACGCCGGGCATCGGCCGTGACGGGGGCAATGGGGGCATCGCCATGCTGGACGGATTTCTGATCTTCGCCGGGTTCATCGTCATCCTTTCCGTCGTGATGCTGTGGTCCGGCATCAAGATCGTGCCCCAGGGCGCCGAATGGACGGTCGAGCGGTTCGGCCGCTACACCCACACGCTGCGGCCCGGGCTCGGGATGATCGTGCCGATGATCGATCGCGTCGGCGCGCGTATCAACATGCGCGAGACCGTGCTCGAAGTGCCGTCCCAGGACGTCATCACCCAGGACAACGCGGTGGTACGGGTCGACGGCGTCGTATTCTTCCAGGTCGTCGACGCCGCCAAGGCGGCCTACGAGGTGACCGACCTCGAAAACGCAATTCTCAACCTGACCATGACCAACGTGCGCACGGTCATGGGCTCGATGGCGCTCGACCAGTTGCTGTCCGAGCGCAACATGATCAACGCCAAGCTCTTGACGGTGGTCGACGAGGCGACGACGCCGTGGGGCATGAAGGTGACGCGCATCGAGATCAAGGACATCGCGCCGCCCCAGGACCTGATCGATTCCATGGCCCGCCAGATGAAGGCCGAGCGGGAGCGCCGTGCCGTGGTCACCGAGGCCGAGGGCGTCAAGCGCTCGCAAATCCTCAAGGCCGAGGGCGAGAAAGAGGCCACCATCCGCGAGGCCGAAGGGCGGCGCGAGGCGGCGTTCCGCGACGCCGAGGCGCGCGAGCGCTCGGCCGAGGCCGAGGGCAAGGCGACCCAGGTGGTGTCCGAGGCGATCTCCAAGGGCAACATCCAGGCGATCAACTATTTCGTCGCCCAGAAATACATCGATGCCCTGGCCAAGCTGGCCGTCGCGCCGAACCAGAAGGTGCTGATGCTGCCGGTCGAGGCCGGCAGCGTCATCGGCGCCATCGGCGGCATCGCCGAGATCGCCAGGCAGGCGTTCGGCGGAGGGCGGAGCGAGCCGCGATGATCGCCGAGGCGCCCGTCGAATACTGGCACTGGTGGGTGCTGGGGACCGTGCTGATCATCCTCGAGGTGTTCGCACCCGGCGCGTTCATGCTGTGGATGGGCATCGCCGCCGCGGTCGTCGGCGCGATTCTCGTGGCCGTGCCCGCCATGGCGCTCGAGTTCCAGCTTCTCGTTTTCGCTTTCCTGTCGGTCGGCAGCATCGTCGTCTGGCGCGGCTACCGGCGGCGCCATCCGCCTGCGGCGACCGACGAGCCGACGCTCAACCGGCGGGGCGAGCAGTACATCGGGCGGGTGTTCACGCTCGACGAGCCGATCGCCAATGGCGTCGGCAAGCTGCGCGTCGACGATACCACGTGGAAGGTGGCCGGCCCTGACCTGTCGGGCGGGGCCCGCGTCCGCGTGACCGCGGTGGACAACACGGTGCTCAACGTCGTCGCGGTCGAAACCGCCGGCTGACCCCGCCTCAGAGCGCGCGCCGGGCGCCCAGGGCGGCGGCCAGGGTACCCTCGTCGAGGTATTCGATCTCGCCGCCCACGGGCACGCCGTGCGCGATCCTGGTGACGGCGACGCCCGTGTCGTCGAGGCGTTCGGCGATGTAGTGCGCCGTGGTCTGGCCTTCGACCGTCGCGCCCAGCGCCAGGATGATTTCCCGCACGCCGCCACCGCGGGCGCGCGCCACCAGGTTCGTGATCGCCAGGTCCTCGGGCCCGACGCCGTCGAGCGCCGAGAGCACGCCCCCCAGCACGTGGTAGCGGCCGCGGAAGGCGCCGGTGCGTTCCATCGCCCACAGGTCCGCCACGCCCCCGACGACGCAGATGACGGTGCCATCGCGGCGCTCGTCGCGGCAGATGACGCAAGGATCCTCGGTGTCGAGGTTGCCGCACGTGGCGCACGAACGCACACGCTCGGCGGCGGCGCGCAAGGCCGCGGCCAGAGGCTCGAGCAGCACCGCGCGGTGCTCCAGTAGGTGCAGCACCAACCGCCGGGCCGAGCGCGGTCCGAGCCCCGGCAGTTTGGCGAGCTGCGCCGTCAGTTGCTCGATCTCCGGCCCGCCCATGTCCCGGGCTAGAACGGCAGCTTCATGCCGGGCGGCAGCGGCAGGCCACCGGCCAGCTTGGCCATCTCCTCGGCCACCAGGCGTTCGACCTTGGCGCGCCCGTCGTTGACCGCGGCGATCACCAGGTCCTCGAGCAGCGTCGGTTCGGCCGGGTCGATGACGCCGGGCTCGATCTTGAGCGACGTGAGCTCGCCCTTCCCGGTCATCGTCGCCCGCACCATGCCGCCGCCGGAGACACCCTCGACCGTCCTGCCGGCGAGCTCGCCCTGCATCGCGCCCATGCGCTCCTGGAGCTGCTGAGCCTGCTTGAGCATCTTGCCGATGTTGGTCATGCGCGGTCGTCCCCTGGTGGCGCGGTGCTCGGTCGAACCTCGGTGATCGTGGCGCCGGGAAAGGCCTCGAGCGCGGCGGCGACCAGCGGTTCGCGCGCCGCCTGGGCGATGCGCACGGCCAACTCCGCCGCCCGCTGCTCGGCCAGCGTCGGGGCGCCCGGCGCGGTCGCCACGACCACGATCCAGCGGCGCGAGGTCCAGCGGCGCAGCCGGTCCTCGATCAAGTGCGCGAGATCGTCGGGCGCGCCCTCGGCCAACTGGAACTCGAGTTGCCCGTCCTCGAACCGGATGATCCGGACGTAGCGACGGAGCAGCGTGGCCAGACGAGGTTCGCGTCGGGCCTCGGCCAGCGCGACGAAGTCGGCGAAGCTGTTGAGCGTCGGCGGCCGTTCGGGCGCCGGTTCGGATATCGCTTGGGGCGCCGGCGCGGGCTGGACGGCGCGGGCGCCCGTCGATCCGGCCGGTGCGCGGCGCGGCGCCGGCGCCGTCGCGCCGGTGCCGCCGTCGCCGGCAACGAGCGCCCCGGGCGGGGGCAGATCGGCCACGTAGGCCAGCCGCACCAGCACCATGTCGACCGCGCCGAGCGCCGAGGGCGCCTGTCGTGCCTCGCCCAGGCCCTTGAGCAGCATCTGCCAGGCGCGCGCCAGCACCGGCATGGCGAGCTTCGCGGCCATGGCGGCGCCACGAACCCGCTCGGCCTCCGGGACGGCGGGGTCGCGCGCGACCTCGGGCACGACCTTTACGCGCGTGATCCAATGCACGAGCTCGAGCAGGTCCTGCACGACCGCCAGCGGGTCGACGCCCGCGTCGTATTGGCGGCGGAGCTCGACCAACGCCTCGGCGACGCGGCCCCCGAGCACCGCCTCGAGCAGATCGAACACGGCGGTGCGGTCGGCCAGCCCCAGCATGGCGCGCACCGCCGCCTCGTCCACCCGGCCGGCGCCGTGGGCGATCGCCTGGTCGAGCAGGGACAAGCCATCGCGCACCGAACCATCGGCCACGCGCGCGATCAGGCGGATCGCTTCGGGCGTCACGTCCGCGTTCTCGAGGCTCGCGATCCGCGCGAAGTGCTGGGCCAGCACGTCGGCATCGACCCGGCGCAGGTCGAAGCGCTGGCAGCGCGACACGACCGTCACCGGCACCTTGCGCGCCTCGGTGGTGGCGAACACGAAGCGGACGTGGGGCGGCGGTTCCTCGAGGGTCTTCAACAGGGCGTTGAAGGCCTTCTCGGACAGCATGTGGATCTCGTCGATGACATAGACCTTGAACCGCGCCATGGCCGGCAGGTAGCGCATGCCATCGATGAGCTCGCGCACGTCGTCGATTCCGGTGCGGCTGGCCGCGTCCATCTCGATCACGTCGACGTGACGGTCCTCGGCGATGGCGCGGCAGTGCTCGCAGACGCCGCACGGCTCGGCGGTCGGCCGCGTCAACGTGCCGTCGGGACCGATGCAGTTGAGCGCGCGCGCGATGACGCGCGCCGCGGTGGTCTTGCCGACGCCGCGCACCCCGGTCAGCAGATACGCCGCGGCGACCCGCTCGCCCTGGAACGCGTTGGTCAGGGTCCGCACCAGCACGTCCTGGCCGATCAGGCCGGCGAACGTCGCCGGCCGGTACTTGCGCGCCAACACGCGATAAGGCGGCGTCGATTCGGTGTCGGGCATCTGCTGGTCAGGATACGGGAACCTGGGTAGGAGGCTGGCAGACGACCCGGAATGCACCCGTTACGGCTGCTTCCTTCCGGACCTGACCGGGTTGGCGAGCCCTTCCGTCCGCGCCAACCTCCCGATCCGACTATCGGCGCGCCAGCCGGCGAATGCAACCCCGCCGCCGTGGACGCCGAGGCGAAGCTCATGCCACCTTCCCGGCCATGTGGAAGGTCAACGTCTTCGCCGGCAGCCCGCTCGATCGCGCCGGGCACCGCCGCGCCGATGCCGCGTGGCTGGCCGAGCGCCTGAGCGACCCGGGCAGCCGGTTCGTGCCCGTGTGGCGTTCGCGGAGCCTGGTGACCGTGGGCGAGGCGGCGGCGGCCGTGCGGCTGGGCGCCGCCGCGGCGGCGGAGCTGATCGCCGACGGGGCGAGCGCGCTGTTCCTCGGTATCGAGGGCGGTGCCGCGCATTTCGCGCTCGATCTCTCGCACCTCGAGGAAGATCGCGTGCGCGCGCTCGGCCCGTCGGCCGAGCCCGCGGACCTTTGGGCGATCGGCGGCACCCTGCCGCGCGACCAGGCGGCGGTGCTCGCGCACGCGCGCGCGCTCGTCACCTGGCACCAGCGGCACCGCTACTGCGGGGCGTGCGGCGCGCCGACCGAGGTGCGCGAGGGCGGCCATGTGCGCGCATGCACCGACGCGGCGTGCGGCGCGATCCATTTCCCGCGCACCGACCCGGCGGTGATCATGCTCGTCACGTACGGCGAGCGCTGCCTGCTCGGCCGCCAGAAGTCGTGGGTCGATCCGATCTATTCGACGCTCGCGGGGTTCGTCGAGCCGGGCGAGAGCCTGGAGGAGGCGGTGGCGCGCGAAGTCATGGAGGAAGTGGGCGTGCCGCTCCGCGAGGTCGTCTACCACTCGTCGCAGCCGTGGCCGTTCCCGCTCTCGATGATGATCGGGTTCACCGCCGAGGCGACGACGGACCGTCTGGTCATCGACGGCGTGGAAATCGCCGAGGCCCGCTGGCTGACCCGGGCCGAGGTCCGCGATCACGCGGCGCTCGGCTTTCGCCTGCCGCGCCCCCATTCGATCGCCCGCCACCTGGTCGAGGACTGGCTCGGCCGGGAGCCTCAGGCCTGACGCTGGCGGAACGGGTGCTGGGGGTAGACGCCGAGCATCTTGACCCGACGCGAGAAGAAGCCGAGTTCCTCGAAGGCCAGGCGGACCGAGGGCGATTGGGGATGGCCTTCGATGTCGGCGTAGAACAGCGTCGCCGAGAAGCTGCCGTCGAGCATGTAGCTTTCCAGCTTCACCATGTTGACCCGGTTCGTGGCGAAGCCGCCGAGCGCCTTGTAGAGCGCCGCCGGAACGTTGCGCACCTGGAACACGAACGAGGTCATGACCGCGACGGTTTCCGGGTCCGGATCGGCCGGCTCGGTCGCCAGCACGATGAAGCGCGTGGTGTTGTGGTGCGCGTCCTCGATCGCCTCGTCGACGATGTCGAGCCCGTAGGTCTCGGCGGCGAGGCGCGAGGCGATCGCGGCCTGCGACGGGTCGCCCGACTTGGCCACGTCGGCCGCGGCGCCCGCCGTGTCCGCGTGGACGTGCGCGACAAGCCGGTTGTCGCGGATGTAGCGGCGGCACTGGCCCAGCGCATGGACGTGGGAATGGACGTGGCGGATGTCCGCCTTGCGGGCGCCCTTGGGCGCGAGCAGGCAGTGGCGCACCGCCTGGAAGTGCTCGGCGACGATGTGCAGCTCCGTCTCCGGCAGCAGGTGGTGGACGTCGGCGACCCGCCCGGCCAGCGAGTTCTCGATCGGGATCATGCCGAGCTCGGCGCGGCCCTGTGCGACGGCCTCGAACGCGTCCTCGAACGATTCGCAAGCGAGCGGCGCGTGGCCGGGATAGGCCTCGCGGCACGCCAGATGCGAATAGGCGCCGGGTTGCCCTTGAAAGGCGATGTTGGGCACAGGATTCAGCGTGGCTGTTCGACGGGGTGGGCGGGCGCAAGCAGCCGGCGCGCCCGTTCGAGATCGGCCGGAGTATTGACATCGAACATTTCGGTGTCAACGCGAGCGACCGCGATGGTCATGCCGGCCTCGAGCGCGCGCAACTGTTCCAGCCGCTCGCGCCGCTCGAGCGGGCTCGGCGGCAGGGCGACGAAGCGCGCGAGCGCGGCGCGGCGATAAGCGTAGAGCCCGATGTGGTGCAGCACCTCGCCCTCGCCCCAGGGCGCCCGGGCGCGCGTGAACCATAGCGCGCGGCCCGGCCCACCCGACGACGGCCAGGCGACCACGGCCTTGACCACATTTTCGGCGTCCGCCTCCTCTGGCCGGGCGATCGGCGCCACGAGTGTCGCGATGTCCGCGCCGCTCGCCGTCAACGCCGCGAGCGCGGCCCGCGGCAGCTCCGGCTCGAGCGTCGGTAGGTCGCCTTGGACGTTCACCACCAGGTCGTGCGCGCCTTCGGGGTCAATCTCGCCGAGCGCGTGAAAGATGCGGTCCGAGCCCGAGGGCAGTTCGGGCGGCGTCAGAACCGCCCGCCCGCCGGCCCGGCGTACCACGTCGGCGATCGCGGCGTCGGCACAGGCGACGACGACCGGGCCGATGCCCGCCGCGACGGCGCGACGCCAGACGTGAACGATCATCGGCGTCCCGTGGAGGTCCGCCAGCGGCTTGCCGGGCAGCCGGGTGGACGCCATCCTGGCCGGAATGATCAGCAGCGCGGGGGCGTTCGGGCGGTTCACCTTGCCTCCCTCGAAGGCCTTGATTCGCAACCCTTATAGTGCGTTGGACACGGTGCCGTGAAGTGGCTACGCTCCGGCGCCGATTCGCGACCCCCAAGCGCACGGGATGGACCGCCGCATGAGCGCATTTGATATCAACAAGGTGATCGGTGCCGTCCTCGGCTCGCTCCTGATGCTATGGGCGATCAGCATGATCGTGGACGGTATCTACCCGATGCCGGGCGCCGAGCACGGCGAGGACGCCGAACGCACGCTGCACTACGCCGTGAACCTGCCGGAAGGCGAAGCGACTTCGGCCGAAGCGGCGTCTGGCGAAGCCGCGACGGGCGAGGCGGAGGGCGCCGCGGTTTCGCTCGGCGCCCTGCTCGCCGCGGCGGATCAGGCCAATGGCGAGAAGGTCGCCAAGAAGTGCAGCGCCTGCCACACCTTCGAGGCCGGCGGCGCCAACAAGGTCGGCCCGAACTTGCACAACATCGTCGGGGCGGCACGCGCACAGGCGGCCGAGTTCGCCTATTCGGCGGCGATCGCGGAGCTCGGGGGCACCTGGACCTACGAGGAGCTCGATGCGTACCTCGCCAGCCCCAAGACCTACGCGCCGGGCACCAAGATGACGTTCGCCGGGGTCAAGTCGGCCGAGGATCGCGCCGACCTGCTGCTGTTCCTGGCCAGCGTCACCGACGCCCCGCCGCCGCTGCCGGCGCCATAGCCGCGTTCAGCCCGTCTGCAGATAGCGACGCTCGCCGCCCTGGAGCACGAGGCACGTCAGCACGCCGGTCGCGTAGGCCCCGGTGTCGATGCCGATGCGGTTGCCCGTGTCCTCGGGTTCCGGGCGGATCGAGTGGCCGTGCACCACGACGAACCCGTGGTCCGCGCGGCTCGCCAGGAAGGCATCGCGGATCCAGATCAGGTCGTGCGGGTCCTGGCCGTCCAAGGCCACGCCCGGACGGATGCCGGCGTGGACGAACAGGTAGTCGCCTTCGCGGTGGCTGACCGCGAGTTCGCGGAAGAACTCCAGGTGGCGCGCCGGCAGGGCACGGCGGAACTCCTGCTGGAGCTCGTGGGCGGGGCGTGACGCCCCCGCGCCGGTGCGCGGCTCGACGTCGTAGCTCGCCAGCGTGGCGAGCCCGCCGTTGAAGAACCAGTTGACCGCGCCGGCCACGTCGTCGAGGAACTCCAGCATCAGGTCTTCGTGGTTGCCGCGCAGGCGGACGGCGTCGAAACCTTCGAGCGGCGCCTCCAGGATCGTCTCGACGACGCCGCGTGAATCGGGCCCACGATCGACGTAGTCGCCCAGGTAGACGATCGCGCGTCGCGCGGCCGGATGGGCGGCGGCGTCGGCCCGGATGCGCCCGTGCAGCTCGGCCAGCAGGTCGGCTCGGCCGTGGATGTCGCCGATGGCATAGACGCGCGCGTCGTCGGCGACCCGGGCCTTGCGCCTGGCCGGCGTCACAGCGGCGGGCGGCGCTGCGCCCACGGCCGCGCCTTTTCGAGCGCCCGGCCGATGCGCAGCACGCCGAGGTCGTCGAAGCGCCGGCCGACGATCTGCATCCCGACCGGCAGGCCGCCGTGGGTGAATCCGGCGGGCACGCTGAGCACCGGGCACTGCGGCACGTTGTTGAACCCTTCGGTCATGTCGAGCGCGACGATCTTGCCCGCCGCGTTCAGGTGCCCGAAGTCCGCGTCGGACTTGGTGACCTCGGGCGCTGGGCGCGCCATGGTCGGGCAAAGGAGCGCGTCGAACCGCTCGAATACGCGGGCGAGCTTGCGCCATTGCTCGGTGCGCACGATCTCGGTGCGCTTGTAATCGACGCCCGAGACCTTGAACCCGGCGTCCATCTGGGCGACCACGTTGGGGTCCATGCGAGCGCGCCATTCCTTCAGGTGATGGCCGAAGTAGGCGGCCATGAACACCTGCCACAGCACGTACCAGGCCTCGCGTGTCTCTGGCGTCCAGCCCAGGTCGACCTCCTCGACCGTGGCGCCCTTGGCCTCGAGCGCCTTGGCCGCGGCGCGCACCAGGCTTTCGACCTCCGGATCGACGTCGAACATGCCGAGATCGACGTCGAGCGCGAGCCTGAGCCCCTTGATCGAGGCCGGCACGCGCTTCGGCATCCTGAGCCCGGGCACGATGGACTGGATATCGGCGTCGCTCGGGCCCTGAGCCGCCGCCAGGAACAGCGCCGCATCGTCCACGGTGCGGGCGAGCGGGCCGAAGTGCGAGATGCCGTCGAACACGCTGGGCAGGATGTCCATGGGGATGCGCCCGAGGCTCGGCTTCATCCCGACCAGGCCGCAGAGGGACGCCGGGATGCGCACCGAACCGCCCATGTCGGTGCCCTCCGCCAGCGGCACGCAGCCGCTGGCGACCGCGGCGCCCGAGCCGCCGGAGGAGCCGCCGGGCGTGCGCCCCGTGTCCCACGGGTTGCGCGTCACCCCCCATAGCGGGCTCTGGGTAAAGCTCGAGTGGGCGAACTCGGGCGTCATCGTCTTGCCGATCAGGATCGCCCCGGCGGCGAGCAGGCGCTCGACGATCAGCGCGCTGCGATCCGGCACCCAGTGCTCGTAAATTCGCGAGCCCATGGTCGTGCGCTTACCCTTGGTCGGCGTCAGGTCCTTGATGGCGATCGGCACCCCGTGGAGCGGGCCGAGCGGATCGCCCCGCATGACCGCCCGTTCGGCGTCGCGCGCCGCCGCCAGCGCCTCGTCCGGGTAGACGAAGCAGAAGCAGTTGAGCCGCGCGTTGACCGCCTCGATGCGTTCGAGCGCGTTCTTGACGACGACCACGGGCGACAGTTTCTTCGTTCGTATCCGTTGGGCGAGCTCGGCCGCCGAGGTGAACGCAAGGTCGAGATCGGTCATCGCGCGCCGCTCCTGGGCTTCCAGTCGAACCCGATCAGCGTGCAGCCCGTCGTGGTGCGCGAGTTGTGGCGCGTGCCCGGCGCGTACGACACCACGTCGCCCGCGCGCAGCACGGTGCCGTCGCTCTCGATGACTTCACCCTCCAGGATCAGGAAGTCCTCGAAGCCCAGATGCTCGTGCGCGATGGTGGCGGCGCCCGGGTCCATGCGCATCAGGTAGACGCCCTCGGCGGCGACCTTGTCGTAGCTCAGGTAGACTGCCGACATGTCCGGCTGCACCGGCCCTTCCATGTCGTAGGGGCCGAGCTCGATCGCGCCGGTCGGGACGATGCGACGCCCGCTCGCGTCTCCAGCCATCGCCGGCCTCCTCACGGGTTCGCCCAAGACTAGCACATCAGCCGGCGCCGCCACGGTGGGGCAGCGCGAGGTAGTCGGCGGAGCGCATCTCGGCCAGCCGGCTTGCCGTGCGGGCGAACTCGAACGCGCCGTCGCCTTCGGTGTAAAGCGCCTCGGGCGCGGCCTCGGCGCTGCACAGCAGCTTCACCTTGTGGTCGTAGAGCACGTCGATCAGCGTGATGAACCGGCGCGCCGCGTTGCGCTGGTCCGGACCCAGGCGCGGCACGCGGTCCAGAACCAGGGTGTGGTACGCCCGCGCCAGCGCCAGGTAATCGGCCGCGCCGAGCGGCTGGTCGCAAAGTTCGGCGAAGCTCGCGCGGGCGATGCCACGCGCCGCGTGCGGCACGCGGACAGCGCGGCCCTGGACCTCGAGCGTCGCCGGCTGCGCCGTCGCGTCGCCCACCAGGTGCCGGAAGTCGGCGTCGAGCCGGGCCTCGGCCTCGGGCGTGACCGGGCTCAGGTAGACGGGCTCGTGGACCAGGAACGAGGTGCGGTAATCGGTCGGCCCGTCCAGGTGCCGCACCTCGAGACGGGCCTCGACGAGGCCGATGAAGGGTAGGAACAACTCGCGGTTGAGCCCGCCCTTGTAGAGCTCGTGGGGCGGCCGGTTCGACGTGGCGACGACGACGACTCCCAGCTCGAACAGGCACGTGAACAGGCGGCCCAGGATCATGGCATCGGCGATATCGGCGACCTGAAATTCGTCGAAGCAGAGCAGCCACGATTCGGCGGCGATTTCCTCGGCCACCGGCGGGATCGCGTCGCGGGTATGACTGCCGGGCTGCTCGGCCGTGCGTAACCGGTGGATCGCGCCGTGCACCTGCTGCATGAAGGCGTGGAAGTGGACGCGGCGTTTCGATTCGATGTCGGCGTGGTCGAAGAACAGGTCCATCAGGAACGACTTGCCCCGTCCGACGCCGCCATGCAGATAGACGCCCCGGGGCGGTTCGGCCGCGCGCGTGAACGACAGCCAGTGCCGTCGCCGGCCGCCGGTCGACGGCACGTAGCCTTCGAGCCGACGCGCCAACTCCTCGAGCCGGGCGATGATCTGCTCCTGGGCCGGATCGCCCTGGATATCGCCGCGCTCCAGCAGCGCGCGGTACGCCGCGATCGGGCTCGTGGCGTTGGCCATCGCGGCCCCGGCTTCAGCGTGCCTTGGTCCGCGCGGCCGGCGACGCCTTGGCGACGGCCTGGATGAACTGGCCGACGCAACGGTCGCGCAAGTCCTCGAGCTCGCGCACGCTGCGCCCCGCCGCCTCGCGCCGGGTGCCGTCGATCAAGGCCCGCTTCCCCTTCGCCGTCATGGTCACGGGCTTGCGGTTCGACCATTTCCCGACCCGGTCGCCGAACTTGGCGAGCGTCGCGGTCATGCCGCCCTCGCCACCGGTCAAGTGGTAGGTCAGGCACGGCCCCATCACCGCCCAGCGCAACCCCGGCCCTTGGGCGACCGCGAAGTCGATCTCCTCGATGGTCGCCGCGCCGGTCTGGATCAGGTGAACGCATTCGGCCCACACCGCGTCCTGGATGCGGTTGGCCACGAAGGCCGGAACCTCCTTCCTGAGCAGAAGCGGCCGCTTCCCGATCGCCTTGTAGAATGCCATCGCCCAGTCGAGTGCCGCCTTGGTCGTCCGCTTTCCGCCCAGCACCTCGACCAGCGGGATCAGGTACGGCGGGTTGAACGGGTGAGCGACGAGGAACCGTTCCGGGCGCTTCATGCGGCGGGCGAGTCGCGTCGGCAGCAGCGCCGATGTGCTCGACGCCACGACCGCGTCGGCCGGCGCCGCCCGGTCGATGCGCGCCAGCAGCGCGATCTTCGCCGCCTCGTCCTCGATCGCGTTCTCCTGAACGAACTGGGCGTCGGCCACCGCCTCCTCGAGGCTGGCGGCGAAACGGAGCCGATCCGGCCGGCGGCCCTTGGCCAGCCCCAGATCGACCAGCTTGGGCCAGATCTTGGCGAGCTGGGCGTCGAGCTTGCGCGCCGCGTTCGGCGCCGGGTCCCAGGCAGTCACCGCGATGCCGCGCGCCAGGAACAGCGCGGCCCACGCCGAGCCTATGGTGCCGGTTCCGATAATGGCGGCGCGGCGGACGCGATCGGGTTTGGGACGAGCCATGGCGATTACCCTCCGGTGCATGAACGGCGCGGCACTCTAGGATTTCGCCACGGCCGTCACAACGCTACGCCACATGTGCGGCGAGTCGTGCCACCCCGGTCGCGTCGGGCCGCAGTTCGAGGCGCCGGTCATGGAACGGGGCGAGCGTCGGCCGATGTCCGATGCTGACGATCGTGGTGCCCGGCAACCGTTCGCGCACCAGCCGGTAGAGCCGCTCCTCGCTTTCCGTGTCGAGCGCCGAGGTCGCCTCGTCGAGGAAAAGCCAATCGGGCCGCACGACCAGGGCACGGGCGAAGGCGATGCGCTGCTGTTCACCCGGCGAGAGCTGGAGCGACCAGTTCTGCGCCTCCTCGAGTCGATCGGCCAGCGCCGGCAGGCCGCACGCGACCAGGGCCTCGCGCAGGTTCGCCTCGCCCGCCGCCCCCGCCGTGCCCGGATAGGCGACCACGTCGCCCAGCGTGCCAATGGGCAGGTACGGCTTCTGCGGTAGGAACAGGGTGCGCGCGCCTTCCGGCAGCCGGACGGTTCCGGCGCCGTAGGGCCAAATGCCGGCGATCGCGCGGAACAGCGTGCTTTTGCCCGCGCCGCTCGGCCCTGTGACGAGCACGGCCTCGCCAGGTTCGACCCGTGCCGCGGCGCCGTCGATCAGCGTGCGGCCATTCGGCAGATCGACGCGCAGACCGTCGAGGGCGAGCGCCGGACCGCCGGCGCGGCCGGCGTCGATGCCCGCGTGCTCGGCACCCGCGCGCTCGATCGCGGCGCGGAAGCCGGCAAGCCGGTCGACGGTGGCCTTCCATTCCGTCAGGCCGGAGTAGGCGTCGACGAACCAGCTCAACGAACCCTGCACCTGGCCGAAGGCGTTGCCCGTCTGCAGCAGGATGCCGATCTGCGCGTTGGGATCGGCGAAGTAGCGCGGCGCCGCGACGACGTACGGGAAGATGACGGCGAGTTGGCCGTAGGTGCCGGTTAGCAGGTTGAGCGACTTCTGACGCCGCATGATCGCCCAGAAGTTGCGCAGCAATATGGTGAACCTCTCGTGGAACGTGCGCGCTTCGTCGCCCTCGCCGCCATACAGCGCGATGCCCTCGGCGTTTTCGCGGAAGCGGATCAGGGCGTAGCGGAAGTCCGCCTCGTAGCGCTCCTGGTTGAAGTTGAGCCGCACCAGGCGCCAGCCGACCAGGTGGGTGAGCCAGGTTCCGAGCACCGCGTAGACGAGCGCCGCCCACATCATGAATCCCGGGAACGCGACGTCGACGCCCCACAGGAAGAACTGCATGTCCTTCGACAGACCCCACAGGATCGTCATGAACGACACCAGGTTGACGACCTCGCGCAGGAAACTCAGCACGTAGGCGATGGTCTGCTCGACGAACTTGCGCAGGTCCTCGGAAATTCGCTGGTCCGGGTTATCGGTGCCGTCGTCCACGAGCTGCATCCGGTAATACGTGCGCCCGCCGAGCCAGCGTTCGAGCTGGCGCGTCGTCAGCCAGCGGCGCCAGCGAATCTGCAGCATCTGGTTCAGGTAGATGCGATAGATGATGGCCGCGACGAAGATCGCCGCCAGCATGAGGAAGCGCACGAGCTGGTGGTAGTAGTCGGCTTCGGCGCGATCCTGCAGCGCGTTGTAGAAGAGGTTGTACCACTCGTTGAACAGGACGCTCAGGTACACCTGGCCGAGGTTGAGAACGACGATGACGGCCAGCAGCCCCCTCGCCGACCAGCGTTCCTCGGAAAACCAATAGGGCCAGGCCAGCGCCCAGACATCGCGCAGGAACTTGCCGGCGGTTCGCATCGGTCCAGTCTCCGTTGTGGGCGTTGGGTTTCGGGCTCAGGCGCGCCCGGCCAGGCGGTCGGTCTCGGCCGCCAGGGCGCCGGCCAGGAAATCGAGCACGGCTCTGATTCGCGCGGTGCGTCGCAGGTCTTCGTGGGTCAGCAGCCACAAACCCGAATCCCACCCTTTCAGGGGCGCGCCGACACGGACCAGGCCGGGATGGGCCGCCCCGACGAAGCACGGCAGCACGGCCAGGCCGGCGCCTTCGGCCGCCAGCGCCGCGAGCGCCGGCACGTTGTTCGCGCGCGCGACGACCCGCTCGTCCGGAACGTGCCGGCGCGTCCAACGCGCCATCATGGAGCCGGACAGGCTGTCGTCGGGCACCAGCCATGGCCCGGCCAGGGCGTCCGCTGCCTCGGCCGAGGACGCCGAGGCGTAGATCGCGTGCGCGATCGACGCGACCTTGCGCCCGACCAGGGTCTCGGGCGGGTCCACTGTCGGGCGTAGGGCTATGTCGGCCTCGCGTTTCGACAGGTTGACGAGCGTCGGGGCGACCACGATCTCGAGCACGATGCCCGGGTGCGCGACGCGCAACGCCGCCAGGCGCGGTGGCAGGATCAACGTCGCCAAGGTGTCGACCGTGGCCAGACGCACCGTGCCGGTGAGCCGCAGATCGCGGCCGGCGACGCGCCGGTCGAGCACCGCGAGGTCGTTCTCGATGCGCTGGGCGGCTTCGGCGACCTCCTGGCCGGCGGCGGTCGGCACGTAGTCGCCGGCCAGCCGCTCGAACAGGCGCACGCCGAGCCGATGCTCGATCGCGCCGAGGCGGCGGAAGACCGTCGCGTGATGGACCCCGAGCTCACGCGCCGCCCCGGACAGCGAGCCCGAGCGGGCGACGGCGACGACGACACGCAAATCGTCCCAGGATTCCATTTGCACAACTGCAAACCAAACTTGCTATTTCTCGCCATTGCTGTGCACGAAAGCAAGCCCTATATCGAACCACACGTCGCGCCGCTTTTCGGCGCCGGACGATGGAGGCCACTATGATCGATAGCAAATCCGCGCCCTTCGCGGCGTTCATCCTGCGCGTGACGCTCGGCGTCATGTACCTGGCCCACAGCCTGGTGTTGAAGCTGGTCGTGTTCACGTTGCCCGGAACCGCCCAGTTCTTCGCCAGTCTCGGCCTGCCCGCGGCATCTGCCTACCTGGTGTTCGCGGCCGAGGCGATCGGCGGCACGCTGCTCGTGCTCGGTGTCGGAACCCGCTGGGTCGCGCTGGCGCTGGTCCCGGTGCTGGCGGGCGCCGCCTGGGTCCACGCAGGCAACGGCTGGGTATTCAGCGCCGAAGGCGGCGGCTGGGAGTACCCGGCGTTCCTGATCGCGACCAGCTTCGTCGTCGCGCTGCTCGGCGACGGCGCTTATGCGCTGCGCCTGGGCCGGGTTCGGCGGGCCGCGGTCGCCTGAGGCATTCGGGGCGAGGCGCCGAGCAGCTCCGCGACCCGGCGCGCGATGACCGGAATGTCGTCGTCCTCGAGGCAGGACGGCCCGAACAGCACCACGTTGTCGTCCAGGCGTGACGGATCGACGTGGATGCTGGGCGTGCCGTCCTGCAGCGCTGTGGCGAACTCGAGGGCGGAACGGCTCCGGTCGAGCGTCAACGCGACCAGGATCGCGGCGCTGTCGCTGTCCTCCCCGAGCACGGCCACGCGGGCGCCCCGAATGCCTTGAAGCGCCTCGGCCACGGCCCGGGCGCGATCAAGGTCACGGTCCCGCCCCGCGTCGCCCGCGGCGACGAACAGGCGGAGCGCGGTCACGAGCCCGACGATTTCCTCCTTGCCGGCCTTGCACGGGCGGCCGATGCCGTTCGGCGGCGCGCCTTTGAGCCGTGCCTTGTCGATCAGCGACGACGGCGGCGACCACATGGCGAACACCACGTCCATGTCGAGCATCTGCAACGCCGCCGACATGATCAGGTCGCGCCGGCCGCACAGGATACCCGAGGCCTGCGGGCCGCCGATCGCCTTGCCGCCGCTATAGGCAACCAGATCGGCGCCCGCGGCGACGAAGTGCCGCAGGTTGGCCGCGGGCGGTAGCTGCCCGGCGGCATCCACCAGCACCGGCACCCCGGCCGCGTGAGCGACGGCGACGACCTCGGCGAGCGACGGGTGGGCGCCGGGAGAGACGACATAGAGCACGGCGGCGGTCGCGGGACCGATGGCCGCGGCGTACTCCCACGGCTCGGCGTCGCGCACCCCGGCGCCGCTGAACCGGTTGGGCAGCCCGATCTCGACCAGGTCGACCCCGGCGGTACGGACCGCGTGGTCGTAGAAATTGCGCTGGCTGCGCGCGACCAGGACCTCGCGCTTCAGGCCCGTGGTGTCGGGCAGGCGGCTCATGGCCGAGGGGTCGAGCCCGGCAACGCACGCGGCCGTGCCGAGCAGCAGCGCCGCCGCGGCGCCGGAGGTGACGACCCCGGCCTCGGCCCCGGTCGCCTCGGCGATGGCCGCGCTCGCCGCAGCCTGGAGCTCGGCCATGTCGACGCAATGGCGCGATGCCTCGACCATGGCTTCGGCGACCTCGGGGCTCATCCGACCCCCGGAAAGCCGGGTCGACGTTCCCTTGGCGTTGACGATCGTGCGCACGCCGAGGCGATCGTAAACGTTGGGCATGTTCCGCATTCATACCTCCACGGGAACGACGACGTGGGCCGCGAGCCGCGCCCGCAGATCGTCGGGGATCGGCAGCTTCTGGCGCGCCGCCAGGTCGAAGTATACGGCAATGGTTTCGACCCGCGCGGCGATCTGGCCCGTGGCGGCGTTGCGCAGGCGCTGGACGATGGCGATCGAGGTCGTGCCGACGCGGGCGAGCGCGCCTTCGCCGGCGACCAGGGCGCCGACCCGCAGCTCGGCCAGGTATTCCAGGGTGTCCTTGACGTTGACGAAGCCGCGCCCGGCCCCGACCAGGGACTCCGAGCCTACGCCGCAGGCGTTCAGCACGTGCCAGCCGCCCTGGTCGAACATGCCCGCATAGTGCATGACCGTCAGGTGCCCCTGGTGGTCGCACTGCCAGGGGTAGACCAGGCCGCGATAGGTTTCGACCCAACCAGAGGACATGACGCGGACGTTAGAACCCGCCAGGGACGGCCGTCAAACGGCCTCAAAGTCGGTCGATCGGCAGCTTGAGGTAGACGGTGCCGTTCGATTCGGCGCCCGGGAAACGGCCGGCCCGCATGTTGACCTGGATCGCCGGCAGCAGCAGCGTCGGCATGTCGAGGGTCGCGTCGCGGGCCCGCCGCATGGCGACGAACGACGACTCGTCGACGCTGTCGTTGACGTGGACGTTGCCCTGTCGTTGCGCCGCGACGGTCGTCTCCCAGCAATAGTCGTCGCGCCCCGGCGCCAGGTAGTCGTGGCACAGGAACAGTCGCGTGTCGGGCGGCAGCTCGAGGATGCGCCGGATCGAGCGGTAGAGCACCCTGGCGTCGCCCCCGGGAAAATCGGCGCGCGCGGTGCCGTAATCGGGCATGAACAGGGTATCGCCGATGAACGCCGCGTCGCCGATCAGGTAGGTCAGGCACGCCGGGGTATGGCCGGGCGTGTGCAGCACGCGGATTTCAAGCTCGCCGAGCGGCAGCCGGTCGCCCTCGGCCAGCAGGCGGTCGAACTGCGAACCGTTCGCGGCGACGTCGGGCGTGTTGTACACGTCACGGAAGATGGTCTGTACCGCGCCGATGCTGGCGCCGATGGCGATCGGCGCGCCGGTCCGGTCATGGAGGAAGCGCGACGCGGTCAGGTGGTCGGCGTGGACATGGGTCTCGAGGATCCAGTCGATTTCGGCGTTGGCCGCGCGGGCCGCGTCGAGGATCTCCTGGGCGGACCGGGTGCCCGTGCGCCCCGACTTGACGTCGAAATCGAGCACCGGGTCGATGATCGCGGCGTTGCGCGTCGCCGGATCGACCACGAGGTAAGAGACCGAATTGGTCGGTGCGTCGAAGAATCCTGTGACCTGTGGACGCATGGCGATCAACCGGGCTCACTTGACTTTCCGGACGAGCTTCCTAGGTCTAATGTCGAGTTCGCGCAACCCGGCAGTCGGGCAAGGGAGAACGGCATGAACCCGCCCCAAGGTTTCATTTTCATCGATCCCGTCGCGGCGAAACAACGGCTTGACCGGGGCGACGCGGCGCTTATCGACATCCGCGGGGCCGACGAGTTCGCGCGCGAACGCATCGACGGCGCGCACCTGGCACCGCTGACGGCCTTCGAGGCCCACGATTTCTCGGCGTTCGCCGGGAAGCCGGTCATCGTCACGTGCCGCATGGGCGCGCGCACGGTGAACAACGCTTCGCGCTTCCTGGGCAGGGGCTTCGGTCAGGTCTTCCTTCTCGACGGCGGAATCGACGCCTGGAAGCTGGCCGGGCTGCCGGTGCGGACCGACCAGCGCGTGCCCATCGACCTGATGCGCCAGGTCCAGATTGCGGCCGGGACCATGGTGCTGGCGGGGTCGTTGCTGACGGTGCTGTCGCCGTGGTTCGCGCTGGTCCCGGCGTTCGCGGGCGGCGGATTGATCTTCGCCGGCACGACCGGATACTGCGGCATGGCGCGGCTGCTCAAGCACATGCCGTGGAACCGGGCGCTCGCCCAGCCGGCCGCCTGAGCCCACTCAGGGGACGCCGGCGGCGGCGCCCAGCAAGGCTCCGATCTCGGCCCGGATCACCAGATCGGCGGCGCCGTCGAGCGGCGTGGCCTCGCGGTTGACGATGACCAGGGTGGCACCGTTGCGCTTGGCAGCCAGCGGAAACCCCGCGGCCGGATAGACGACCAGCGATGTGCCCATGGCGAGGAACAGGTCGCAAGCCTGCGTCGCCGCCTCGGCGCGACGCATGGGGCCTTCGGGCATGGCCTGGCCGAACGAGATCGTCGCGGTCTTGACCAGCCCGCCGCAGGCGCAAACCGGCAGTTCGCCCGCTTCGAAGCGCGCGCGGATCGGTTCGAGCTCGTAGCGAGTTCCGCAGTCGAGGCACACGGCGTAGGTGGTGTTGCCGTGCAGCTCGATGATCGCTTCGTCGGGCACGCCGGACTGCTGGTGCAGGCCGTCGACGTTCTGGGTGATGATGGCGGTAAGCCTGCCGCGCCGCACCAGCTCGGCGAGCGCCCGATGTCCCCGGTTGGGCCGCGCCGCCGCGACCGTGCCGTGGGTCGCGAACTTGCGTCGCCAGAACGCGCGCCGGGCCTGGTCCGAGGCCAGGAAATCGTTGAAATCGATCGGCTTGTACTGGTCCCAGATGCCGCCGGGGCTGCGGTAGTCCGGTATGCCCGATTCGGTCGAAAGCCCGGCGCCGGTGAACGCCACCGCGTTCCCGGCCGCCGCCAGGGCGCGTCCCAACGCCGCCGCGGCCTCGGTGAGGGCATCGGGGCCGTTCGGGGCGGGCCTCGCGTTCATGGCCTACGCGACGTAGCGCCGGACGTTGATCGCGCCCGCGCGCTTGCGCGCCTCGGCGATGTCGTAGGCGTTTTGCATGCGCATGAGGGTTTCCATGTCGACGCCGAACGCCTTCTGGACACGGATCGCCATCTCGGCCGAAAGCGCGGACCGCCCGTTCAGCAGCGCCGAGAGCGCCGGCCTGGTCACGCCGAGCGCCCCGGCGGCCTGGGTGACGGTGAGCCCCAGGGGCTCCAGCACCATCAGCTTCAGGAACGCGCCCGGATGGCTCGGGCTCTTCATCTGGATCACGGCCATGGTTGGGTGTCTTGCTGGACGGCGAGGAAGATAGCCTTTCCTGGTGAGCGCCGTCTCGAACTACGAACGGGGTTTGGCTCGGGCTAGTGGAGTGACTCAGACAAACGGTACCCTTTTCCGTCATGCGCGGGCTTGACCCGCGCATCCACGAATGGCGTGAAAGCCGTGGATGGCCGGGACTTCGCCCGGCCATGACGCAGACAAAGCGCGGAAATCTGGGGGTAGCATCCGTTTGATCCAATCCACTAGTTTCCGTGCCGCCGCCCTTCGACCCGCCTTCGCGAAGCCCGCTTCGGCGGACGAAGGAAGGGACGCCGCGCGCTCGGCGCGCGCGGCCCTCAGGGCGAACGGAGTCTGGTGCGGCTCAGGCGGTCGCGTCCCCGCGCTTGATCGCCGGGGCCCAGCCGGGCAGTGTGGCGGCCCTAACGGAGGGCGATCATGGCCGCGACGGCCAAGTCGGTGTTCGAGCAGGCGCTGGTGTGGGACGCGCATAGCTGCCTGCCGATCAAGCCGGGCATCGATGTCGACGCACTCAAGCGGCACCGGGCCGCCGGCATCGACTACGTCTCCATCAACGTCGGCATGGACTTCAACCCTTGGCCGGACTGCGTGCGCGTGCTGGCGGCGTTCCGCGCGCATCTGCAACGGCATCCGGAGAGCTACGTCCTGGTCGACACGGTCGCCGACGTGCTGCGCGCCAAGCAGGGCGGCAAGCTGGCGGTCGGCTTCGACCTGGAAGGGTCGGACATGCTGGACGGCGATCTGGACATGCTGCGGCTTTACCGCGACCTCGGCGTGCGCCAGATCCACTTCGCTTACAACCGGGACAACAAGGTGGGCGGCGGCTGCCACGGCGCCGACGTCGGCCTTTGCCGACGCTCTGCCACCCTATCGGTAATCGCCCACTTGACCGAGCGCGCATGCGGGTCTATCCAATTGGACCGCGCGGGATATTGTGGAGGGAGCTATGGTTGGAAGATTTTCGCTTATTGTCATTCTATTTTTGATTGGGAGTTGCACAGTTACACTGGATAAGGACAAACTAGGCCCTTTTCCCGAAAATTATAAGGATATAGTAGCGCACCGGATTAAAGAAACGTTTTACGATCCTTACAGCATGCGAGATGTCTCTATTAGCCTTCCCCAGAGCGGGCACATGTTATATAGGCAGGGTTGGATTGTGTGCTTGGAGTCGAACGCCAAGAATAGAATGGGAGGATATGTAGGTCTTCAAAGGACTGCATATTTGATCAATAGAGGTAGCATCATAGATGTTTTCGAAGATGCTCCCATGTGCAACGAAGTATCAATTGCCCCCTGGCCGGAAATGGAGGGGAATTAATATTTCGCGCGCGTTTGCCAAAACGTCTCTGATCTTGATGATTCTAAATTATTTCTTACGACATCGTCAATCAAAATTAATTATAAGTGTCGTTCCGGAAAGTTGTTGAGCCGGTCGAATCGGATGTGACTCGTTGTCATGCACCCAAGTGGAGAGAGTGCTCGATTTGGACGAATGAAGATCGGCGAGCGTCTGACCGGCGCGGCAGTCATTGCCGGAATGACATGCCGGATGGCGAATAGGCTCCGACCAAGCCGCTGATCCGGCCGGCTGGCGCGGCGGACGCAAGCGCACAGTCAATGTGCGCGAGATTATGTGCCGCGAGGTAAGCCGACCACCGAGATCATCGACAGCCCCGCCCCGGTGAACGCCACAGCGATCCTGGCCGCCGCCAGGACGCGCCCCCGGCGCCGCCGCGGCCTCGGCGAGCGCGTCCGGTGCGAGGGTCGCGTTCATGACGGGCTGTGGTAGCGACATTCATACCGAGGCACAAGACGGACGCGCCCAGCGCCCCCCGCTTGATCGCCGGGGCCCGGCCGGGCAGTGTGGCGGCCCGAACGGAGGGCGATCATGGACGGAGCCAAGTCGGTGTTCGAGCAGGCGCTGGTGTGGGACGCGCATAGCTGCCTGCCGATCAAGCCGGGCATCGATGTCGACGCACTCAAGCGGCACCGGGCCGCCGGCATCGACTACGTCTCCATCAACGTCGGCATGGACTTCAACCCTTGGCCGGACTGCGTGCGCGTGCTGGCGGCGTTCCGCGCGCATCTGCAACGGCATCCGGAGAGCTACGTCCTGGTCGACACGGTCGCCGACGTGCTGCGCGCCAAGCAGGGCGGCAAGCTGGCGGTCGGCTTCGACCTGGAAGGGTCGGACATGCTGGACGGCGATCTGGACATGCTGCGGCTTTACCGCGACCTGGGCGTGCGCCAGATCCATTTCGCCTACAACCGGGACAACAAGGTGGGCGGCGGCTGCCACGGCGCCGACGTGGGGCTGACCGAGTTCGGCCGCCGGCTGGTCGCCGAGGTCAACGCGGTCGGGCTGATCATGGACTGCGCCCACACCGGGCACCGCTCGAGCCTGGAAATCATGGAGGTTTCGACCAAGCCCGTCGTCTTCTCGCACACCTGCGTGCGCGCCTTGAAGGACCACCCGCGCAACGTCCGCGACGACCAGATCGACGCCTGCGCGGGGACCGGCGGGGTCGTCGGCATCACCGGCATCGGCGTGTTCCTGGGCGCCAACCGGACCGACACCGAGCTGGTGCTCGATCACATCGACTACGTGGCGAACCGGGTCGGCCCGGCGCACGTCGGGATCGGGCTCGACTTCGAATTCCTGCGCGGCATCGACGACAGCCCGCCCGGCCTGGTCAAGGGAGACTGGTGGCCGGCGGCGCACTACGGCGGCGCCGGGCTCGGCGCGGTCAAGTTCGTCCAGCCCGAACAGATCGCCGAGATCGCCGAAGGGCTGGTCAAGCGCGGCTGGGCGACTGACGACGTCAAGGGCGTGCTGGGCGGCAACTTCCTGCGCGTGGCGGCGGCGACGTGGCGGGCGTAGCTGGGCGTCGAATTAGCCAGCAATCTCGTCATCGCGAGCCGCCGCAGGCGGCGTGGCGATCCAGGGCCGGCAAGCGCTCGTGCAGGTGGCCCTGGATCGCCACGGACGCTCCCGCCTTCGCGAAGCCCGCCTTCACCTACCGT
>CAZGYG010000024.1:31494-35757 GCA_964530335.1 uncultured Rhodospirillaceae bacterium | reverse complement strand
TCGCGTGCATGACCGCCAGGCGCGCGCACGTTCCGGTGCCGCAGGGCGAGCGGTCGTGACGGCCCGGCGAGACGATGACCGTGTTCTTCGCGGTCAATCGGCCGCCCTCGCGCCTGAGCGGTCCCATGAACTGGGTCATGGTGATGCCGGCGAGATCCGGGTTCTCCGGGTGGACCACGGGGATCTGCGCCGCCGCCGCGGTCTTGATCTTCTGGCCGAGGGCGCACATGTCGCGCGCCTCGTCGCGGGTCAGGGCGAGGCCGAAATCGTTGGCCTCGACGTGGACGTAGGTCATGCCGCCATACGCCACGTCGACCTTCAGGCTGCCGTGACCCTCGACCTCGATCGTGGCGCCCAGTCGATAGACGAACGCCGGCTGATTGGTGAACTTGACCCGGATCACCTTGCCGTCGCGGCACTCGCACGTGACCTTGATCAGGCCGGCGGGCGTTTCGAGCACCAGCTCGGTCACCGGCTCGGTCATCGGCAGGATGCCGGTCTCGAGCAGCACGGTCGCCACGCACATGGTGTTCGAGCCGCTCATCGCCGGGTACTCGGTCGATTCCAGGATCACGAACCCCATGGCGGCGGCCGGATCGTTCGACGGCAGGATGATGTTGGCATTGTGGTTGACCGTGCCGCGCGGCTCGAACAGCAGGAACTTGCGCAACTCGTCCCGATGCTCCCGGAGATGCCGCATCTTGTCGAACATGGTCGCGCCCGGCACGTCGATGACGCCGCCGGTGACGACCTTGCCGATCTCGCCCTCGGCGTGACAATCGACCACGGTCAGCGTGCGCGACCAGCGCATGACGTCCCTCTGTGCTCCCGGCCTCTGCGCTCCCGGCCTCAGCCCTTCAACGCGGCGTTCGCCGGGTCATACGCGGGTTCGGCCAGCACGGTGCAGCGGCGGCGCGCGCCGAGGATCGCGACCTCGAAGGTCGCGCCCGCGCTGGCCAGACGCGGCGGGACGTAGGCGAACACCAGGCTCTTGCCGGTGTGATGACCGTAGCCGCCGGAGGTCGTCACCCCGACGCAAGCGTCACCGTCGAACACCGGCTCGCCGCCGCGCGCGTCGGAGTCGGCGGCCTCGACCTCGGCGTATACCAACTGGGTCGAATGCCCGGCCTTGCGCGCCGCCTCGACCGCGCCGCGGCCCTCGAACTCCTTGTCGAGGCGGACGAAGCGCAGGATGTCGGCCTCGACGGGCGTGATCTCGTTGGTCATCTCGGCGGCCAGGCCTTTGTACGCCTTTTCCATGCGCAGGCTGTTGAGCGCGTAGACGCCGAAGTCGGCGATGCCGTGCGGCTGCCCCGCGGCCCACAGCGCGTCGTAAAGCTCCGGCAGGCGCTTCATCGGCGCGTGCAGCTCCCAGCCGAGCGAGCCCACGTAGTTGACGCGGAGCGCGACGAGCTCGACGCCAGCGACCGCGATCGCCCGGCCGGTCAGCCACGGAAACGTCTTGTTGGCGAGGTCGGCGCCGGTCACCGCGCTTAAGACCTCGCGCGACTTCGGCCCGGCCAGCACCAGGATGCCGATGTCGTCGGAAACGTCCTTGACCGTCACGTCCTCGCCGGATCGCCGGGCCTGGTCGAGGGCGTCGCGGTCGCGCACCTGCCACGACGCGCCCGAGAGCACGTAGAAGCGGCGGTCGTCCAGACGCGTGATGGTGGATTCGCCCTGGATCCGCCCGTTCGCGCCCAGCCGGTGGGCGAGCGCGATGCCACCGGCGCGGCGCGGCGCGCGGTTGGCGTAGACCCGGTCGAGGAAGGCCTCGGCGCCGGCGCCGGTCACCTCGAACTTGGCGAAACTCGAAAGGTCGAGGATGCCGACGCGCTCGCGCACGGCGCGGCATTCGGCGGCCACCACCTCGTGGGTATTGTTGCGCCGGAAGCCCGCCTTCTCGGCGCGCCCGTCGAGCGCGAACCACTTTGGACGCTCCCAGCCGAACGCCTCGGTGTGGACCGCGCCCTTGGCCTCGAGCCGGTCGTACAACGTCGAACGGCGCGCCGGGCGCCCCGCCGGGCGCTCCTCGCCCGGCAGGTGGAGCGCGTACATGTGGGCGTAGTCCTGGTGCGATTTCGCCGCCGTGTAACGGGCGTCCGCGTAAGGGCCGAAGCGGCGCGGGTCCATCCCCGCCATGTTGACGTCGGCGTCGCCATGCACCATCCACTGGGCCAGGTATTTGCCGCAGCCGGCGCCCTGGGAGATGCCGATCGATGAGCCGCAGGCCATCCACGCGTTCCGCAGCCCCACCGCCGGCCCGACCAGCGGGTTGCCGTCGGGCGAGGTCGGAATCGCGCCGTTGACGACGCGCTTGATGCCGGCGTTGGCGTAGACCGGCATGCGCTTGAACACCTTTTCGACGAACGGCAGCACCCGGTCGAGGGATTCGTTGAACAGCTCGCTCTCGGACTCCCAGGCCGGCGAGTTGTTCGAGCCCGGCCACGCCTCGGTCGGCCGCCGCTCGTAGATGCCGATCAACCCGGCCTTCTGCTCCTGGCGGTAGTAGCCCGAGGTCCAGGGGTCGCGCACGATCGGGATCTCGACGTCGCGTTCGGCGAAGGCCGGAATGGTCTCGGTGACGAAGTACTGGTGCTCCATGTTCGTGATCGGCGCGGTCGTCCCCATCATCGCCGCGACTTCGCGGGCGTAGCAGCCGGCCGCGTTGACCACGTGCTCGACCACGATGTCGCCCTGCTCGGTGACGATCCGCCATTCGCCCGATGGCTGCCGAGCGAGATCCGTGACGCGATTGCGCTTGACGATGGTGACGCCCAGGTCGCGCGCGCCCTTGGCCAGGGCGTTGCAGACGCCCGCCGGGTCGATGTGGCCGTCCATGTTGGTCCAGGCGGCCGCCAGCACGCCGGAGACGTCGAGGAAGGGGTGCAGTTCCTTCGCCCGCGCCGGGCTCACGATCTCGAGATGAAATCCGATGCTGCGCGCGAATCCCTCGACGTAACGGAACCAGTCGACCTCCTCGGGCGTGATGGCGAGCCTGAGGGAGCCTGAGCCGTGCCAGCTCACGTACTGCCCGGTCAACTGCTCGAGCCGCGGATAGAGCGTGTTCGAGTAGTGGTGGACCTTGGCCATGTTGTAGTCGCCTATGAAGCTCGGGCACTGGCCGGCGGCGTGCCAGGTCGAACCCGACGTGAGCTCGCCCTTCTCGATCAGGACCACGTCGGTCCAGCCCTCGAGCCCCAGGTGGTAGGCGAGCCCGGCGCCCATCATCCCGCCGCCGATGATGCCCACGCGCGCATGGTTCTTCATGGCATCTGTCCCTCCGCGACGACCCCCGTGAAACGCCTGGCGGTTTCAGGCGGCCTTGGCGAGATTGGCGCTCTTGACCGCCTCGAATAGCTCGCGGAACCGGGCCTTTTCCTCGTCGTTCAGCGGCTGGAGCGGAGGGCGCGGGTCGCCGGCCGGCACGCCCGCGAGCTCGCAGCCGTACTTCACGTACTGGATGTACTTGCCGCCGTTCTCCAGCAGGTAGAACAACGGCAGCAGCGCGCGCATCAGCTTCTGGCCGGCGACGAAGTCCTTGCGCGCGACGCACGCCTCGTAGAGCGCCACGTGCTCGGCGGGAAGGATGTTCGAGGCGCCCGCGATCCAGGCCCTGGCGCCCCACAGGAAACTGTCGACCGCCTGGTCGTCGGCGCCGCAGATGCGCTGGTAGCGCCCGTCGAACGAGACGATGTGCTCGAGCATGCGCGCGAACGAGCCGCTCGATTCCTTGATCGCGCAGATCGACGGCACGTCGGCCACGCCCGCCAGGAACTCCGGGTTCATGTCCACGCCCGTGCGCGCCGGGAAGTTGTAGAGGATGATCGGCAGGGTCGTCCGGGCCGCCACGTCGCGGAAATGCCGCACCAGGTCCGCGGTCGTCGGCAGGGAATAGTAGGGCGCGGCGAGCATGAGCGCCTCGTAGCCCGTGGCCGCGGCATGGGCCGATAGCTCGAGGATGTCGTCCAGCCGCGCGCTGTTGGCGCCGGCGGCCAGCCGCGCCCGCCCGCGCGCGCGCTCGGCGACGAACGTCATGACCCGCATCCGTTCCGCCACGGTCTGCGCGTAGTACTCGCCGGTCGTCCCGCCCGGGACGATCCAGTGAACGCCATGGTCGATCAGGAAATCGACCATGCGGCCGAGCGCCTCGAGGTCGACCTCGCCCTTGCGATCGAACGGGGTGACGACGACGGACATGATCCCTTCGAAGGTCGGAATGCGCACGTGAACCTCCCTTTCAAGGTGTCGGCGCCGTCGCTC
>CAZGYG010000024.1:0-31394 GCA_964530335.1 uncultured Rhodospirillaceae bacterium | reverse complement strand
GGCGAGCGGCTGGTCGAGTACTCGCACGGCTCCTCGGCCGCGCGGCTGGCCAGGAAGTGCAGGTTGATCGCCACCAGCAGGTTGGTCTTGTAGCCGTGGGTGACGATGCGCTTGCCGCGCGCCTCGACCTCGCGCGCCAGCCGCAGCATCTCGGTGTAGCCGCCGACCATGGTGATGTCCGGTTGCGCGATGTCGCAGCGGCCGCGGTCGAGGATGTCGAGGAACTCGAACCGGGTGGTCAGCCCCATGTCGCCGCCGCCGATCGGCACGCCCTGGCCGGCGAAGGCCGCGTGGCCCGCGATGTCGTCCAGCGGCAGCGGCGCCTCGAGCCACGCCATGCCGCATTCGCGGAACAGCGGCAGCAGCGGAACGCCTTGCTCGGCGCGCTCCCACGCCGTCGCCGCGTCGACCATCAGGTCGATGCCGGGGCCCACGTGATCGCGCGCCGCGCGGATCAGCCGGGATGTCGCCTCCAGGTCGTCGGCCCAGTGCGGATCGGCGACGATCTTGATGGCGCGCAGCCCCATCGCCAGGGCGCGATCGAGATTGACCCGCGCCTCGTCCGGCGTTCGCCCCAGCGGGTAGACCGTGCCGTAGGCCTTGATGCGGTCGCGCCGCTTGCCGCCCAGCAGCTCGACCACCGGCTTGCCCTCGGCCTTGCCCTTGATGTCCCACAGCGCGATGTCGATGCCGCTGATGGCGTGGATCGCCGCGCCGCGCCGGCCGAAGTGGTAGGTCGCGTCGTACATGCGGTCCCACAGCCGTTCGATGTCGCCGGCGTCCTCGCCGAGCAGCACCGAGCGCAGGCCCCGCGACTTGGTGTGGGCGACCGGCGCCTCGACGATGGCGCGCACGACCGTGGGCTCGCTGTCGATCTCGGCGATGCCGGTGATGCCGGCGTCGGTATGGACGCGCACGACGCAGTCGTCCCAACTGCCGTCGTAGCCCGAGCCGTCCCAGCCCGGCACGCGCAGCTCGATGACCTCGATGCCCGTGATTTTCACGATGCCCCCGCTGCGGGCTATTCGCCGCCGAACACCGACCAGCCGCCGTCGATCACGATGGTCTGCCCGGTGATCCAGGCGCCGGCGGGGCCGGCCAGCAGCACCGCGACGCCCGCGATGTCGTCGGGCTCGCCCAGCCGGCCGAGCGGGTAGCTGGCGACGGCAGCCGCGGCGCGCTCCGGGTCCTGCCACAGCGCGCGCGCGAAGTCGGTGCGCACCAGGCCGGGCGCGATGGCGTTCGCGCGCACGTTGTGCCGGCCGTAGGCGACCGCCAGGTTGCGCACGAGCTGCATGTCCGCTGCCTTGCTCAGCGCGTATGTGCCGAGCAGGTCCGATCCCTTCAGCCCGGCGATCGACGAGACCACGACGATGCTGCCGTCGCGCCGCTCCACCATCTGCGGCACGACCAGCCTCGCCAGCCGCATGTTCGAGCGCACGTTGGCCGCCATGGTCTTGTCGTAGGCCTCGTCGGGGATGTCGAGGAACGGCCCGTAGTAAGGGTTGAGCGCCGCGTTGCACACCAGGCAGTCGATCCGGCCCCAGCGCGCCATCGTGCCATCGACCAGGGCGCCGAGCTGGTCCGCGTGGTTGATGTTGCACGTGATCGCCGCGGCCTCGAGGCCCAAGCCGGCGAACTCGGCGACCACGGCCTCGCACGCCTCGCGCTTGCGGCTCGAAACGACGACCCGGGCGCCGTGCTCGGCCAGGGCGCGCGCGATCGACTTGCCGATGCCGCGCGACCCTCCGGTGACGATCGCGACGCGGCCGTCGAGCGCGAACATGCCCATGGCTACCCCAGCCCGTAGATGCGCTTGGCGTTGTCGTGGACGATCTTGCGCTTGTCCGCCGCGGAGACGCCGGCGAACGTGCGTTCGATGACCTCGCGCGAGTGCGGGAACGTGCCTTCGTCGTGGGGGTAATCGCTGCCCCACAGCAGCACGTCCGCGCCGGTGAACGCGAGGTTGTTGAGCGCCACCGGATCGTCCGAGAAGGTCACGCCGCCCTGGCGGCGGAAGAACTCGCTGGGCAGCATCTCGAGCCTGGGGCGCACCCACATGTGCTTCTTCGCCACCTGCTCGTCGAGCACGTAGAGCAGCCACGCGAGCCACCCGGCGCCGCACTCGACCACGACGAAGCGCAGGTCCGGATGACGCTGGAGCGCGCCCGAACTGATCAGCAGCGCGGCCGGGTTCTGGCCGTCGGCCATGCTGAGCGCCATGTGCGCGAGCGCGCCGCCGTGCCCTTCCTCCTCGCCCCAGTCCGCCGGGTAGGTGTCCACGGCGTTCGAGAACGCGTGCAGGCTGACCACCAGCCGGTTCGCCGCGCACGCCGCCCACAGCGGCTCGTACGCCGGCAGGTTGTAGGGCCGGCGTGCGTTGGTGATGGGGATCTTGATCGCGCGGTAGCCGAGCCTGGCCACGCGCTCGACCTCGGCCACCGCCTCGGCCACGTCCTCGACCGGCACGATGGCGACCGGGGCGAAGCGGTCGCGCCGGGCGCCGAACAGCTCCCCGGCCCAGTCGTTGTATGCCTTGGCGACCGCGAGCTGATACTCCGCGTCGCTCGAGTTGTAGAGGAACAGCGAGGTGTTCGGGTAGATCACCTCGGCGATGACCCCGTCGCGCTCCTGATCGGCCAGGCGATGAGCGATATCTCGCCCGCCGGTCGGGTCGCGGCGGAACTCGCGCTCCTGGTCGTCGTCGGTCACGCGCGCCTCGGCCACGTCGAGGCGGCGCGGCTTCTTGCCGTCGACGATGAGGTAGCGCTTGCCGTCGCGTTCCTCGACGCGCGGGGCGCGGTGGCGCAGCCGCTTGGGCAGCCGCTCGGCGTAGATCTCGGGCGGTTCCTGCACGTGGGAATCGGCGGAAATGACGGGCTCGGCGGTCATCCGTCGCTCTCCTTCGCCGGGCCTTCCGGCGCCCGCACGTTAGCCCTTCGGCTCACGCCGGTGAAGGTTGGTCTTGACGAGCGGCTCGCCGGGCCCAATCTGTGCCGCCGCCCGTCGCCCCGACCCGCCGAGGACCCCCGCCGCCATGGCCGAGTTCAACGAGCTCTACGCCCGCGCCCGATACTACGACATCGCGCTCAGGCGCGACGTGACGCGCGAGATCGACTTCGTCGAGGCCGTGTTCCGGCGCCTGGCCGGCCGGGCCCCGGGCGCCGTGCTCGAAATCGCCTGCGGTCCCGGTTACCACACCCGCGCGCTGGCCCGGCGCGGCATCAAGGCGACCGGGCTCGACCTCAGGCCCGAGATGATCGCGTACGCCGCCGAGCGCGCCCGCGAGGACGGCGTGGCAGCCGCGTGGATCGCCGCCGACATGCGCGACTTCACGCTGCCCCAGCCGGTCGATGTCGTGCTCACCATGTACGATGCGTTCGACTGCTTGCTCGACCAGGATGATGTCATCGCCCATTTCCGCAACGTCGCCGCGAACCTGGCGCCGGGCGGCATATACCTGCTCGAGTTCACCCATCCCCACGACACCGGCTTCGCCGAATACGGCTCGTTCCGCTACGAGGGCGAGCGCGACGGAACCAAGGTCGTGATCGACTGGGCGACCAACGGCGCGACGTACCACCCGCTGACGCTCACGGCCGACGTCGAGGTCGCGATGACCGTCACCGAACGGGGCGCCAGCCGCCGTTTCGTCGACCGGGCGTCCGAGCGCATGTTCACGGCGCCGGAAATCGCGGCTCTGGCCCGGCTTTCGGGGGCGCTCCGGCTGGTCGCGTCGTTCGGCGACTTCGACGTCGACCGGCCGCTCGACGACGGCCCGCCGCCCCGCCGCATGATCCTGGCGCTCGGCCGGGCGTAGCCGCGCCCACGATGAACATCGTCGGCGGCGTTCGGCGCCTCGCCCGGCCCGAGAATGCCTATGGGCGCGGGGTCGTGCTTACGCTCTTGACCGCGCTGGCCTGGAGCTTCTCCGGCCTGATCTTCCGTCACATCGAGGACGCGACGGCGTGGCAGATCCTGTTCTTCCGCGCTCTGCTGCTGAGCCTGGCGCTGGCGCTGGCGTTCTTCGCCCACCACGGGCAGCAGACGTTGCGCGTCGTCGTCGAGATCGGCGTGCCGGGGCTGATCGCCGCCGTGTGCCTGGGGCTCGGCAGCATCTTCTTCATCTTCGCCATCGGCCACACCACCATCGCCAACGTCGCGTTCCTGACCAGCGCGGTGCCGTTCCTCACCGCGATCCTCGGCTGGTTGATCCTGGGCGAGGGCGTTTCCCGCGCGACCTGGGCGTGCATCGCGCTCGCCATGGCCGGGGTCGCGGTGATGGTGGTCGAAGGTTTCGCGCTGGGCGGCTGGTTCGGCATCGTCATGGCGCTCGGCGCCGCCCTGGTCTCGGCGGGCTACGCGATCGCGCTGCGCTATGGGCGTAAGGGCGATCTCTCGCCGTGCGTCATGGTCTCGGGCGTCGTCACCATGGCGATCGCCGCGCCGTTCGCGGGCACGCTCGACATTTCGTGGCACGATCTCGCGCTGTGCGCGACCCAGGGCGTGCTCATCAGCGCCGTGTGCAACGTGCTGTTCACCTATTGCGCGCGCTGGGTTCCGGCGGCCCAGCTCACGCTCCTGTCGCTGCTCGAAGCCGTGCTGTCGCCGTTCTGGGTCTGGCTGTTCATCCACGAGAACCCCAGCGCCTGGACCGTCGTCGGCGGCACGGTCGTGCTGGCCGCCCTGGCGGTGCAGGCCATCGTCGCCTTGCGCGCCGGGCCGGCGTCCTGAACACTGGGTCCGTCCGCTCGCGAGGAAACATGGCGCTTGATCTCGCCCGGCTCGCCCGAATCCAGGCCCTGCTCGAGGAGCTCCGGCCGTTCGACGACAAGCTCCTGCCCAACGAGCGCGAGATGGTGCGGCACTTGCGCGGGCGCGTCGACGATCCCGGCCACACTCAGTTCGACGATGTCCAGGTGCTCGAGGTCATCGTGCGCAACGTGCGCGTGCGCCAAGGCTTCGATTTCGACCCAACCCGCGACCCCCCGCGCGTCATCGAGGTGACGCGCAAGCGGCCTGAACGCTAGAGCAACATCCGATCAATTGGAACCGGGATGGTTCCAATTGATCGGATAAAGTTGCTCTAGATCCAACGGTATAGAGCAGCTTTACCCGATCGGTGGATCGCCGCAGGCGATTCGATCCGATCGGGTGCTGCTCTAGGGTCGGGCGCTCTCGGGCTCGGCGTCCTGGCCGGTCGTGTCGGGCGCGTCGCCCCGGAGCGAAATCAACCGCTCGAGCGCCTTGGCGATCCGCTCGTGGTAGACGGCCAAACGCCCGGGCTCGGCGTCGGTCATGTCGTCGTGCTCGCCCCGCTCGGAACCCTTCACCGAACGTCCCTCAGCCTTCGCGCGCTACGAAGGCCAGCGCCTGTTGGGCGACCCGGCGCACGTGCTTCCCCTTCGGTCGCGCCGCCAGAAAGCGCCCGAGCGCCGCCAGCAGCACGTCGTCCGCAGCGTCCTCGCGTGCCTCGGCGCTCACCGCGCAGTACGTCTTGACCCAGTGCGCGCCGAAGATCGGGTCGCGCAGGCCGTGGTCGAGCACCGTCTCGCGCGCCCGGCGCCACAACGCCGCGCGGTCGCCGATCGGAGCGGCGCCGTCCGGGCCCACGTAGCCGGCGTTGCGGCCGACGAAGCACGCCATCTGCAACAGCCCGTCGGGCCACAGTTCCGGGTACTTGCGGGCCAGCGCGCCGACCGCGTGCCCGAACGTGAGCCCATGGCTGAAATCCAGCCAGCCGACGTTGGTCGCCACCGCGTTGGTCCAGCGGCCTTCCAGCGCCACGTCGAAGCGCACGAGATTCCGCGCCGCGGCGCGCAGCAGCGCCCGGTGGATCGTCTCGGGAGCTTCGGTCGCGGATCTGGCGACCGTCCACTCGAGCGCGCCGTTGACCGAAAGGCCGGAGACTTCCCCTTCGCCCTTGCCGGCCGCGCCGGCCCGGCCCCAAGCGGCGCGCGCCGCGGCGTAGCGCCGGAACTCGGGCAGCTTGTCCTCGCGGTAGCCGTAAACGAGCGCCCTGGTGAGCGCCAGCGCAAGCGGCAGTTCGACCGGCTTTCCCAGCCGCGCCGCGAGCTCCACCGCCTTCTGGACGTAGATCAGCGAGTGCCCGAAATCGGCGTAGTGGCGCAGCGCCGCCGCCGCCATGGGGCGCTCCAGATCGGCGAGGCGGAGCCCCGCGCGCAGTCCGCCCTGCACGTAGGCGATGGCCACCGCTTCGTCCTCGGCCTCGACGGCGGCGGCGAAGCGATCGGCGTGCCAGGCGCGGGCGCGCTTCGGGTAGGGGTAGGGGCGATGGCGCAGCGCGTCCCAGGCGATGCCGCCGATCGCCTCGGCGAGGCACGCGAGCCGGGTCGTGCCATCGTCCGCCTCGTCGTGGAGCGCGAGCCAATCCGCCGCCGCCGCATATGCATGGGTCATGCCGTACTCGAGCCGGTCGTGCGACCATTCGATCGCCCGCGCCACGGCGCCGCGCGCGTCGCCGCCCGCCCGCGCCAGGCGCGCCAGTTCGCGGGCGATGCGCTCGTAGTCGTAGTCGTCGTAGGCCGCGCGCAAGGCGTCAAGCGCGCGCTTCTGGCGCAACTCGGCCGGCGGCTCGGTCAGCGCGACCCACACTCGCCCGTCGCGCACCAGGGTGCGATAGACCGGCACGTCGTCGAAACCCGTCAGGTTCGTGCCGTCGGCCAGGTCGAACTTCCAGTTGTGCCAGTTGCAGGTCAGCACGCAGCCGGCGAGCGTGCCTTGGGCCAGGGGGTAGCCCTCGTGCGGGCAGCGGTTGTTGCACGCGAGCGGCACGCCTGGCCGGTGGAACAGCGCGATCTGCTTGCGCCCGATGCGCACGACCGCGCGACCCTTGGCGGCCAGCGTCGCCGCCTCGATTGTCGGGTGCCAGACCTCGCCGTCCAGCGCGGCCGGTTTTCTCGCCGTCTGGTTCATGGCCGCTCCTTCGCGGAACGCCATGGCAACACAGGCTGACCCGGCGCGCAACCTACGGCTACGCCTTGGCGGCCCAGCCTTCGACCTCGACCAGGTACTCCGGCCGGGCCAGCGCCGGAATGACGATCAGGGTGCCCGGCGGCGCCACGTCGCCCAGCACCTTCTGCCGCGCCGCGCGCCAGTTCGGCACGTGACGCGCGTCGATCAGGCAGATCATCAGCTTGACCAGGTCGGCTGGGCTCATGTTCGCGCCGCGCAGGACTTCGACGACGTTCCTGAGCGCGAGCTCGCACTGCTCGTCGATGCCGTCGCCGAAGGTCCCGTCGGGGCGCGCGCCGACCTGGCCAGCGATGACCAGCCAGCGGGCGCCCGGCGGCACCTCGCAGCCGTGGCTGTAGGCGCCGAACGGCCCCGCGACGGTCTTGGGGTTGAAGGTGCGGTTCATGGCGGTTCCCTCCCGCCGCCGACGTTAGCGGAGCCGGCCGATCCGCGCGACCCCGCCGGTCGGCCGAAGCTCATCCGGTCGCAGGGATTGTCATGGGCCATGCCGCGAGGGGTAAAGTATGGTATCCTTACATCCTTACCGGAGGAATTCGCCATGCTCGCCAAGCTCACGTCCAAGAACCAGTTGACCCTGCCCAAGAGGGTGTTGTCGTCCTGCCCGGGCGCCCGGTATTTCGACGTGACCGAGGATAACGGGCGCATCGTGCTGACGCCCGTGCGCCTCAATCGAGCCGACGCCGTGCGCGCCAAGCTGGCCGACCTGGGCCTGACCGAGAAGGACGTGGCGGCGGCGGTGGCCTGGTCGCGCAAAACGCCGCGCAAGGCCGGATGATCCGCGTCGTACTCGACACCAACGTCCTGCTTTCGGCCCTGCTGTTCCACGCGGGGTCGCTCGCCTGGCTGCGCCAGGCTTGGCGGTCGGAGGCCATCCGCCCGCTGGCCAGCCGCGACACCACGGCGGAACTGATCCGAGTCCTCACGTATCCGAAGTTCCGCCTGAGCGCCGAGGAACGCCTGGACCTGCTGGACGATTATCTCCCCTGGTGCGAGACAGTCAGGGTGCCGAAGCGCACCAAGGTTCCGCATATCCGCGATCCCTTCGACCGCCCGTTCCTGGAACTGGCGCTGGCGGCGAAGGCCGACGCCTTGTTGACCGGCGACAAGGACGTGCTGGCCCTCGCCGGCAAGTTCGCCGTGCCGATCCTGACGCCCGCCGCGTTCCGCGATCGCCCCTGACGAGATCGCACGCGATCAGCCGGCGATCCGCCGCGCGAGCTTGAACGCCAACGGGATCAGCAGCACGACCAGGAAGATGCGCACGACGTGGTGGGTCGTGACCAGGGCCGGATCGAGTCCGAGCGCCAGCGCGACCAGCGACATCTCGGCCATGCCGCCCGGCGAGAACGCCAGCACCAGGACCAGCGGGTCGAACCCGGTCAGCGCCGAGGCCGCGAGCGCGGCCCCGACCGTGACCACGGCGAGGGCGACGAGCGAGCCCAGCGAGAGCACGAGCACCCGCGCCACGACGCGCGGGGCGACCCCGGCGAACCGGCAGCCGATGGCGGCGCCGACGGCGATCTGGGCGATCGCCACGGCCCAGCCGGGCAGCACCGAATCCGTGGCGCCGGAAACATGCACGAGCGCGCTCAGCGCGGCCGGGCCGACCAGCAGGGCCGCCGGCAGGCGGACCAGCCGCGCGCCGACGTAGCCCGCGACGCCGGTCGCCGTGAGTGCGAGCAGATCGACCGGGTCGACGGCATCGAGGGGGTCGAACGGGTTGGCGCGCGTCGCCGGATCGAAGCCGCCGATCAGGCGGAACGCGGTCGGGATCATCATGACGACCAGCAGGATGCGCGCCGAATGGGTCAGCGCGATGATGCGCTCGTCGCCGCCAAGCGCGCCGCCCAGGATCGTCATGTCGGTCAGCCCGCCGGGGGCCGAGGCGAAATACGCGGTGACCGGATCGTAGCCGGCGAACTTGCGGTGGTAGACTAGGCTGACGCCGGTCGCCAGCACGATGAATGGCAGCAGCATGGCCAGGCTGATGCTCCACAGCCCGATGCGGTCCAGCAGCGCCGGCGTGAACGCGCTGCCCAGCATGACGCCGAGCACGACGATCATCACGGCGCGCAATCCGCCCGGCAGGCGCACGGGCAGGCCGGCGACGGCGGCGATCGTGGTCGCGACCATCGCCCCCATCATCCAGGGCAGCGGGAGCGCGAGGGCAAAGAAGCCCGCCGCGCCGGCGCCGCCGAGCGCCAGCGCGAGCACGAGACCGGTCCAGGGCTGTCGAAGCAGGGTCACGGCGGGGATCACGCTGGAGTCGGGCCCGCGACCCTAACCCACGGCTCGGTCGTGTCAAAGCGCGCGGACCCGCTTGCGCGAAGGACCTCTTGGAGTCACGCTCGCGTAACGATGCGAAGGACGACGCGGGAAATCCCCAGCAAGGTCGTCCGCGATCAACGCGAGATGAGGAGGCAAACAATGTCCATGAACCGCAAGGCCCGAGAGCTCGTCGATGCGATCGCCGCCGGCCGCATGAGCCGGCGCGATGTCAACCGCGCCCTCGCCGCCGTCGGGCTGGCCGCCGTGACCGTCCCGGTCACGCGGCGCCGGGCGGCGGCCGCCAGCAACCTGCAGATCCTGGAATGGGGCGGCTACGAGGACCCGGGCTTCCATCAGCCCTACCTCGAGAAGTACGGCGCTTCGCCAGCCTACGCCCTGTTCGGCGAGGAGGAGGAGGCGTTGCAGAAGCTGCGCGGCGGTTTCGCCTGCGACATTTCCCACCCCTGCAGCGGTTCGACCCGGCGCTGGATGGACGCCGGCCAGCTCGTGCCGATCGACCCCGCCCGCATCGAGGGCTGGGGCGACATCTTCCCGGAGTTCATGACCATCAAGGGCGTCTACGTCGACGACGTGCCCTACATGATGCCGTTCGACTGGGGCAACTCCTCGATCCTCTATCGCACCGACATGGTGGACATCGAGGAGGAGGCGTGGGCCATCCTCCTGGACGAACGCTACAAGAACCGCATGTCCATGACCGACTCGGTCGATTCCATGTTCTCGGTCTCGGCCTTGATCGCCGGCATCGAGGACCCGTTCAATCTGACCGACGAGCAGATCGAGACGTGCCGGCAGATCATGGTCAAGATCCACGAGAACCTGCGGTTCTATTGGACCGACGTGACGACCTTCGAGCAGGCCCTGGCGTCCGGCGAGATCGTCGCCGCCTATTCGTGGAACGAGTCGATCCTCAAGCTCCAGGAGCAGGGGATTCCGGTCAAGTACATGAACCCGAAGGAAGGCATCCTGACCTGGGTGTGCGGCCTGGTCAGGATCGCCACGGGCTCGGCCCCCGAGGACGAGGTCTACGACTACTTCAACGCGCTCAACGCGCCGGAGACCGGCAAGTACCTGATCGAGGCGTGGGGCTACGGCCACGCCAACACCAAGACCCTTGAGCTGGTCGCGCCGGAACGGCTCGAGGCGCTGGGCATCAAGGACGCCAAGACCCTGCTGTCCCAGGGCGTGTTCTACGACGAGGTCCCGCCGGAGATCCGCGAGAAGATGATCGCCGTGTTCGACGAGGTGAAGGTAGGAACGTAGGAGACCGTCCCGAAGCGCGAACGGGTCGAACGCCCGTGCGCGGTCACGCGGCGAGGGCGAAGCCCTCGTAGCCGCGTTCGACGACCCCGTCGCAGATCGTGCGGTAGGCCCCGGCCCCGGCGACGTAGGGCATCATGACGCGCGGCTTGCCCGGGACGTTGGCGCCCATGTACCACGAGTCGGCCAGGGGATAGAGCGTCTGGTTCCCCGCGTCGCGCACGTGCGCGGTCCATGCCTCCTCGGCCGCCTCGGTCGCCTCGACGACGCGGAGCTGGCGGTCGCGCAGGTGCCCGATGCACGCCGCGATCCAGTCCACATGCTGCTCGATCGAGGTCATCATGTTGGTCAGCACCGAGGGGCTGCCGGGCCCGGTGACGGTGAACAGGTTGGGGAACCCGGCCACCATGAGCCCCAGGTACGATCGCGGCCCCGCCTGCCACGCCGAGCCCAACGTCCGGCCGCCCCGGCCCCTTATGTCGACGGCGAGCAGCGCGCCGGTCATGGCATCGAAACCGGTCGCGAAGACGATGGTGTCGGCCGGGATCTCGGCCGCGCCGGCGCGCACGCCCGCCGGCGCGATGCGCTCGATCGGGGTGGCGCGTATGTCGACCAGGGTCACGTTGTCGCGGTTGAAGGTCTCGTAGTAGTCGGTGTCTACGCACAGCCGCTTGGCGCCGAAGGGATGGTCCCTCGGACACAGGAGCTCGGCCACCGCCGGGTCCTTGACGCGCTCACGGATCTTGGCGTGGACGAACTCGGCGATGGTCGCGTTGGTCCGTGCGTCGGTCATCACGTCGCCGAACGCCGAATACAAGGCGAAGCCGCCGTCGCGCCAGCGCCGCTCGATCTCCCGCCGCACCGTGGCCGGCGGCAAGGCCGTGGCGGGCGTTTCGTTGTCCTCGACGACGTAGCCGCCGGCCGACCGGCGCGCGGAGGCGCGGAAGGCGCCGTAGTTCGCCTTGACGCTTCGTTCGACGGTGGGATCGAGCGGACCGTTCCACGCCGGGACGCTGAAGTTGGCGGTGCGCTGAAACACGGTCAGGTGGGTCGCCCGCTCCGCGATGATCGGGATCGACTGGATGGCGGACGAGCCAGTGCCGATGACCGCGACGCGCCGGCCCGCGAAATCGACCGCCTCGCGCGGCCAGAGTCCGGTGTGAAACCAGGGTCCGGCGAAATCGGCGAGACCCGGAACATCGGGCATGCGCGGCACCGACAGGCATCCCGTGGCCATGATCAGGTAGGTCGCGCGGTAACGTTCGCCCCGGTCGGTCTCGATGGCCCAGCGCCGCGCCCGTTCGTCGTAGGCCGCGCGCGTCACCCGGGTCGCGAACCGGATGTCGCGGCGTAGCTCGAAGCGGTCGGCGACGTGGTTGATGTAGCGCAGGATTTCCGGCTGCACGGCATAGCGGTCCGGCCAAGGCCATTCCTGCTGCAGCTCCTCGGAGAACGAATACGAGTAGTCGAGGCTCTCGATGTCGCAGCGCGCCCCGGGATACCGGTTCCAGTACCACGTGCCGCCCACGTCGGCGCCGGCCTCGATCCCGAGCGCCGTCAGGCCGAGCCCGCGCAACCGGTGCAGCATGTAGAGCCCCGAGAACCCGGCGCCGACGACGACGGCATCGAGCTCGCCGCCCGGTCCCTGGCGCTTGAGATTCCCCTGGTCCTTGCGACCTACATGATCCCGGGATCGATCCACGGCGCGCCTCAAGCCCCAACGAAGGAGGAAGTCTACCCTCCGGGCCGGAATGGCGCGAGCGAACGCAGGCGAAGGGCGAGGTCCGAGGAACCTCGCCCTATCGTCCGCCATCGACAACATCGGGCCGGACGGCCCCGACGGTTCAGTCGTTTTCGGACTTGTCGACGAGGTAGCCGGCGCCGACGCCGAGCACGCCGCCCAGCGCGGCGCCCGTGCCCATGGTCAGCCCGCCGATCAGGGCGCCTGCCAGCGCGCCGGTGCCCGCGCCGATCGCGCCGCCCGACAGCATCCGCTGCTCGGTGTTCGACATGTTGGCGCATCCAGCGAGAGCCACTGCGACAACCATCACGCAAGCGATCCGAAATCCGATCATCTTGGCCTCCATCGTTAGCTTCGACCCGATCCGGATCGACGATGAACCTGCCTCTAAGATTTAGAAAAACCTTCGAAGCATATGATTCGTAAAGAAACTACGTCGCCTTCTAAGAAATAGCCTCAACGAGGATCGCCCATCTCGCCCCTCGATCATGAATAACGGGCCGCGGCGCACATCTATTCCCACGGTTCACGAATGCCGTTCGCACTGTGGCTGGTTCGCCACCCGCCGCGAGGCTAAGTTGGGCGACCGACGGAGAGCCCATGGCCCTGGTCCTCGATTCGCTCGACGAGCTGGCCGCGCGCGTGCCGAACGCCGCGCTTCTGGCCGTGCCGCCCGATTACGCCGGCGTCGCCATGGCGGCGACCCGGGCGCTCGTCCGGCGCGGCGTGCGCGGGCTCCATCTCCTCGCCGTGCCGACCAGCGGGCTCCAGGCGGACCTGCTGATCGGCGCCGGCGCCGTGGCGACGCTCGAGGCCGCGGCGGTCACGCTGGGCGAGCACGGCATGGCACCGTGCTTCGCGCGCGCGGTTCGCGCGGGCGCGATCGCGCTCAAGGATTCGACCTGCCCGGCGATCCATGGGGCGCTCCAGGCCGCCGAGAAGGGCGTGCCGTTCATGCCGTTGCGCGGGCTGATCGGCTCCGACGTGCTGCGCCACCGCCCGGATTGGAAGCTCACGGTCAACCCGTTCGATCCGGCCGATCCGATCGTCGTGCTGCCGGCGCTGCGCCCCGACGTCGCCCTGTTCCACGCCGCGCTCGCCGACCGCGAGGGCAACGTCTGGATCGGACGCAGGCGCGAGCTCGTGACCATGGCCCACGCGGCGGCTCGCACGCTGGTCACGGTCGAGGCGATCCAGGACGCCAGCCTGCTCGCCGACCCGCTGCGCGCGGCCGGCACGCTGCCCGCGCTCTACGTCGAGGCGGTGGCCGAGGCCCCGCGCGGCGCCTGGCCCATTGGCTTCGAGGACCTCTATGGGTCCGACGACGCCCACCTTGCCCACTACGTCCGCGAGGCGGCGACGCCCGAGGGCTTCGCGCGCTATCTCACCGCGCACGTTCTCGCCGCCCGCGCGGCGTGAGCCCTTGGCCGACGTCCGGCTGCTGATCGCGACGCTCGCGCGGCTGCTCGAGGGCTGCCGGACCGTGGCCGTCGGCGCCCTGTCGCCGATCCCCGGAGCCGCCGCTTTGCTCGCGCGCGAGCTTTCGGGCGGTGCGCTCCACGTCACCGTGCTCGGCAGCCTCGCGAGCGACTTCACCGACGGCGGGCGCGAACTGTTCGACCGCGCCGGCCAGGGGCGGATCGACGCCTTCTTCCTCGGCGGCGGCGAAATCGACGGGGCGGGCAACCTCAACCTGGTCGGCACCGGCGATTACCCGCGCAGCGAAACCCGGTTTCCCGGCACCTTCGGCGCGGCGTTCATGGCCTTCGCGGTGCCGCGCGTCATCCTGTTCCGCGAGGAGCACTCGCCGCGCGTCCTGGTGCCCCGGGTTTCGTTCGTCAGCGTTCCCGGCACCAGCCCGCCGGGGGTGTGGCGGCGCGGGCGCATCGCCGCCCTGGTGACCGGGCGCTGCGCGTTCGCCTTCGACGCCGAACGCGCCCGGTTTCGCCTGGCGAGCGTGCATCCGGGGGAAACCGGCGCGAGCGTGCGCGCGGCGACCGGGTTCGACTACGACGAGCTCGCCGAGTTGCCCGAGACCCCGCCGCCGTCGCCCGAGATGACCCGGCTGCTCGACGGCCCGGTCGCCGCCGCGCTCGCCGAGACCTATCCCAGGTTCGCCGCGAGCCTGCGCCCGGTCAGCCGGGCGTAGCGCCACGCGAGCGCCGCCGTCGCCGCCGCGAGCGCGGCCCACAGGCTCCACAACAGCCCGTCGAGCCCGTACCGGTGTCCGGCCAGCCACGCCAGCGGCGCGCCGAGCAGCCAGAACGCGCCGGCGTAGACCAGGCACGGGCCGAGCGCGTCGCCGAAGCTCCGGAGCGCGCTGATCATCACGCCCTGGCCGCCGTCGACCACGACCATGGCGGCGGTCACGCCGAGCGCGGCGGCGGCCACCGGCACCAGCCGCGGGTCGCTGGTGTAGGCCCCGGTCACGGTCTCGGCGAAGGCGAAGGCGAAGATCGCCAGGCCGACCACGGCGGTGGTGGCGAACACCAGCACCAGCCCGGCCCAGCCGGCGAGCGTGGCGGCGCGCACGTCGCCGCGGCCCACGGCGTGGGCGCCGATCACCGTGGTCGCCGTGCCGATGCCGACCGAGAGCATGAACACGATCGCCAGCACGTTGGTCGCGATCTGGTATGCCGCGATCGGCAGGGGGCCGAGCTGCCCGGCGAACCCCGCGACCAGGGCGAAGGCCGAGCTTTCGAGCCCCAGCGCGATCGCCATCGGTGCCCCGATCGCCAGCAGCCGTCGCGTCAGTCGTCGGCTGTCGTCGTGCGCGTCGACGACACCGTAACGGCGCAACGACGGCGCGGCGACGACATAGCCGACGATGGCGATGACCATGAACCAGCGCGCGGCGCTGAAACCGATCGCGCCGCCGGCCGCGCCCAGCGCCGGCAGGCCGAACCGGCCCTCGACCAGCGCCCAGCACGCCAGCGCGTTGACCACGTTGCCGAGGACGACGATGACCCCGCCGACGCGCGGCCGTCCGATGCCTTCGAGGAACAGCGACGTGGCCACGAACAGGACGGCCACCGGCATGCCGATCGCGTACATCTCGAGCACGCGCCCGCCGCCGGCCGCCAGGTCCGCGGGCTGGCCGAACACCAGGAGAAAATCCTCGCCGCTGGCGAGCACGGCGCTGGCCACGAGCCCGTACACGCCGCCCACGACCACGGCGATGCGCCAGACCCGTCCGCAATCCTCGTACCGCTCGGCGCCGCGCGCCTGCGCGGTCAGCACGCCGGTGCCCAGCATCAGGCCGATGCCGAGTGTGAGCAGCATGATCTGCGGCGCGCTGGCGATGGCGAAATACGCGAGCTCGTCCGCCCCGGCGTGGCCAACGAAGGCGGTGGCGACGAACGCCATCACCAGCAGCCCGGCGCGGGCGAACATGACCGGCACGGCCAGGCGGGCGATGGCGCGCATCTGGCCGCCGAAGCTGACGGCGTGGCCGGGCGCGTGGCGGAGGCGAGCCGTATCGTTCACGGGCCGCGACCCTAGCGCAGTTCGTGTCGCGGCGGAATCGCATCGTTCCTGTCGTGTTTACTTCCCACGGCCGGCAACCTAGGCTCCGCCGCTTCGGGCTTGCACAGCGCTGGGCACGACACCATGACGCGCGAAGGCGTCCGCCACCGCGGCCGCAGGAAGCCGGGCGGCGCGGCGCAGTTGCCGTGGCGGCAGCCGGTCCGCCACCTGCGCCCGCTTGATGTCTTGAGCGCGGACCAGGTCGAGGCGATCCACGACGCTTCGCTCCGGGTGCTCGAATCGATCGGCGTGCGCTTCGCGAGCGCGCGGGCGGCGGACGTTCTGTTGCGGGGCGGGGCGCGACTCGATCGGGCGACCGGCAAGGTCCGGTTCGATCGCGGCCTAATCGCGGCCAGCGTGGCCCGGGCCCCGGGCGCGTTCACCGTCCGCGGCCGGGTTCCCGGCCGCGACGTGGTCATCGGCGATGCCCATCTGGCGTTCGCCTCGGTGGCCGGCCCGGCCCATGCCATGGATGACGCGCGCGGCCGCCGGCCGGGAACCTACGCGGACCTGTGCGAGGCCCTGCGCCTGATCAACGCCGTCAACGCGGTGCATGTCCTGGGCGGCGCGCCGGTCGCGCCGCTCGACCTGCCGGCGGCGACCCGGCACCTCGACACGGTGCACGCCTTCCTGACGCTGACCGACCGGGTGTTCATGGTCTGGCCACGCGGACGCGCGGCGGCCCGCGACGCGCTCGACCTGTTAGGTGTCGCTCTCGGCATGGAACGCGCGGCGCTTGCCGCGGAGCCGCGCGTCATTGGCGGGATCAACGCCGACTCGCCCCTTGGCTTCGACGGCCCGGCGCTCGACGGTGCGATCGAATTGGCCGAGGCCGGGCAGGCGGTGGTCGTGACGCCGTTCATCCTGGCTGGCGGCACCGCGCCGGCGAGCCTGGCCGGCGCGCTGGTGCAACAGAACGCCGAGGCGCTCGCGGGGATCGCGCTGGTTCAGCTCGTCCGGCCGGGCACGCCCGTCGTCTACGGCGGCTTCACCGCCGGGGTCGACATGCGCTCGGCCGCGCCGGCGTTCGGCACGCCCGAGACGACCAAGGCCGCGCTCGCCGCCGGCCAGCTCGCCCGGCGCCACGGCTTGCCCTACCGCGCCAGCGCGTTCACCTCGGCCAAGGCGGTCGATGCCCAGGCGGCCTACGAATCCGAGATGGCGCTGTGGGGCGCGATGCTCGGCGGCGCGCACCTGGTCCAGCACGCGGCCGGCTGGCTCGACGGCGGCGCGACGTTCGGGTTCGAGAAGCTGATCCTCGACGTCGAAATGCTCCAGATGCTGGCCGAGACGCTGAGACCCCTGGACACGTCCGAGGACGAACTGGGGCTCGAAGCCATGCGCGAGGTCGGTCCCGGCGGGCACTTCTTCGGCGCGGCGCATACGCTCGCGCGCTACGAGACGGCGTTCTATGCTCCGCTGCTGTCGGATTGGCGCAACTTCGAGACGTGGCGCGCGGCCGGGGCCGAGGATGCCGCGGCCCGCGCGGCGCGCATCGCCAAGGACCTGCTCGGCGCCAGCCAGCCGCCCGAAGTCGATCCGGCCGTGGCGGAGGCGCTGGATGCGTTCGTCGCCAGGCGCAAGGCCGCGATCGAACGTGGGGAATGAACACATGGCTGTCGACGCGCTCGACCACGTGACCCTGGTGACCGCCGACCTGGAGCGTTCGGTCGCGTTCTACGCGACGGCGCTGGGCCTGGTTCGGGGGCCGCGGCCGCCGTTCCGGTTTCCCGGCGCGTGGCTCTACCTGGGCGAGCGTCCGGTGATCCACCTGATCGGCGGACGCGCGGGCGGGCAGGGCTCCGGCGCCATCGACCACGTGGCGTTCCGGGCGAGCGGTCTCGCGGCCACGCGGGCGAGGCTCGCCGAGTCGGGCACGCCGGCAGAGGAACGCACGGTGCCCGGCCTTGGACTCATCCAGATCTTCGTCAACGACCCCGACGGCGTGCGCATCGAGCTGAACTTCGAGGCCAGCGAGGCCGGCCCGTGAACATCGCCGGGGTCGCCACGCGCACCATCGCGCCGGAACCCGACGGCCGTTCGGTGCGCGTCATCGACCAGACGCTGTTGCCCCATCGACTGGCGACGATCGTGCTGCGCAGCGCCGACGACGCGGCCCGCGCCATCCGCACCATGCAGGTGCGCGGCGCGCCGCTGATCGGGGCGACCGCCGCGTACGGTCTGGCGCTCGCGCTCGCCGCCGATCCGTCCGACGCGAACCTAACCGGCGCCTGTGCGCGCTTGCTGGCAACGCGGCCCACGGCGGTCAACCTGCGCTGGGCGCTGGATGCCGCGCGTGGCGCCGTCGCGCCGCTCGCCCCGCGCGACCGGGCGGCGGCCGCGTTCCGCCACGCGGTGGCGCGGAGCGAGGCGGACGTGACGACCAACAGCGCGATCGGCGACCACGGCCTGGCCGTGTTGCGCCGGATCGCGAAGGCCAAGACCGGGCCGCTTAACGTGCTGACCCACTGCAATGCCGGCTGGCTGGCGTGCGTCGATTGGGGCACCGCGCTGGCGCCGATCTACAAGGCGCACGACGCGGGACTGGCGGTTCACGTCTGGGTCGACGAAACCCGGCCGCGCAACCAGGGTACGCTGACCGCGTGGGAACTCGGCCAACACGGCGTGCCCCATACACTTGTCGCCGACAACGCCGGCGGCCACCTGATGCGCCAGGGAAGGATCGACGTGTGCATCGTCGGCGCCGACCGCGTCGCGGCGAACGGCGACGTCGCCAACAAGATCGGCACCTACCTGAAGGCGCTGGCGGCCAAGGATACCGGCGTGCCGTTCTACGTCGCGCTGCCCTCGTCGACCATCGACTGGACGTGTCCCGACGGCGCGGCCATCCCGATCGAGGAGCGGGACGCGGCCGAGGTCACGCACATGACCGGCGTGGGGCCGGGCGGCGCGGTCGTAGCCGTGCGCATCGCGCCCGAGGGAACCGCCGCTGCGAACCCGGCCTTCGACGTGACGCCGGCGCGCCTCGTCGGCGGGCTCGTCACCGAGCGCGGCGTCGGCCCGGCCTCGCGCGAGGGCCTGCTCGGCCTGTGCCCGGAGCGGCGCGCCGCCTAGGCCGCCGGCGCCGGCATCCGCAAGCGCATGGCCAGAAGCGCAGCGGCGCCGAGCGCCAGCGCGACGATCACGACGCACGCGCCCCAGCCGAGCCCGTCGAAGGCCTGCCCCAGCACGAACGCGCCCACCAGCCCGCCGGCGTAGTAGCTGGCGAGATAGAGCCCGCTCGCTGCCCCGCGCTCGGTGGTCGCGGCGCGGCCGATGAAGCCGGTGGCGACCGCCTGGGCGAAGAACGTGCCGACCCCGACGAGCACCAGCCCCGCGAGAACGGCGATCAGGTTGGGCAGCAGGACCAGGGGCAGGCCGGCGACGGCGACGGCGATCGCGCCCCAGAACGTTGGCCTGGTGCTGTAGCGCAACGCGGCGCGCCCGGCCAGCGGCGTGGTCACGATCGAGGGCAGGAACACCAGGTAGACGAAGCCGAGCTCCATGGCCCCGAGTCCGATCGGCGCCGCGACCAGCACGAAGTTCACGTAGGTGAACGTGCCGATGAACACGAACAGGATCAGGAAGCCGATGGCGAAGGTGCTTTGCAGGGACGGGTTGCGCAAGTGCAGGCGCCAGGCGGCGAGCGGCGAAACCGACGGCCCCGTCGCCGCCATCGGCGTGGTACGCGCCAGGGCGGCGACGACCAGGGCCGCGCCGGCCAGGTTGAGCCCAGCGAACATGAAGAATGTCGTGGTCAAACCGTACATGTCGGCGACCGAGGCGGCGACGAGCCGGCCGATCAGATTGCTCGCGACGACGCCGGTGATGTAGGCGGCGAGCGCGGCGGCGTTGTCCCTGGCGCTGCACTGCTCGGCCAGATAGGTCATGGTCAGGGTGAACGCGGCGGCCATGAACACGCCCTGGACGATGCGGAGCGCGGTGAACGTCGTAAGGTCCGGCGCTCCCGCCAGCAGCGCGGTCGGCAGCGCGAGCACGGCCAGGCTGAGCCAGATGCCCGTGCGCCGGTTGATGCGGCGACTGACGAGCGCGACCAGCAGCCCGGCCGCGGCCATGCCCATGGTGCTGGCGTTGACCGCGAAGCCCATGGCCGCGCGGCTGACGCCGTAGACCTCGACCAGGGTCGGCAGGATCGCCTGGGCGGCGAACAGGTCGACCAGGGTGAGGAACCCGACCAGGCCGATCACCACGCTGCGCGCGATGTTGCGTGCCGCCTTGTGGGGTTCCGAGCGCGCCGGGGGTTCGAGCGTCGTCGTGGTCATCGTGGCCGTCATCCTTGTCATCCTTGGCAAGGTGCGGGCGCGGCGCCGGGGGAGGGGCAGCGCCGCGCCCGCTGGGGGACGCGAGGGGGGATCGCGCCGCTTACATCACGTTGTCGTCGGTCGCTTCGTGCAGCAGGTCGGTGGAGATCAGCACCACCGGATCGATGCCGACGTTTTGCCACCAGTGGGCGACGACGTGCGTCTCTTGCAACACCTCGCCGGCCTTGTGGACGATCGGCGCCAGGCAATCGCTCGAATGCTCGATGATCTCGCCGCTGACGACGTAGATCAGCGCGGGCCGATCCTCGTGGCTGTGGAACGGCACGACTCCGCCCGGCTGGATTTCCAGGCGACGGATGCGGAACTTGCGGTCCTGGATGTTGGCCGGCTCGGCGGCCAGATCGATCGTGCCGAGCACCGTGTCGGTTACGCCCGAGGGTTCGGTCATGCGGTCGGCCAACGGGTTGGCGCCGATCTGGTCCGCCGGGCATTCGCCGGCGAAGGCCGGGGCGGCGAACGCCGCGAACGTCAGGCCGGCAACCAGCGCCAGCGACCGGCCGAGGGAGAGGTTGGAGGTCATGGTCGTCGATCCTTTCGTCACGCGCGGCGGAAAGCGCCGCGCCTCTGGACCAGGAGCATCGGCGGGACCGGCGCCATTGTGAAATACCGTGAAGGTCTGGATTCCATAGCGCGCGGTATGGCCGGGCGCTGTCGGCGACCGTGGCAAAGCCTTAGAATCGGCGGCGAATCGAGGAGCCAGGCACTTGTCCCAGATCGAGGAGTCTCGGAGCGAGCCCGTCGCCAGAGCCACGACGCCCGGGCCGGGAGCTTTCGCGTTCGCGATCCTCTACACGCTCCACAGCTTCACCCAAGCGACGACCATGACGATCATCCCGCTCGAGGCGCTCAGGCTGCTGGGCAACGCGCGGGACGTCTCGGTGCTGTTCTTCGTCATCGCCTGGGCCGCATTCGCCGCGCGCTTCGTCATCCCGCTGCTGATCCGGCGGTTCCGCCGCCGCCGCATTCTGACTACCGGCGCGCTGCTGGTGATGGCGGCGCCGTTGCTGATCGGCACTGGAGGCCTGCTCGGCCTGGTCGCCGGCGCGCTGCTGCGCGGCTTCGGCGGGGCGTGCGTCAACATCAACCTCAACCTCTACATCATGGAATACGTGCGCCGGCACGACCTGGTCCGAGTCGAGCCGCTGAAGTCCGGGATGTCGGCACTGGCGTGGTCGGGCGGGCCCACCTTGGGCGTCCTGCTGTTCGAGCGGGTCGACCCGTGGGCCGCGTTCCTCGCCGCCGGCGCCTTCGCGGTCATAGAGCTCGTCTTCTTCTTGTACCTGCGCCTTGCCGACGATCCGGCCGTCGCAACCCCGCGGTCCAATCCGATTCGCTTCGTGCGCCGATTCGCGCGCCAGCCACGCCTGAGACTCGCCTGGGCGATCGGCTTCGGCCGCGAGTTCTGGTGGTACCTGTTCCTGGTCTACACGCCGGTCTACCTGGTCGTCGCCGGCACCGGCAACGAGACGGCGGCCTACGTCGTTTCCGGGGGCATGGCCGCCTCGGTCGCCGCGTTCGGATTCGGCTGGGCCGCCCGGCGCCTCGGCGTGCGGCGCGTGATCGTCGGCGGCTTCGTCGCGGTCGGAGGGTTGACCCTCGCGATCCTTCCGGTGTTCGCGTCGTGGCCCATCGGCGCGGCGGCGCTCATCCTGGGCGCGCTCGCGATCACGGCGGTCGACTCGGTCGCCAACGTCGCGTTCTTCCGCGCCGTGCGCAAGCGCGAGCGGCCGGAGATGACCATGGTCTACTCGACCTACGGCGACATGGCGGGGCTGGTCAGCATGGGCGCGTTCGCCGTGCTGCTCAGCCTGTTCGACCTGTGGGTCGTGTTCGCGGCGACCGGGCTCCTGATGTTCGCCTTCGCGGCGCTAGCGCGGCTGCTGCCCAGGGGTCTGTGACGGCGCATGCGCCAGCCGGTCGCTACTCCTCGCCGATCGGGACCCGGAAGGCGGCCATGGCGCGGTTCCAGGCGTTGATCCCCACCACGGCCCAGGTCAGGTCGGCGATCTCGTGGTGGCTGAATTGGGTCCGGGCATGGCTGTACGCGGCGTCGGACACGCCTCGCGCCACGTCGGTGACGGCCTCGGCCCAGGCGAGCGCCGCCTTCTCGCGCTCGCTGAAGGCGGTCGATTCGCGCCATGCCGCCAGGGTGTCGAGACGAAGGGCATCGACGCCATGGTCGCGCGCGAGCGCCGTGTGCATCGCCAGGCAATAGGCGCAGCCGTTGACCTGGGACACGCGCACGTAGACGAGCTCGACCAGGGACGCCTCGAGCCCGCACGCCTCGACGTAGTCGTGCAGCGCCATCAGGGCCTGCTCGCCGCGCTCCGTGAGCGATTTCTCGATGCGTCGGGTCACGTCATGTCTCCGGCTCGTCGAGGCCGCGGGACTCGCCTTGCTTGAGCGATACGCCCTATGACTTACAGCGCACGCCGCGACGAAGCCAAGGTCCTCGCATTGACCACCGACCGCGAGCCGGGCAACCCGGACACGAAAACCGGCGCGCGCTGGGCCGTGCCCTGCGTGCTCGTGACCGTCGTGATCTGGGGCTCGTACTTCCCGGTCGTCGAGGCTCTGCTGCGCGGCTGGGAGCCGCTGACCCTGACCGGGGTGCGCGCGATCCTGGCGGCTGGCACGCTGGTCGGTCTGCTCGTGATCATGGAGGGCCGCGCGGCCCTGCACGTCGGCGTGCCGTGGCGCCGGGTCTGGGCCCTGGGTTCGATCGGCATGGCCGGCAACATGACGATCATCGTCCTGGGCATCCAGGTATCCGGCGCGGTTCCCGCCGCCCTGATCGCGGGCACGACACCGGCCCTGGCGGCGGTCATGGCCCGGTTTCTGCTGGGTCAGAGGCTGACCGGCGATCTTTGGATCGCGGTGTCCCTGGCGGTCGTCGGCGTCGCGGTCGTGGTGCTGGGCGGGCCATCGTTGCAAGCCAGTTTCGGCGGCGGCGAGCTGCTGGTGCTGGTCGCGTACGTTCTCTGGCTCTGGTACCTGTTCATGGCCCAGCTCTGGCTGCCCGGCATGTCCCAGTTGCGCGTGACCGCGCTGACCATGGCGACGGGCGCGGCCACCATGGCCGTGCTGCTGGCCGTGCTGGGCGCGGTCGGTTACGGCCCGATGACGATGGACCTCGCGCCCGACTCCGTGGCGCTGCTCGTCTATTCCGCCGTGTTCTCCGTCGCGATCGGCGTGCTGCTTTGGATGTACGGCGTCAGCCATCTGGGCGTCACGGTGACGGCGCTCTACGGCAACCTGGTGCCGATCGTCGCGGTGGCGATGTCGGCGGCGCTGGGAGCGTCGGTGTCGTGGCTCCAGGCGCTCGGCGGGGCACTGGTCCTGGCCGGCGTGATCTACATCCAGCTTCGTCCGCGCCTGCGCCGCACCCTTGCGGTCCCGCGCCGCGATGCCTAGTAAGGCGCGCATGGTCGACCCCTACTTGGTGTTCCCGGAGGAGTTCGCCGCCCGCCAAGCCGCGGCGGCCAAGGCCGCCAAGGAAGCCGGGTTCGACGGGCTGATCGTCTGCTCGCGCGGCGGCGGCACCGTCGATCGCTACGCCAACGTGCTCTACCTCGCCAACTTCTACTCCTCGTTCCCCTACATCCCGGACGTCGCCGGGCATTGGACCGCGCGCGCCCATGCGTTCATCGTGCTGCCCGTCGGCGGCGCGCCGGTCCTGATCACCGACATGCCGACGAAGCCCGAGGACACGCACATCGCCGACGTACGCACCGGCGACGACGTGGTGGCGCTGGTCGCCGAAGCGGTCAACGATCGCGGGTTGGGTGTCGCGCGCCTGGCCGTCGCCGGTGCCGACGCCCTGCCATGGCCGACATTCCGCGCGATCCAGGCGGCGCTGCCGAAGGCGGCGTTCGAGCCGGCGGATGCGCTGCTCGACCGGCTGCGCATGATCAAGTCGCCGGCCGAGATCGCGCTGCTGCGCAAGGCGTCCGAGATCGGCGGGGGGGCGATCGACACCATGATGGATGCGGCGGTGGCCGGTGCCAGCCACGGCGAGGTCATGGGCGAGGGCCTGCGCGCGCTCGCCGCCCAGGGGGCGATGCTCTACAACAACTACATCGGCTCGGGGCGCGGCGGCAACGATCCGCGCCTGCACTACGCCGACTTCCCGACCTGGAGCTCGGACGCCCGCATCGAGGACGGCGACTGGTTCCACATCGGCGCCTCGGGCGTGTGGCGCGGCTACTATTTCGACCACTCCCGGTCCAAGCCGATCGGCAACCCGACGGCGCCGCAGGTCGAGGCGTTCGAGGCGGCGATCGCCGCGGTCGAGGCCTCGATCGCCGCGATCCGGCCCGGCGCGATCGCCGGCAGGGTCGCCGAGGCCGGGTTCGCGCGCCTGGTCGAGCTCGGCTTCTCGACCAAGAGCGACTTCAACGGCATGGGGCACGGCGTCGGCATGGGCTGGGACCTGCCGTGGCTGGTGCCCGGCGACGCGACGGTGCTCGAGCCCAACATGGTGTTGTGCGTCGAACGCTCGGTCGAGAAGCGGGGCTACGTCGGCGACTTCGAGCAGACCGTGCTGGTGACGGCCACGGGCTCGGAACTGCTGACCCACGCGGTCAAGCGGCGCTGGTAAGCCGACCTACCGCTGGCTCCGTTCCCAGTTCGGGTTGATGCCGACGGGGGCGGTGGCGCGGGGCGGCGGCGGGCGGCCGAGGATCATGTCCGCCGCCTTCTCGCCGATCATGATGCTGGGGGCGTTGGTGTTGCCGCTGACCAGGTCGGGCATGATCGAGGCGTCGACGACGCGCAAGGACTCGACCCCGAACACCCGGCACTCGGCGTCGACGACCGCGAGCGGATCGCTCGCCAGCCCCATCTTGCACGTGCCGACCGGGTGGTATGCCGTATCGACGGTCGCCCGCAGCCAGGCTTCGATCTCGGCGTCGGTGCGCACGCCCGGCCCCGGCGCGATCTCGGCGCCGCGTAACGGATCGAACGCCCGTTGGCCGTGAAGCTCGCGGATCAGCTTGACCGCCTGGACCATGGTCGCCACGTCCTCGGGCGTCTGCAGGTAGTTGATGACGAAGCGCGGCTTGTCACGCGGGTCCACCGAGGCGAGCCATAATCGTCCGCGGCTGGTCGGGCGCATCAGGTCGGCGTGGGTCATCCAGGCGTGCTGGCCGATGCTGACCGCGCTCTGGATCGTGTCGCCGCCGACCGCCATGGGCAGGAACGTGAGTTGCAGGTCCGGCTGCTCGATGCCCGCCCGACTGCGGATGAACGCCTGGGCTTCGTAGTGGTTGGTCGCGCCGAGCCCGTCGTGCCTGAGGAACCAACGCACGCCGATCGCGAGCTTGGCCAACGGCTGCACGTCCTTGTGCAACGAAACGGGATGGGTGCACGCCTGCTTGAGGGCGAGATCCGGGTGATCGTGCAGGTTGGCGCCCACGCCGGGCCGATCGGCGACGACCGCGATGCCGAGCCGACGCAGCTCGACCGCCGGCCCGATGCCCGAAAGCCACAGGACTTGCGGCGAATTGATCGCTCCGCCGCTGACGATGACCTCGCGGTTCGCGCGCGCCGTGACCGCGCCCGACGGGGTCCGGTACGCGACTCCGACCGCGCGCCGCCCCTCGAACGTGATCTTCTCGGTCAGGGCAGACGCCACCACGCTCAGGTTGGGGCGGTGGCGGTTCGGGTCGAGGTAGGCGCGCGCGGTCGTCCAGCGCCGTCCGCGGTGGGTGGTGCGGTCGGCGCGGCCGAAGCCTTCCTGCTGGCGGCCGTTGGGATCGTCGACCACGGGGTAGCCCGCCTGGCGCCCGGCCTCGATGAAGGCGCGGGTCAGCGGGTTGGTCATGCGCGACGACGTGACGTTCAGCGGGCCGTCGCCGCCGTGGTAGTCGTCGCCGCCCAGGTCGTAGGTCTCCGAGCGGCGGAAGTAGGGCAGCACGTCGGCATACGCCCAGCCCCGGCAGCCCTTCTGCGCCCAGCGGTCGTAGTCGAGCGCGTGGCCGCGCACGTACATCATGCCGTTGATCGCCGAGGAACCGCCGAGCGCCTTGCCGCGCGGATGCGCCACCCGGCGGCCGCCAAGATGGGGTTCGGGCTCGGTCTGGTACGACCAGTTCAGGTTCGGGTCGTTGATGGCGTGGGCCAGCGCCGAAGGCATGTCCGACTTCCAGCTTCGCCCGCCGCCCCCGGCTTCGAGCACCAGCACGGAAACCGCGGCATCCTCGGACAGACGGGCAGCCAGCGCGGCGCCGGCCGACCCCGCGCCGACGATGATGTAGTCGAACTCCGCCTCAGGCATGAATCGCGTCGTAGACCAGGCCGTGGAAGTGCAGAACGAGATGCTCGCCGACGTTGTTCCGCTCGGGGTCGATCATGTAGCGGCCCTGGTCGTAGCCGAACGACTTCAGGCCCTTCTGGACGCCGACATTGAGCTCGATGTCCTCGGGCGCGAGGCGGCCGCGCCGTTGCTCGAGCAGCCGCGTGCCCCGGTGCTGGCAGACGTTGTGGAAGCCGCGAACCACGCCGTCCAGGCCGCGCACGACGATCACGCTCTGGTCGAGGACGTCGGTCATGACGTAGTCGCCCGGCTCCGCGAACTCGCTGCCGTGGCCGGCGAAATGCCAGCCGCGATAGAAGATATCGCGCTTCTCCCGCTCGAAGATTTCAGGATCGTAGAAATAGCGCGACGGCAGGGTTCGCGCGGTCCGTGGATCGTCGTGGCGCCAGGCGCCGTTGGCGGGGCGGTCCAGCTTCGCGATGGTCACGTCACGGTCTCCTGGTTGAATCCACCCCATGTTCGGCCAACGGCTTCGCCGTGTCGAGGGTAACCAGGGGGCCGGGTGGCCGCGCGTATCGTCAGATCTTGCCGAGGTTGCGCAGACTGGCCACGCCGTCGCGCGCGACCACGACGTGATCGTGCAGCGCGATATCGACGGCCTTGAGCGCGTCGCGCACGGACCGGGTCAGCTCGATGTCCGCCGCGCTCGGCGTCGGATCGCCGCTCGGGTGGTTGTGGACCAGGATCACGGCGGCCGCGCGCAGCTCGAGCGCGCGCCGCGCGACCTCGCGCGGGTAGACGGCGGCCTGGTTGATCGTGCCGCGAGCGCCCGGCTCGTTGGCGATGAGTATGTTCTTCTGGTTCAGATAGAGAACGCGGGCGTGCTCCTCGGGGTGCCAGGCCATGTCGGCCCTGAGGTAATCGACCACCTTCTGCCATGAGCCGAGCACCGGGCGATCCGCCAGCTCCGAGCGCAGCAGATGCACCGCCGATGCCTTGGCCGCGCGCAGCGCGACGATCACGCCCTCGGCGACGCCCTCGACCTCCATGAGCCGTTCGGTGGGGGCGTTGATGACCGCGGCGAAGCTGCCGAACTTGCGCAACAGTTCCTTGGCGAGCGCGCGTACGTCGCGGCGCGGCACGGCCAGGAACAGCAGGAGCTCCAGCAGCTCGTAATCGGCCAGGGCATCGGCGCCGCCCTTGAGGAATCGGGCCTTCAGACGCTGGCGGTGGCCGACACGATTCGCATCGGCCGCGCGCTTGTCATCCGGCATCGGGCGTATTCGCCGCGAAGGGCGGCCGGTCGAGCCCGGCGGGCGACAGGGTGAACACCTCGACGCCGTCCGCGGTGACGCCGATCGTGTGCTCGAACTGCGCCGACAGGGACCGATCGCGCGTCACCGCGGTCCAGCCGTCGGGCAGGATGGTCACCTCGGCCCGGCCCAGGTTGATCATCGGCTCGATGGTGAACAGCATGCCCGGCGCGAGCACGGCGCCGGAGCCCGGCCGGCCGAAGTGCAGGACGTTAGGCGGCTCGTGGAAGATTCGGCCGATGCCGTGGCCGCAGAAATCGCGCACCACCGAGCAGCGCTCGCCCTCGGCGTAGCTCTGGATCGCGTGGCCGATGTCGCCCAGCGTCATGCCCGGCTTGACTGTCCGGATGCCGCGCCACATGGCCTCGAACGTCACGTCGACCAGGCGTTCGGCCCGACGCGGCACCGCTCCGACCAGGAACATGCGGCTGGTGTCGCCGTGCCAGCCGTCCAGGATCACGGTCACGTCGATGTTGAGGATGTCGCCCTCGCGCAGCTTGCGATCGTTCGGGATGCCGTGGCAAACGACGTGGTTGATCGAGGTGCAGATCGATTTCGGATAGCCGCGATAGCCGAGCGGCGCGGGCACGGCGCCGTGCCCGACGATGAATTCGTGGCACAGCCGGTCGAGCTCCTCGGTCGTCGTGTCCGCCGTGACGTGGGGCACGATGAAGTCGAGCGTCTCGGCGGCCAGGCGGCCCGCGCGCCGCATCGCCGCGAACGCCTCCGCGTCGTGGATGCGGAATCCCGCCGCGGCGCCGCGCGTCGCCGGAGCTCGATCGCTTCGTTCCATACCCGTCAAATCCCGACCACGTTACAGGGCAAGCGCCAGGGGCCGATCGACCCGTATCCCGTCTTTGTTGAGTTTGCATTGATAGCACAAGGTTTCAACCCCCGCCGTTCGAGCCGCGGCCAGGGCCTCGGCGTAGCCGGGGTCGATGTCGCCAGCTATGGCGAAGCGGCGGCAATCGGCGCGCTGCACCAGGTACATCATCACGGCCCGGCCGCCGGCGGCGACCACGTTCGAGAGTTCGCGCAGGTGCTTGGCGCCGCGTTCGGTCACCGAATCCGGGAACTCGGCCAGGCCGGGACCGCGCCGCAGGTGGACGTTCTTGACCTCGACGTAGCAGGGCGGCCGGTCCGGCGCCCCGAGCAGCAGGTCGATGCGCGAATTGACGCCGTAGCGGACCTCGCGGCGGACCGAGGCGTAGCCCGCGAGCTCGGCGATCCGGCCCTCGGCGATCGCCTCGGCGACCAGGGCGTTGGGACGCGCCGTGTTGATGCCGACCAGCGCCCGCCCGGCGCGCACCAGCTCCCAGGTCCAGGCGAGGGCGCGGTCGGGGTTGGCGGCCGGGGCGAGCCACGTCGCCATGCCAGGGTCGGCCAGGCCCAGCATGCTGCCGGGATTGGCGCAGTGGGCGACGACCGTGGCGCCGGATTCCAGCCGGTGATCGCTGAGGAACCGCTTGTAGCGCCGCACCAACGTGGCGCGGACGAGCGGGGCGGGAAAGCGCATGGCGGAGACTAACCGCCCCGGCGGTGGGCTGTCGATCCGCCGGCGTCGTCTCGGTTATGATGGGCGCGAGCGTTGGAGTGCCCTATGACCGAGACCGTCACCGCCGCCGTCCTGCTGATCGGCAACGAGCTGCTCTCGGGGCGCACCCAGGACACCAACCTGCGTTTCATCGCCGAACAGCTTGGTCGGCTCGGCATCGTGCTCAAGGAGGCGCGCGTCGTCGCCGACGAGGAAGCGGAGATCGTCGCCGGCCTCGACGCCTTGCGCCGGCGCTACGACTACGTGTTCACGACCGGCGGCATAGGCCCGACCCACGACGACATTACCGCGGATTCGATCGGCAAGGCGTTCGGGCGCCCGGTGCGCCACGATCCGCGCGCCGTCGCCTTGCTCGAGGCGAGCTACAAGGGCCGCGGGATGGAGCTCAATGAGGCGCGGCTGCGCATGGCGCGCACCCCGGAGGGCGCCGAGCTGATCGAGAACCGCATCAGCGCAGCGCCCGGTTTCCGCATCGAGAACGTGTTCGTCATGGCGGGCGTGCCGTCGGTCATGCAGGCCATGTTCGAGAGCCTGGCGCCGGGCCTGCGGCGCGGCGCTCCGGTGCTCGCCCGCGCCGTCAGCGTGCGATTGCCGGAAGGGACGATCGCGGCGGGGTTCCGCGCCTTGCAGGAGCGCTACCCCGCCGTGCAGATGGGCAGCTACCCGTTCTACCGCGACGGGCACTATGGCGCGGACCTGGTTCTGCGCGGCACCGACAAGGCCCAGATCGAGGCCGCGCTGGCGGCTCTCAAGACGATGCTCCGGGAACTCGGCGGCGACCCGATCGACGGCGCCGCGTGACAACCAGGGACCGTTGGCCGATCATCGACCGCGCCCCCTTGGCGGAACGGGTAGACGCAGCGGACTTAAAATCCGCTTCCCTCACGGGATTGCAGGTTCGATCCCTGCCGGGGGCACCAGGGCTCCGTGTGTCGGTCGACGCACGGCGGCCGAGAGGCGCGCCCGCCGGCACCTCACGCCACCGTGGGCGCACGGCCGATGCCAAGGCGCCTTCCTGTTCGCCCCAGGAGGGCCACCGGGGTGCGAGCCCGGCCGAGCGGGCTTGAGCCATCCCGCCGCGGCCGGATCCGCGTTTGCAGCGCCGTCAGTCTTCCAGACGGAACACGAAGTCGTACTCGGTGCCTTCGGGGTTGCGGGCGTGCAGAGTCATCTCGCCGCGCGCTTCGGCATATTCGCCCGTGCCGCCCGTCACGGCCATGACCGAGTCCGCGCCGTCGTAGAACGGCCCCTCGACCATGATCTGGCCCTCGGCCAACGTGTTCGTGAAGTAGCATTCCCATGCCTTGCCGACGACGGTGCGTATGCACATGCCGTTGTTCGACCCGACGAGCTTGGCGTTGTCCGCGTCGTAGACCTCGTTGGCGAAGGTCAGGAGGTCGCCGGCGCTGTCGCCAGCCGCTCCGAGGTCCACGACCGCATCGCTCGTCGCACGCTCGACGATCGTGAGGTCGTCATCTGCCCTCGCCAGCGCGCCGCCCAGCAGCACCCCGAACACCGCCAACGCGGCGAGCGTCAGCCTCCACCGCCCGTGAGACGCCATCATGATCGAATCTCCCATGTCTGAGGTTGCCGCCCATTCATGCGTTGCCTTGGCCGTGATGGCCCGCCGACGCGACGCGCAGTATCGGCCAGCGGCGGCCGCCGCGCATCTACCGTTTCGTCCTCCGCCGCTGGCGCGGCCGCGCCGGTCATATCGGGCGCTCTTGCCGGGCTTTTGGATCGCTCGACCGGCGCGCCGCCAGGATCTCGGCCACGCCGTCAGCGTGCGTCTGCCGGAAGGGACGATCGCGGCGGGGTTCCGCGCCTTGCAGGAGCGCTACCCCGCCGTGCAGATGGGCAGCTACCCGTTCTACCGCGACGGGCACTATGGCGCGGACCTGGTTCTGCGCGGCACCGACAAGGCCCAGATCGAGGCCGCGCTGGCGGCTCTCAAGACGATGCTCCGGGAACTCGGCGGCGACCCGATCGACGGCGCCGCGTGACAACCAGGGACCGTTGGCCGATCATCGACCGCGCCCCCTTGGCGGAACGGGTAGACGCAGCGGACTTAAAATCCGCTTCCCTCACGGGATTGCAGGTTCGAGCCCTGCAGGGG
>CAZGYG010000023.1:4487-35791 GCA_964530335.1 uncultured Rhodospirillaceae bacterium | reverse complement strand
CCGTCGTTTTCGCGTCTTGACCCTTCGCCCGGAAGCCGCTCCGCATAGGCGCTTCACGGCGTTACAGAGGAGACCATCAATATGGCCATTATCCCCGGCACCACCGGCAACGATATCCTGCTCGGCACTCTCGCGGTCGATACCATTACCGGCGGCGACGGCAACGACACGCTGTCCGGGAGCGATGGCGCCGACACGCTGTTCGGCGACGCGGGCAACGACATCCTCAATGGCGGAGACGGCGCGGACATCCTCAATGGCGGGATCGGCACTGACACGCTGTTCGGCGACGCGGACAACGACATCCTCAATGGCGGAGACGGCGCGGACATCCTCGTTGGCGGGACCGGCTTCGACACCCTGCTCGGCGCCGGCGGGAACGATACCCTGACCGGTGGCGCGGGCAACGATTTCTTGAACGGTGGGGGCCTCACCGACACGGCGAGGTACGCCGACGCTACCGGGCCCGTGACCGTGAACCTTAGCACCACCTCGGCCTCGGGTTTCGGTGTCGGCAGCGACACGCTGACGCTCATCGAGAACGTGATCGGCAGCAACTTCGCCGGATACCATCACGGGCGATGACTTCGCCAACCGCCTTGACGGCGGCGCCGTGGGCGACGGCCTGGGCGACTCGCTCGTCGGGCTCGGGGGCGCGGACGTCTACGTCTTCAACGACGCGGACGACATCGCGGACGAGACCGGCGGCGGCGGCATCGACAGGATCGAATCGACGGTGAACGTCAATCTGACCGACATCATCCATGTGATTGGCGTCGTCGAGAACATCACGCTGCTCGGCGCCCTTAACCTCAACGCCACCGGCGACGCCCTGGCCAACATCATCAACGGCAACACGGGCGAGAACACGTTGTCCGGCGGCGCCGGCAACGATGTTCTCGACGGCAGGGTCGGCAACGACACGCTGTTCGGCAACGCCGGCAACGACACGATGGACGGCGGCGACGGCAACGACCGGCTGTACGGCGGCACCGAGAACGACAGGCTCAACGGCATCGCCGGCGACGATCGGCTGACCGGCAACGCCGGCAACGATGTGCTCGACGGCGGCACCGGCACCGACATCATGCTGGGCGGCGCCGGCGACGACATCTACTTCGTCAGCAACAGCGGCGAGTTCGCGTTGATGTTCGACTCGGGCGGCACCGCCGACAGCGTTCGCGGCTCCATCAGCATCGTGCTGCCGGATGGCTTCGAGAACATCAAGCTCACGGGCACCGGGAGCTTCGATGCCACGGGCAACGACGTGGCCAACATCATCGAGGGCAACAACGGTTCGAACGTGCTGACCGGGTTCGGCGGCAACGACATACTCACCGGCGATCTCACGGCCGGCACAGGCAACGTAGGCGCCGACTTCCTGATCGGCGGGGCCGGCGCGGACACCATCAACGGCGTCGGAGGCGCCGACTTCATCTACGGCGGCGCCGGCGTCGACGTGCTCCGCGGCGGCTCCGGGGCCGACACCTTCCGTTACGGCGCCACCACGGACGGCGAAGCCGTGGCGACGGACACCGCTCCCACCACGGAAACCGGCGATTCGATCGTCGGCTTCGTCACCACCTCGGATGGGTTCCAGTTCGTGGCGGAGTCGTTCGGCTTCGCCGATGCGACCCTCGTAACCGCGTCGAACTTCGTGACTATCGCCGGCGCGTATACCGGGGACAACTCGACTCTCGCCGACGGCACGAGCGCCTTCATCTTCGACAGCGTCGGCAACACGCTGTACCACGACAGCAGCACGAACGACGCGTTGGGAGGTGTCGCTGGCTACACGGTGATCGCGACACTCGACGGCACTTCGACCGATGTCGTGGCCGGCGACATAACGCTGGTCTAACTTCCTCACGGCACAAGCGGCCCGGCTCTGGTCACGCCGGGCCGCCACGGCAAAGGATCGACGCGCTGGTGCTTGTGCCAGCGCGTCGGTTCTTTTTCGGGCTCGATCGGGTTGCTGGCGCAGCGGTGACGGCGGTAAATCCATAGACCGTAGGGCGAGTCTCAGACCCGCCCCTGCATCATCGCCACGTCGCACGCCTCATCCGGCTCGCTGCGCTCGCCACCCGCGACGGCACTACACGCTGTAGTACATCTGGAACTCGATCGGGTGGGTCGTCGTCTCGTAAGCGATGTTTTCCGCCCGCTTGAGCTCGAGATAGGATTCGAGCAGGTCGTCGGAGAATACGTCGCCCTTCTTGAGGAATTCGTGGTCCTCCTCGAGCGCGGCCATCGCCTGGCGCAGGCTGCCGCACACGGTCGGCACGCTCTTCAGCTCCTCGGGCGGCAGGTCGTAGAGGTTCTTGTCCATGGCGTCGCCCGGGTGAATCCGGTTCTCGATGCCGTCGAGCCCGGCCATCAGCATGGCCGCGAACGCCAGGTACGGGTTGGCCGCGGGATCGGGAAAGCGGACCTCGACGCGCTTGCCCTTGGGGCTGGCCGCGTGCGGGATGCGGCACGAGGCCGAGCGGTTGCGCGAGGAGTACGCCAGCAGCACCGGCGCCTCGAAGCCCGGGACCAGCCGTTTGTAGCTGTTGGTGCTGGGGTTGGTGATGGCGTTCAGCGCGCGCGCGTGCTTGATGATGCCGCCGATGTAAAACAGCGCGGTCTCGCTCAGGTCGGCGTAGCCGGTGCCGGCGAACAGCGGCTTGTTCTTCTTCCAGATCGACTGGTGGCAGTGCATGCCCGAGCCGTTGTCCTTCATCACCGGCTTGGGCATGAAGGTCGCGGTCTTGCCGTACGAATGTGCGACGTTGTGCACCGCGTACTTGTACGCCTGCACGTTGTCGGCGCAGCGCACCAGGGTCGAGAACTTGATGCCGAGCTCGTGCTGGCTCGGCGCCACCTCGTGGTGGTGCTTCTCGACCGAAACCCCCATGTCCGCCAGCACCGTCACCATCTCGGCGCGCAGGTCGGCGTCGTGGTCGACCGGCGGCACCGGGAAGTAGCCGCCCTTGGGCGGCGGGCGGTGGCCGAAGTTGCCGTCGGGGTAGTCCCGGTCGCTGTTGTAGGGGCCTTCCTCGGAATCGATCTGGTAGAAGCAGACGTTCTGCTCGACCTTGAAGCGCACGCTGTCGAACACGAAGAACTCGAGCTCGGGCCCGAACAGGGCCGTATCCCCGATCCCGCTGTAGGCCAGATACTGCTCCGCGCGCTTGGCGACCGAGCGCGGGCAGCGGCCGTACGGCTGGCCGGTCAACGGCTCGTGCACGTCGCAGGTCAGGATGAGCATGGGCTGCGCCGCGAACGGGTCCATCACCGCGGTCGCCAGATCGGGCATCAGCGTCATGTCGGATTCGCTGATGTCCTTCCAGCCGGCGATCGACGAGCCGTCGAACATGACGCCCTCGGTCAGCAGGTCCTCGTCGACGGTGGATACGTGATGCGCCAGGTGCTGCCACTTGCCGCGCGGGTCGGTGAAGCGGAAGTCGACGTACTTGACGTCGTTCTGCTTGATGAGATCGAGCACCTTCTTGACGTCGTCCGCCATGCGCTTCCTCCTGGTTGGGCTCCTGGTTGGGCGTCGGGCCATGGGCATTCAGGATCGCGTTCGTTCAAACCGCGTCGCCGCCGCGTTCGCCGGTGCGAATGCGCACGGCTTCCTCGACCGGCGTGATGAAGATCTTGCCGTCGCCGATGCGACCCGTCCGGGCGGCATTCTGGATCGCCTCGATGGCGCGCTCGACCAGGTTGTCGTCGAGCACGACCTCGATCTTGACCTTGGGCAGGAAGTCGACGACGTACTCGGCGCCGCGATAGAGCTCGGTGTGTCCCTTCTGCCGGCCAAACCCCTTGGCCTCGATCACCGTCATGCCCTGGAGGCCGATCTCGTGCAGCGCCTCCTTCACCTCGTCGAGCTTGAAAGGTTTGATGATGGCCTCGAGCTTTTTCACCGGCGCTCTCCCGCGACAATAAGGCACGGCGACCGCTGCCGCCGTACCAGCTTCTGGGTATCGGGTTCAGCACGGCGCGTGCCAACCCGCATCTTAGATATAAGTCTCTGATATGACACGATATGCGCAGTGCGCGGCGGGGCCGGGCCGGGGCGGACGTGAGCATTTCCTAGGCAGCCCGCCCGCGAACTGGGCACTCAGGGGTTTGCCCGCGGCGGCCCGAGCGGCGATAACTCGACCAGGAGGGTCGAGATGAAGGACGTAAGCCGCGTGTTCGGAGCGCTCGGCACGACCGTGTTCGAGGTCATGTCTGGCCTGGCGCGCGAACACGACGCGATCAACCTGGGCCAGGGCTTCCCCGACGTGGACGGGCCCGAGGACGTGCGCCGCGCCGCCGCGACCGTGACCATGGACGGACCCAACCAGTACCCCTCGATGATGGGCATACCCCCGCTCCGCCAGGCGGTGGCGCGGCACAACGGGCGCTTCTACGGGTTGGACGTCGACTGGCGGACCGAGGTTTTGGTGACCTCGGGCGCGACCGAGGCCCTGGCGGCGTGCCTGATGGGCGTACTCAATCCCGGCGACCCCATCGTGCTGTTCGAGCCGCTCTACGACAGCTACGTGCCGATCTGCCGGCTGATCGGCGCCAGGCCCGTGATCGTCAACCTGCGCCCGCCGGCGTGGTCGATCCCGCTCGACGAGGTCGCGGCCGAGTTCGCCAAGGGCGCGCGCGCGATGCTGATCAATTCGCCGATGAACCCCTCGGGCAAGGTGTTCGACGAGGCCGAGCTCGACGGGCTTTCCGCGATAGTGGCCGAACACGACGGGGTGGCGATCTGCGACGAGGTGTACGAGCACCTGGTGTTCGACGGGCGCCGTCATGCGCCGCTGATGACCCGGCCCGGCATGCGCGAGCGCGCGCTGCGTATCGGCTCGGCCGGCAAGATGTTCTCTCTGACAGGCTGGAAGGTGGGCTGGATCACCGCGGCGCCGAAGCTGCTCGAGCCGGTGGCCAAGGCGCACCAGTTCCTGACCTTCACCACGCCGCCCAACCTCCAGGCCGGCGCCGCCTACGGGCTGGCCAAGGAGGATTCGTACTTCAGCGGCCTGGCGGCGACGCAGCAGTCCAAGCGGGACCGGCTTTCGTCCGGACTGGCGCGGGTCGGCTTCGACGTGCTGCCGAGCGCCGGCACGTACTTCATCAGCGCGGACTTCCGGCCGCTCGGCTTCAACGGCACCGACGAGGACTTCTGCCGCCACATCACGACCGAGGCGAAGGTCGCCGCCGTGCCGGTCAGCGCCTTCTATGCCGGAGAGGCGCCGCGCCACCTGGCGCGCTTCTGCTTCTGCAAGAGGGACGAGGTGCTCGACGAGGCCGTCGCGCGGCTGGCCCGGCATTTCGGCCGCGGCTGAGCCCGGATCATTCGCCCTTGAGCGCGGCGTAGCCGTGCTCGAGCACCGCCGCCGCCGGCCACACGGCGAGCCAGCGCCCGCGGAACGGCTGCAACGACGCCGGAACGGGCAGGCGATCGTGGGCGCGCGGATAGCTGATGACGAATCCGTCCGGGTGCGCCGCGGCCCACGCGGCCATCTCCGGCTCGGCCACCTCCGCGAGCGGCACCGTCAGGCGCCCGGCGAACTGGAAATGCCCCTCGTAACCCAATGGATGCGCTATGGCCTGGCCTGCGGCTTCGGCCTGGGCCAGGAAGCGGGCGGTCGGCGCCACGTCGAAGCGCGGGCGCAGATCGGCGGCGAACGCCACGTGCGCGGCGACGTAGGCGAGTGCGACGGCGCCGACGAGTTGCGCCGCCGCCTGGTCGCGGGTGCGCCAGCGCACCGCCCACAGGCCGGCCAACCCGACCGCCAGCACGCCCGGGCCCAACGCCGAGAGTTCGGCGAACGCGGCCCCCAGCACGAAGGGCGCGAGCCACGGCCCAAGCAGGGCGATCGCCGCAACGGCGGCCAGGGCGCCAAGCGCCGGCCAGGAATCCCGGCGTGCAGGTGCTTCCTCGACCGTCAGGCGAGCCGCGAGCAGGGCGAGCGCCGGCAAGAGCGGCACGAGGTACTGGGGCTGCTTGCCGCTGATCAGCATGAAGCCCGCGAACGGCACGGCGAACCACACCACGCACAGGCGAGCGCCCGGATCGGCCGCGATGCTACGGCCCTGCGCGCGAAGCGCGCGCCACAGCGGCGGCCACCAGGCCCACGGAAAGCCGAGCACGGGCAGCCACGGCAGATACCACCACCAGGGCTCGGCATGGGCGAACGAGGCGGCCAGCCGCCCGCCGGTCTGGCCCCACAGGATAGCCTCGGCGTAGGCGGCGCCGCCCCGCGCCGCCGCGGGCAGCGCCCAGGCCAACGCGATCATCGCGGCCAGGGCCAGGACGGCCACGATGCCGGCGTACCAGCGCGTCCAGGAAACGGCCCGGCGTCCGGCCCACAGGGGGGCCAGCAGGGCCACCGGCACGACATGGAGCAGGGCGACCGGCCCCTTGGTCAGGATGCCGAAACCGAGCGCCGCGCCGGCGAGCGCGAAGCCGAGCGTCCGCCCGCGCTGGGCGAGCACCAACCCGACCAGCGCGAGCACGACGAAGAAGGCGAGCGGCACGTCGAAGAACGCCGTCGTGGCGAACAGCAGGAATACCGGCATGGCGACCAGGAGCAGAGGCACCACGGCCCGCGGGCGCACGGCCTCGGGCCACAGCAGCCGCGCCAGGACCGCCGTGAGTGCCAGCGTGCCCGCGCCGAACGCCGGCACGACGAGCCGCGCCCAGGTCTCGCCGACGCCGCCGAGCCGCCAGCCCGCGACCACGATCCAGAGCAGCAGCGGTGGCTTGTCCGGGTAAGGCTGGCCGTTCAGGCGCGGCACCAGCCAGTCGCCCGTACGCCACATCTCCCAGGCCACGCCAAGGTAGCGTGCCTCGCTGACCGGCAGCGGCGGCCGCGCCACCAGGGCCACGTCGGCCAGCACCAGCAACAGGATCGTCGCGGCGCCCAGGCCCGATATCCGCGGTGTCGTTACGAAGGCCCGACACTCCCGCGACGGCGCTGGCCACGGATCAGCGCGAGATTGCGCGAGTAGATCAAGAGCCCGAACGCCTGGCCGGCCATGAACACCGGATCGAGCCGATAGCTCGCGTAGGCCAGGAGCGTGACCCCGCCGGCCAGAGAGAAGTACCAGAAGGCGAGCGGCACCACGCTCTCGCGCCGCCGCTCGCTGTGCAGCCATTGGACCAGAAAGCGCGTGGCGAACAGGCCTTGGCCAAGGAAGCCGATCAGCAGCCAGATGCGGTCAGCGTCCATCCGCGGTCTCCTTCATGGGGGGCGGAATCAACAGGCGTCGGCGGAGCCAGAACACGCCGATCAGATCGCCCAGGCCGACCCACAGCCGGTCGAGGACGCCGTACTTGGACCGCCCGCCCCGGCGCGGCCGATCGGCCACGTCGCGAAAGCGCACGCCATGGCCCGCCGCCAGGAACAGCGCCGGCAGGAACCGGTGCATATGATCGAACGGCGGCAGCGCCAGGAACGCGGCGCGGCGGAAGGCCTTGAGGCCGCACGCCGTGTCCGCGGCGCCGTCGCGCAGCACGCCACGCCGCACGCCGTTGGCGATGCGCGACGCCAGCCGCTTGAAGGCGCCGTCCCGCCGCCCGCGCCGCACCCCGGCGACGAGCGCGACGCCTGGCTCGGCGGCGAGCGCGGCGAAAAGCCCCGGCAGGTCCGCCGGGTCGTTCTGGCCGTCGCCGTCGATCGTCGCCACCACGTCGGCCCGCGCGCCACGCAACCCGGTCAGGATCGCAGCGCTCTGTCCGGCGCGGCGCGCGTGGCGCAGTAAGCGCACGCCGCCGGCGGCGGCCACGGCGGCCGTGGCGTCGTGGCTGCCGTCGTCGACCACGATGATCTCGTACTCGCCGCCCGCGAGCGCGCCGTGGATTTCGGCGACCAGGGCGGCGATGCCGCCGGCCTCATCGTGGGCGGGGACGACGATCGAGACGGCGGGACCCGTTGACGGCACGGTCGGCGGCCGGCCTCAGCGGCCCAGGCGGTCGCGCAGGCCCCACAAGGCGAGCAGCGGCGGCAGGAACCAAGGATCGCCGGCATAGAACGGCCGGGTCGGGAACGGCAGGCCGTCGAACGCGGTCGTCGCCTCCTTGTCGCCCAGCACCTTCAGCGCCACCTTGTGGCCAAGATAGCTGCCCATCGGGATGCCGACGCCGCAGAACCCGGCGGCGTAGTGCACGCCGTCGAGCACGCCGTGATGAGGCAGGAGATCGAAGGTGAAACCCATGTTGCCGGTCCAGCAATGGCTGAGCCGCACGCCCGCGAGCTGGGGGAACACCTCGAGCATGTGGCGGTAGAGCTTGCGCGCCTTGGTTTCGAGCGGGCCGTCGTCGATGCCGGTGCGCGCGCCGAACAGCATGCGCTCGCCGTCCGGCGACCGGCGCGCCCAGTAGATGTTGATTTTGCTGTCGATCATGGTGCGCAGGGTCGGCAGCAGGGCATCCAGGCGCGCCGCGCCCAGCGCCTCGGTCGCGATCATGAAGGCGGCGACGGGTATGATCCGGCGCCGTAGGACGGGCGTGACCGTGCCGGTGTAGCCGTTGGTCGCGACCACCACCGCGCCGGCCCGGACCGCGCCCTTCGGCGTCGCCACGGCGAAGCCCGCGCCGTCGCGCGCGATCCCCGTCACCGGCGCATGTCCGACGACCCGCGCGCCGGCGCCGCGCGTCCGGCCGAGCAATTCGCGGTGAAAGACGCCAGGGTGCAGCGCCCCGGTGCGGTGCAGGACCGCGCCGCCGCGGTAGTGATCCGAGGCGATCTCGCGCCGTTGCTCGGCGCGCGGCACCATGTCGACCTCGATCGGTGCATGACGCGCCAGCGCCGCGTACTCGCGCGCCATGGTTTCGTAGTGCCTGGCGGTCGCGGCGGCGACGAACCGGCCGCAGGCGACGTAGCTGCAGGCAAGCTGCTCGCGCTCGATCAGGTTCGTGACGAACTCGTTGGCGGCGATGCCTTCACGCGAAAGCGCCGCGGCCTTCGCCGTGCCGTAGTGCTTTTCGAGCTTGGAGAATTTGGAATAGAGCGTGCGCCCGACGTAGCCGGCGTTGCGCGTGCTGGCGCCGTGGCCGGGCGCTTCGGACTCGAGCACCAGGGTATCGCGTCCGGCGCGCGCCAGCGTCAACGCCGCCGACAGCCCCGTATGACCCGATCCCACCACCACGACATCGGTCTTCTCCGGCAGCCGGGCCGCCGGGTCGGGCGCCTCGGGCGGCGCCGCGTCCCACCAGTAGGGTTCGGTCTTGAAGCCAGGGGCGAGCAACCCGTCGGTCATGGCACTCTTGGGCGAGGTGGCCGGTGAAGCGCCGAGTATGGCCTTCGCCGGGATGCCCGGCAACGCCGCTCCGGCGCGAGATCCCTTGCGAATCGGGCGTCAAAATGCCACTTGTGCTGGCGCGGGATCGCTGGCAAAGACCCGATTCCACACCGTGCGGCGGGTGTAGCTCAGGTGGTTAGAGCGCCAGATTGTGGATCTGGATGTCGGCGGTTCAAGTCCGCTCACTCGCCCCAATTTTTCGATGTCCTGGCCCGGCCGGGACGTGGCGCCGCAGACGCTCGATCGTGGAGGTAACGTGCTCAAGCTGAACATGCTCAAGCCCAGCGTCAACAACATGACGGTCCGCGTGTTCCTGCGCGCGGCCGGGCTCGAGGCCGAGGAGGTCGATGCCTGGGGGCACACCCGGTCGCCGGAGTACCTGGCGAAGTGCCCGGCGCACATGACCCCCATGCTCGAATCGGCCGACTTGCCCAAGGCCGCGCTGTGGGAAAGCTGCGCGATCATGCAGTACCTGTGCAACAAGCACGGGCTCGCCAAGTTCTATCCGACCGAACCGGCGCGCCGCGCCATGGTGGACAGCGCGATGTTCTACCTGACCGGCACGCTCTATCCGCTGGTGGCGCGAGCGACGTACCCGGCGCTCGGGTTTCCTCAGTACCCCGGCGAGGTCGGGTCGAGCGACGCCTCCGACGCCCAGAAGCAGACGGCGCAGAAGGCGGCGCGCGACGCCATCGCCGAGCCGCTCGACGTGTTCCGCGGCTTCTTCGTCGGCGCCGGGGCGTTCATCGGCGGCGGTTCGCCGTCGATCGCCGATATCCGGCTCGCCGCCACGCTCGAGTTCCTGGCCGCCATAGACTACGCGCTGCCGCCGTGGGCCAGGACGTACATGGCGGCCATGGAAAAGTCGCTGGGCAAGGCCTACGCCGAGCCCGCCGCCGACGTGCGGGGGTATATCGGCCACGTCAAGTCGCAACGCAAATGATGGGGAGCACGCCATGATCAAGGGCCTGCACCACAACGCCTATCGCTGCCGGGATTCCGAGGAGACGCGACGGTTCTACGAGGACTTCCTCGGGCTGCCGCTGGCCGAAACCCTGGACATCAAGGAAACCAAGAGTGGCCGGCGCACCGGGACGCTGCACACCTTCTACCGCATGGACGACGGCTCGTTCCTCGCGTTCTTCGAGGCCCCCGACATGCCGTTCACGTTCAAGGACCAGCACGACTACGATCTGCACATCGCGCTCGAGGTCAAGCCGGACGATCTCAAGCGCATGTTCGCCAAGGGCAAGGCGGCCGGCATCGAAACCCGGGGCATCTCGGACCACGGCATGATCGACTCGATCTACTTCCGCGACCCCAATGGCTACGTCATCGAGCTGACCGCCAAGCGACCCAACCACGACGCGACCATGGACCCGGCCCGCAACGGCGCGCGTGCCAGGCTCGACACCTGGCAAGCGCGCAAGGCGCCGCAAGGAGCCGCCGGCTAAGGCTCGGGGACGATCTTCGTCGGCTCTTCGAGCAGCCCGAACGGCTTACCTTCGCAGAGCACGTCCGGGTTGGTCGGGACGAACATGCCAAGCGGGTTGTCCTTGAACAGCCAAGCGTGAAGGTCGTAGTGCGCGAGCTCGCGCGGCAACAAAGGTTCATGGCCCTCCATGGGCCCCTGGAAGGATTGGCCGAACAGCACGGGGCGCTCGGTCACGCCGGTCGCGAGCGGCACGAACCACTCGACGCCAGCAAGCCGCAACCCGTCGTCGGTCGGCTCGTAGAGCAAAATGGGCGGGTGCTCGGGGTCGGGTTCGGGCCCGACAAAGGTCGGGTTGAAGAAGTGAATTCCCATCGCGCCCTTGGGGTACTCCATGTGCCCGTCGATCTTCTCGCCGGTGTAGTGGACGCACCCCACCGTCGAGAAGTAGCCGTCATGCACGGCGGCGTAGACGTCCTGGTACTTGGCCAGCGATTGACGCAGCGCGTCAATCTGGGCCGCATAGGCCTCATCGGCCGGAGCCGACCCGCACGCCACGCCCAAGGTCATCGCGCAGGCCGCGATCACGAGCCCCAACCGGCTTGTCGTCATCATCGCTTCGCTCCCCCAATTTCACGCCCGGTCGACCGCCAGGATAAGCATGGGATTGGGCGTTATCAAACGGGTAATCACAGTTGCTTGACGACCTCGGCGGCGAAGTCGTGGGCGAAGGCACGTAATGTCGTGGGCTCGCGGCCCAGGACCTGCCGGACTCCCGGCCGGACGACGGCGGAGTCATCGCGCTGGATGCGCTCGAACAGTCCGAGCAAGATGTCGAGGTACTCCCCGTCCATGCCTTCGGCCCGGGCACGCACGGTAAACGCTTCCACCGGCTCGTCCTCGAAGGTGAACGTGCGGCCGGTGGCCTCGCTCAGGATCGCCGCGACTTCGGCATGGCTCAGCGCCTCGGGTCCGGTCAGCTCGATCGCCTGGCCTTCCCAACCCGGCCGGGTCAGCACCCGGATGGCGACCGCCGCGATGTCGCGCACGTCGATGAAGCCGACGCGCCCACCGCCTACCGGCATGCGCAGCACGCCCTTGGGGAAGTAGGTCAGGAAGTTCTGGTTGAACCAGGTCGGCTGGAGGGCGATGCCGAGCCCCGAGTCGAGCACCTGCCGGTCGCCATGGCCATGCACGCGCGCGAAGGCGTGGGGCGAATCCGTCCGCGCCGACAAGGCCGACAGCCGCGCCACGCGGGCAGCCCCCGCGCCCCGGGCGGCGGCGATGACGTTGGACTGGAGCTCGAGCAATCGCGAGTCGTCGAACGAGCCGAGGAACACGCCTTCGACGCCCCGGCACGCGCGGGCGAGCGCCGCGCGGTCATCGAGCGCGCCGACCAAGATTTCGGCACCGGCCGGAACGTCGCGCGCGCGATCGGGCCCGCGCACCAGCGCGCGCACGGGCTTCCTTGCGGCCACGAGCTGGCGGACGACCTCGCCGCCGACCTTTCCCGTGGCTCCGGTCACCAGGATTATCGGGCTCACGCGCGATAGGCGACGCCGGGCAGGACGCACAGCATCTCGTAGAGCAGATTCGCCGCCACCAGCGCCGTATTGCCCGATGTGTCATAGGGCGGCGAGACCTCGACCAGATCGCAGCCGACGAGTTCGAGCCCCCGGCAGCCGCGGATCACCTCGATCCCCTGGGGCAGGGTCAGGCCCGCGATCTCGGGCGTTCCGGTGCCGGGCGCGCAGCTCGGATCCAACCCGTCGATGTCGAACGAGAGGTAGACCGGGCCGCCCTTCACCTGTTCGCGCACCTCGGCCATCAGCGGCGCGAGGGACCGGTACCAGCATTCCTCTGCCTGCACCACGCGGAAACCCTGCTTGCGCGGCCAGTCGAAGTCCTCGGCGGTGTAGCCGGTTCCGCGCAGCCCGATCTGGACGCAGCGCCTGCCGTCGAGCAGCCCTTCCTCCACCGCGCGGCGGAACGGCGTGCCGTGGGTGATGCGCTCGCCGAACATGGCGTCGTTGACATCGGCGTGGGCATCGACGTGAACCAGGCCGACCGGCCCGTGCTTGCGCCGCATGGCGCGCAGGATCGGCAGGACGATGGTGTGATCGCCGCCCATGGTCAGGGGGATGCAGTTCTCCTTGAGGATGCGGTCGTAGGCCTTCTCGATGATCTTCACGCTCCTGGCGATCGAAAAGGTGTTGATCGCCACGTCGCCGATGTCGGCGATGCCGAGGCTGTCGAACGGGGCCGCGCGTGTCGCCATGTTGTATGGCCGGATCAGGCACGATTCGGCGCGGATCTGGCGCGGTCCGTGGCGAGCGCCCGCCCGGTTCGAGGTGCCGATGTCGAATGGCACGCCGACGAAGCAGGCGTCGAGCCCGGCGGCGGACTTCCTGGTCGGCAGGCGCATCATCGTCGCCGGCCCGCCGAAGCGGGGCATCTGGTTGCCGCCGAGCGGCTGGTTGAGCTTCTTGTCCATCGAGGCCTCCCTGACCGTCGGGCGATGTTAGCGTGTGCGGAGGGTTAACGCCCCTTCCACGCCGGCTTGCGCTTCTCGGCGAACGCGCGCGGGCCTTCCTTGGCGTCCTCGCCCGACCATACCGGCTCGACCAGGGCGAGCGAGCCGTCGGTGCGCGCGGCGATCGCCTGGGGCAAGGGCAGCGCCGCGACCTTGACGACCATTTCCTTGGTCGCGCGCGTGGCGAGCGGCGCCGCCTCGGCGATGCGCCCGGCGAGATCGCGGGCGGCGGCCATGAGTTGTGCCCCGGGCATGGCGCGCAGCGCGAGCCCGTTGGCCACGGCCTCCGCCGCGCCGACCCGGCGGCCGGTGTAGAGCATCTCGAGGCCGAACTGGCGCGGCACCGTGGCGAGAAGGCGGGCGACCGAGGCCGGCTGGCAGGTCATGCCGAGCATCGTCTCGGACAGGAAGAAGATCGCGTGATCCGCCGCGAGGACGATGTCGCAGGCCAGCGCGATCTCGAGCCCACCGCCGGCGCAGTAGCCGTTGACCGCGGCGATCACCGGTTTGTCCAGGTCGGAGCGCCCGACCAGGCCGCCGAACCCGCCGCCGCCGAAGTCGCGGTCGTGCTCGGCGCTGCTCCGCATGTCCCACCCGGCCGAGAAGAACCGTTCGCCGGCGCCGGTCAGGATGGCGACGCGCAGGTCCGGATCGTCGCGGAATTCGACGAAGGCGCGGTCCATCGCCCGGCTCGTGGCCGGATCGATCGCGTTCGCCTTGGGCCGGTCGAGCGTGATCTCGAAGACGTGACCGACCCGCTTGGTCGTGATGGAGCTGGGCATGATGGTGGCGATTCTCGCTTTCAGTCGGCAAGGCAGACCAGCGCGTCGGCGGCGACGGCGCCGGCGGCGGTGACGATCAGGGGGTTGACGTCGAGCTCGACCAGCCGGTCGCGCTCGGACCATGCGTAGGCGGCGACGGCCTGGATCGCGTCGACGACGCGCGCCATGTCGGCCTTGGGCCGGCCGCGGAACCCGCCCAGGAGCTTCGCGGTCTTGAGCCGGCTCAGCGCATCGGTCACGTCGGCGCGGCTCGTCGGCAGCAGCACCGTTGCCGTATCGGCCATGAGCTCGACCAGGGTTCCGCCCGCGCCGACGACGAGCACGAGCCCGAACGCCGGGTCCCGCTTGACCCCGACGATCAGCTCGGCGATCGGGTCGCCGACCATGGTCTCGACCAGGACGCGATCGAGCGCGATGTCGGGAGCGCGTGCCGCCAGGTTCGCGCGGATGCGCGCGACCGCGGCGGCCACCGCGGCATCGTCCTTCAGGTTCAGGGCGACCGCGCCGAGTTCGGTCTTGTGGGCGAGCCGGCGATCGAGCGCCTTGACCACGACGGGAAAGCCGAGGGTTGCCGCCGCCGCCGGCGCTTCCGCCGGGGGCACGACGCGCGACGCCGGCACGGGCAGCCCGTGGGCCGCCAACGCCCGCTTCGCTTCCGCCTCGTCGAGGGTGACGGTCGTGGCCGACAGCGGCGGGAGCACGGGCAGTCCGAGGTCCATGCGCGCCGTGGCGACTTCGCGTCGGCGGCCGGCGATCGCCATGGCGGCGCCAATCGCGGTCAGCCCGTTCTCGATGCCCTGCATCGGGGCGACGCCTTCGCCGAGGATCCAGGTTCGCGCCCGCTCGGGCACGGATTCGGCGAACACGCTGCACGTCGCGCCGGGCACGCCGGCGTGCCTGGACGCGGCGACGAGAGCGCGGATCGCGTTGTCGACCGTATCCCCATAGCCCATCGTCTCGCGCGGGTAGTCGATGACGAGCAGCGCCGCGTCGCAGCCCTCGCTCAGCATCACCCCGAACACCTCGGTAAGCTCCTTCTCCTTGCCCCAAAGCGAGGTGTTGTAATCGAGCGGATTGTTGATCGTCGCGAAATCGGGCAGCAGCGCGCGCAGCTCCTTCGCCTGGCGCGGGTTCGGTTGCGGCAGGATCACGCCCGCCGGACCGGCGAGGTCGGCGGCGGTCCCCGAATCGCCGCCCGAGCAGGTGAACACGGCGAGCCGATTCCCGGCGGGCGGCGGCGTCGCGCTGAGCAGCTTGAGCGTTTCGAGAAGCTGGGCCGGGGTCGCGACCCGGGCGACGCCGAGCCGGCGGAACAGGGCATCGTACACGGTATCCGAGCCGACCAGGCTGTCGGTGTGGCTGAGCGCGAGCCTGGCCGTCACCTCGGAGGTGCCGAGCTTGAACGCGACGATCGGCTTGCCGGCGTCGAGCGCGCGCGCCGCGACCTCGGCGAACCGCGGCACATCGCGGATCGATTCCAGATAGAGGCCGAACGCGTTGACCCGCGCGTCGTCGATCAGGACGTCGATATAATCGGCGACCTCGAGCTGGGCCTGGTTGCCGCAGCTGATGATGTACGCCAGCGGCACCGAACGCTGGTTCATGGTCACGTTGAGCGTAAGGTTGCCGCTCTGGGCGATCAGCGCCGCGCCCCGCTCGACCCGGCCCGCGCCGTGGCCGATCGCCATCATCGACACACCGTCGACCAGGTTGAGCACGCCGTAGCAGTTGGGTCCGACCACGGCCAGATCGCCGGCGGCGGCGACCAGGCGGCGCTGAAGCTCGGGCCCGTCCCCGCCGACCTCGGCGTATCCCGCGGCGTAGCAGATGGCCCCGCCGGCGCCGATGCGCGCGAGCTCGGCCACGACCTCGATGGTCGCCTCGCGCGGCACGCCGATGAACGTGGCGTCGGGCGGCTGGGGCAGGTCGGCGACCGAGGGAAAGCACGGCCGGCCGCCCAGGGTGTCGCGCTTCGGGTTGACGCCCCATACCGGCCCGTCGAAGCCGAGCCGGCCGCACATCGCCACGGCGTTCTCGAAGAACGCACCGCCCACGTAGGCGACGGAGCGCGGCGCGAGCAGGCGGCGCAGGTTGTCGCGGCGACGCGGGGTCAGCGCCAACGCCAGGCTCCGCTAGCTCTTCTTGGGCCGCATCGCCGCCCAGTCGGCGTCGCTCATCGCGCGCAGGAAATTGAACTGGCCCGCGCCTTCCAGCCATTCGCCGCCGTCGATGGTGACGCATTCGCCGTTGATGTAGGCGGATTCGTCGGCCAGCAGGAAGCTCGCCAGGTTGGCGAGCTCGATGTGCCGGCCCGCGCGGCCGAGTGGGTTGCGGGTTTCCAGCGTGCGCGCGAGCTCGGGCCTGGGCACCAGGCGTTCCCAGGCGCCCGGGGTGGGAAATGGCCCCGGCGCGATGGCGTTGAGCCGGATGCCGCGACCGCCCCATTCGACCGCCAGGCTGCGGGTCATGGCCAGGACGCCTGCCTTTGCCATCGCCGAGGGCACGACGTAGGCCGATCCGGTCCAGGCGTAGGTGGTGACGATCGACAGCACGGATGCCCGGCGCCGCGCCGCGAGCCAGCGCTTGCCGCACGCGAGCGTCACGTACGCCGAGCCGTGGAGCACGATGTTGACGATGGCGTCGAGCGCGCGTGGGCTCAGGTCCTCGGAGCGGGCGATGAAATTGCCGGCCGCGTTGTTGACCAGCCCGTCGAGCGGGGCCTGGGCCCAGATGGCCTCGATCATGGCCTCGACCGCGGCGGCGTCGCGCACGTCGACGCCGTGCGTCGTGACCGCGCCGATCGATGCGAGCTCGGCGGCGGTCGCTTCCAGCACCTCGGTCCGGCGGCCGCAGATGACCAGGTCGGCGCCGAGCTCGAGGAATCGCCGGCCCATGCTCTTGCCGAGCCCGGTGCCGCCCCCGGTCACCAGGATGCGCTTGCCGGCCAGCAGGTCGGAGCGGAACATCGGCTACTGCAGCGGCGAGAACGGCGTCGGCTTGAGGATCACGGTTTCCTGCTTCTCGAACAGGGGCAGGACGAAGCGCAGGTACATCTCGTTCCAGGCGGGGTCCGCCATCAGCTTCGCCCGGTTGGCGGCGCGGGCGTCCAGGCTGTCGTGCGCCCACAGATGGAACGCCTGGTTCAGCGTCCCGGTCTCGCTCTGCCAGTAGCCGACGAGCTTCAGGTACCTGGCGGCGATCGGCAGGCCGTCGCGTTCGACGCGGGTCAGGAACTCCGCCATCGTGCCGGGTCGCAACGTGTAGGTGCGCAGTTCGTAGATCATGCTTGCCTCCGGCACGCTCAAGGCATCCCTTCGCAGCCCCCTCGGTACCCTGTCAAGAGGCTGGCTCGCGGTCTAGGATCGGATTCCCGCAGCGCTCCTGGTTCGTCATGGGCCACTCCATACTCGCCGAGGACCTCAAGCTCCAGCCCTACTGGTGGGACGAGGCGCCCCGGCCGAGCCTGCCGGACGCCGCCGTCCCGGCCGAGGCCGACATCGTCGTGGTCGGCGCCGGCTACACCGGGCTCAGCGCCGCGCTGACCCTGGCGCGCGAAGGGCGGGGGGTCGCGGTGTTCGACGCCGAGGACGCCGGACACGGGTGTTCCTCGCGCAACGGCGGGCAGCTCGGCTTCGGGCTGAAGCCGGGGCTCGACGGCCTCGCGGAGCGCTACGGCGAGGCGCGCGGCACGGCCATGTTCAAGGAGAGCATCGCGTCGCTCGATCACCTCGGCGCGTTCATCGAGCGCGAGCAGATCGCCTGCCATTATCGCCGTTCGGGCCGCTTCGTCGGCGCGCACCGGCCCGGCCACTACGAGGCGCTGGCCCGGCGCATGGAACGCTTCCGCAGCGTGCTGGGCGTCGAGGCCCACGCCGTGCCGCGCGCCGAGCAGCAAGCGGAAATGGGCACCGATCTCTACTTCGGCGGCGCCGTGATCCCGAGCCACGGCGCGCTTCAGCCGGCGCTCTACCACTACGGCCTGCTCGATCGCGCGCGCACCGCCGGGGTTACCGTCATCGCCCGCACCGCCGTGACCGGGATCGCCAGGGAACGCGGGCGCTTCGCCGTCACCACCGCGCGCGGACGCGTGGCCTGCGGCAACGTCGTCGTCGCGACCAACGGTTACACCCGGGACCACGATGGGCTGGGCGAGTTCCGCCGCCGCGTCATCCCGATCGGCAGCTACATGATCGCCACGGAACCGATCGAGGCGTCGCTCATGGATCGGCTGATGCCGAAGGACCGGGTCAACAACGACACCCGCCGGGTCGTGCTTTATTACCGCGCGTCGCCCGACCGGCGCCGCGTCGTGTTCGGCGGCCGGGTCGCGCTCAGCGAGACCGATGCGCGGGTCAGCGGGCCGCGCTTGCACGCCGTGATGGCCGAGATCTTTCCCGCGTTGCGCGACGTCAAGGTGTCGCACAGTTGGCTCGGCTTCGTGGCTTACACCTTCGATCACCTGCCGCATATCGGCGAGATCGACGGCGTGCACTACGCCATGGGCTATTGCGGCTCGGGCGTGGCGATGGGGACGTACCTGGGCCACAAGGTCGCGCTCAAGGTGCTCGGCAAGGCCGAGGGCCGCACGGCGTTCGACGCCCTGCCGTTCCCGACCCGGCCGTTCTACGACGGCGACCCGTGGTTCCTGGCCGGCGCCGTCTTGTGGTACCGACTGATGGACCGCTTCGGCCCCGACCGCGGTCCGCGTTAGGGGCGATCCTTGGTCAACGCGCAATCGAGCAGCTCGCCGAGTTGCCCGATGCGCCGGGAGATGACGGTGGCGCGCTTGGCGACGTAGTTGGACGGGTTCCCGGCATCGAACCGGCGCGGGTTCGGAAGCACGGCGGCGAGCAGGGCCGCCTCGCGCCGCGTGAGTTCGTCCGGTGTCTTGCCGAAATGTTCGCGTACCGCGGCGCCGGCGCCGTACACGCCCGGCCCCCATTCCGCGACATTGAGATAGACCTCGATGATGCGCCGCTTGCTCCACAGGAGCTCGAGGACAAGCGTCGGGTAGGGCTCCAACACCTTGCGGGCAAAGTTGCTCGTGGGCCACAGGAACAGGTTCTTGGCGGTCTGCATGGTGATGGTGCTGGCGCCGCGCGCGCGCCGCCCGGCGCGGAAATCCCGGACCGCGTCGCCGAGGGACTTCCAGTCGATTCCTTGATGCTGGCAGAACAGGTTGTCCTCGGCCGCGATCACCGCCGCCACCAGGCGCGGCGAGATCGCGTCTAGCGAAACCCAGGTCTTATGGAGCCCTTCCCCTTCGAACAGGCGCCAGACCATGAGCGGCGTGATCGGCACCGGCACGATCGCATAGACCAGCCCGGCGGCGAGCGGAATGCCGACGTAAGCGACGATCGCCCAGCGCAGGATGCGGCGAACAAGCCGCGCGATCCGCCGCACGGTCGAGCGCTCAGACCTAGGCATCGGCCGCGCCGACGACGCCGCTGATCAGGTTCTGGGTCAGCAGCGCGTCCTCATCCAGCCCACCGATCGGTGGCACGGCGCGGATGCCAGCGACGAGCCGCGCGATGGTCGCTTCCGCCTGGCGGCGCAGGTCGATCGCCTGCGCCACGCTGACCGCGGCGAACCGCACCTCGGCACCGGGCAGCAGGCGCCCGGCGCGGGGCAGATCGGCGGAGACGACCGTCGCGATCTTGGTGTAGCCGCCGACGGTCTGGCGGTCGGCCAAGAGGACGATGGGCTGGCCGTTGGCGGGCACCTGGATCGATCCCGACGCGACTCCGTCCGAGATGATGTTGGCGTCGGTGCGGTGGCCGAGGCGCGGGCCGTCCAGTCGCACGCCCATGCGGTCGGCTTCGTGACCCACGGTGAAGGGCTCGCCGAGGAAAGCGCTCATCGCCTGTTCGGTGAACGCCTCGTCCTGCGGCCCCAGGACGACGCGCAGCGGCCCGGTCTCCGGCTCGGGGGCTGACGGCAGCGCGCGTTCGCTGCCCGCAACGGCGCGGTCGGCGACGATGTCCAGGCGGTCGCCGTCGGCCAGCGCGCGGCCGCCGAACGCGCCGAAACCGGCTCGAACGTAAGTCGACCGGCTTCCGAGCACCGGGGCGACCGCCAAGCCGCCGGCGACGGCCAGATACCCGACCGCGCCCGCCGTAACGCGCCGGATGCGCAACGTCTGACCGCGGCTCAGCGTCACGCTGCGCCAGGGCGCGATGGGCACCGGCGGGTCGGCTTCGAGATAAGCCTCGACCGCGCCGCCCAAGGCCACGCGGACGCTGTCGGCTTCGACGACGAGATCGGGACCGGCGAGGCGGAACTCGAGCCCGGCCACGCCTTCGCCGTTGCCGACCACGGCATTGGCGAGACGCAGCGACGTGGTATCGAGCGCGCCGCCCACGGGCACGCCCAGCCGCTGTTGGCCCCATCGGCCGAGATCCTGGATGGTCGTCGAAGGCCCGCCGCGTCGGACGAGCAGCGCGGGGGTCATGGCGCCTCGGCGAGCGCGTCGGGCCCCAGCCGGCCGGCCTGCGCGTCGGTCGCCAGCCGATCAAATTCCGCGCGGTCGACCGGGGCGAACACGACCGTATCGCCTGGCGCGAACAGCGCTGGTTCGGTCCGGCGCAGATCGAACAGGAGCACCGGCGAGCGGCCTATGAGGTGCCAGCCCCCCGGGCTCTCGTAGGGGTAGATCGCGGTCATACCGATCGCGATGGCGACCGAGCCCGCGGGCACCCGGGTTCGCGGCTCGGCCCGTCGCGGCAGATTCAGCACCGGCTCGACATCGCCGAGAAACCCGAACCCCGGCAGGAAGCCGAGCATGTAGACATCATAGCGACGTCCCGAATGCCGGCCGATCACATCCTCCGGGGTCAATCCGGTGCGCACCGCCACGTCCGCGAGATCAGGCGCGCAATCGCCTTGGTAGCAGACCGGCAGGCGCCAGCGTCGTCCGGGTCGGTGGCCCGCGCCCTCGCGCGGCACCAGCGGCAGGAGTCGCGCCGCAGTCTCGGCCGGAGTTGTGGCGAGCGGGTCCAGATGCACCGTGAGCGAACGAAAGCACGGCACGCACTCGATGACGCCGGGCAACTGCCCACGGGCCACAGCATCGCGAATTCGTTCGTCGAACGCGAGCACGAGCGCGCTGGTGCCGCGGTCGCGCGCCGAGCCGAGCTCGATCGTCAGCGCCGTGTCACCGAGCGGCAGCACGCGCGGCAGGGGTTGATGCGAGGCCGAATGTGCTATGGTCGCCACCAAGGCCGGGTTCCCGACGGAGGACCAAATTGACGGCCCGCGCGATCAACATCAATGCCGATCTCGGCGAAGGCTACGGCGCGTACACCATGGGCGACGACGAAGCCCTGCTCGGCATCGTCGCCTCGGCCAACATCGCGTGCGGCTTCCACGCCGGCGATCCCATGGTCATGGCCCGCACCGTGCGCCAGGCGATCAAGAACGGGGTCAGCATCGGGGCGCATCCGGGCTTCAACGACCTGGGCGGCTTCGGGCGCCGGCCAATCCCGACCAGCCCGGCCGAGACCGAGGCGCTGGTCGCCTACCAGATCGGCGCGCTGGCGGCGATCGCGGCGGCCAACGGCGGCCGGGTCAGCCACGTCAAGCCGCACGGCGCGCTCAGCAACATGGCCGCCGTCGACGACGGCTTGGCGGGGGCGATCGCGCGCGCCATCCATGGCGTCGATCGCGAGTTGATCTTCCTGGCCGTGGCCGGCTCGGCCATGGCGCGGGCGGGGCGCGCGGCGGGCCTGAACGTGGCCGAGGAGGCGTTCGCCGACCGGACCTACGACGACGACGGCAACTTGACCTCGCGCAAGCGCCCGGACGCCCTGATCCGCGATTCGGCCGCCGCGGTCGCGCACGTGTTACGCATGATCGAGGAAGGCGCGCTTGTCAGCGTGTCCGGCAAGCGCATACCGGCGCGGATCGATTCGATCTGCGTTCACGGCGACGAGCCCACGGCCGTCGCGGTGGCCCGGGCCGTGCGCGCGGGCCTGGAACGCGCCGGTTACGCGGTGACGCCGTTGCCGGCACTGGCGCTCGCAACCTAGATCGCGCCGCGTTCGAGCATTTCATCGAGGCGGGCGACACGGACGTAGAGCCGCAGGCTGCGCTCCATCAGCCGCGCGAGCCGGCTCTCGGGCATGACCGTCGGCGCCGACCCTTCGGCCAGGCAAACGGCATGGCAGCCGAGCCGGCGGGTCTCCTCCAGACCTTCTTTCGCGCTGATCTCGCCGGCATGGACCGCCCGGCGCACGAGCAACCAGGCCATCACCTGGGTCAGCCGGGCAACCAGCCTGGTCGTCTCCTGGGCGGTAACGGCGCGCCCGGCCAGGCCGTAACCATCGGCATCACGTCTCTGGCCGTTCGCAACGTAATCGCGGGCGTCGTGAAGCAACCCCACCGTCTCGTCGTAGGTCCGTGCGAAGAAGGTTATGGGGCCGCTGGGCTCGCTCACGTTCTCCGTCCTTGGCCGGGCAGGAAAAGGGCCATTTAGCATCGTTGCCCGAATTCATTGCCAAGCCAATGACGGCCGACACTCGAATGGGTTAACGCCCGATCGGGACGCGAGCCACGGCAAATTAACCACAATTCCCGGCGCAGAAACCCGCCATGGCGCCCGAGCGACCGGCCCTCTACACTTGAACGCGAGGGCCAGTCCCATGTCGGAGCAGAAAACCTACGTCGGGCGCCGACTGCCCACAGGGTGCGTCGCCACGGTCGATGGCCTCCCGCTCGACCCGCGCTTCGACGTGCGCATGATCGCCGACCATTTCGAATGGGGCTACGACGGCAATGGTCCGCGGCAACTCGCGCTCGCGCTGCTCGTCGATCACTTCGGGCGCGGCGACAAGGCCATGGGCGCTTACCGCCGGCTGACCAGCGCGCTGGTCGAGACGCTGCAGACGGATGAGTGGTCGATCACGGGGCAGCAGATCGAGCAGGCGCTCGAGGCCTTCACCGATGTACCGCTGGATCTGGCGGGCCTGCTCAAGCGCGTGCGCGGCGAGGCCTGACCGCCAGGTAGCGTCGCGGGGTTGCTGCCGTCCCGGTGGCGGACCATCATCAAGACTGGGTCAATCGGGGGACGGGCATGGCTGACGAACTGGTTGCGCGCCTGCGCGAGGCGCTGCCCGTGGCTCCGGCCGCCTTCGAGGCCGGAGCCGCACGGGTCGGACTCGTCATCGTCGACGAGGTCAACGGCTTCGCGACGGTCGGCGCCGGCAACCTGGCGCCGCCCACGTTCAACGCGCAGGTCGCGCGCATGATCGCCGAGACTGACCGGCTCGGTCGCGCGTTCTCGGCCCAGGGGCGCAAGATCCTCGCCTTCCTCGACACTCACGTGCCCGGCAAGCCGGAACCGCCGTATCCGCCCCACTGCGAGGCGGGCACGGGCGAGGAGAACCTGGTGCCCGAGCTCAAGTGGCTCGAGACCGACGCCAACGCGACGCTGGTGCGCAAGGACTGCATCAACGGCTTCGTCGGCGCGATCGGCGAGGGCGGCCGCAACGCGGTCGTCGACTGGGTCAACCAGCACAAGCTCGCGGCGGCGGTTGTCGTCGGCATCTGCACCGATATCTGCGTCATGGACTTCGTACTCACGTTCCTTTCCGCGCGCAATCACGGCCTGATGCCGTCGCTCCGTGACATCGTGGTCTACGAGCCGGGCTGCGCCACCTACGATCTGCCGCGCGGCACGGCGGAGAAGCTCGGCTACGGCGCGACGGCGGCGCACCCCCAGGACGCGACCCACCACATGGGGCTCTACTTCATGGCGTCGCGCGGCGCCCGCATCGCCGATGCGGTCACGCTGCCGGCCTGAAGTACATCGAGGTCTCCCGACGATGAAGGAGCATGTGCGCGTCGCCGTGATCGGCGGCGGGGTGGTGGGGTGCAGCGTACTGTTCCACCTGGCCAAACTCGGCTGCAAGGACGCGGTCCTGTTCGAACGCAAGGAGCTGACGTCGGGCTCGTCGTGGCACGCGGCCGGCGTCATCCACACCATCGCCTCGGACCCCAACATCGCGCGGATGCAGGGTTACACCCTCAAGCTGCTCGAGGAGATCGAGCAGATTTCGGGGCAGAACGTCGGGCTGCACCGGGTCGGCGGCATCTACCTCGCCTCGACGCCGGAGCGGCTCGACTACCTGAAGCAGGAGCGCGCCAAGGCCCGCTACATGGGGCTCGACACCGAGTTCATCTCCATGGCCGAGGTCAGGAAGCTGAACCCGCTGATCGAGACCAAGCATTATCTGGGCGCGCTGTTCGAACCGCTCGACGCCCACATCGACCCCTCGGGCGTGACCCACGCCTATGCCCGTGCCGCGCGCCACTTCGGCGCCGAGGTGTATCGGGAAACGCCGGTGGTCGAGCTCAAGCAACGGCCGGATTCGACCTGGGACGTGGTGACGCCCAAGGGCACCGTCCACGCCGAGATCGTCGTCAACTGCGGCGGCCTGTGGGCGCGCGAGGTCGGGCGGCTGGCCGGCGTGGACCTGCCCGTGCTGCCGATGGAGCACCACTACCTGATCACCGAGGACATTCCCGAGATCGAGGCCCACGGCCGCGAGGTCGCGGTGACCATCGACTACGAGGGCGGCGCGTACACCCGCCAGGAGCACAAGGGGCTGCTGCTCGGCACCTACGAAGCGAACTGCGTGCCGTGGGCCGACGAGGGGACGCCCGCCGACTTCGGCCACGAGTTGCTGCAACCGGACCTCGATCGCTTCGTCGACCGGCTCGAACTCGCCTATCAGCGCATGCCCGCGCTCGCCCGCGCCGGGATCAAGCGCGTCATCAACGGCCCCTTCACCTTCGGGCCCGACGGCAATCCGCTGATCGGGCCGACCCCCGGCTTGCGCAACCACTTCGTCGCGGTCGGCGTCATGGCCGGCTTCTGCCAGGGCGGCGGCGTCGGCCTGTGCCTGGCCCAGTGGATCCTCGAAGGCGAGCCCGGCATCGACGTGTTCGCCATGGACGTGGCGCGCTTCGGGCCTTACGCGACGCGGCGCTACACGCGCGAGAAGGTGATGGAGAACTACTCCCGCCGCTTCATGCTCACGTACCCGAACGAGGAATTGCCGGCGGCGCGGCCGTGGAAGACGACAGCGGCCTACGACCGGCTCAAGGCGCGGGGCGCGGTGTTCGGGACGTCGTACGGCCTCGAGCACGCGCTGTGGTTCGCGCGCGACGGCGAGCCGGCGCGCGAAACGCCGACGTTCCGCCGCTCCAACGCCTTCCCGCGCGTCGCCGAGGAGTGCCGCGCGGTGCGCGACAATCTGGGCGTGCTCGAGATCGCCAGTTACGCCAAGTACGAGATCACCGGGCCCGGGGCCGAAGCGTACCTCGACCGGCTCATGGCCGGGCGCATGCCGCGCGTCGGCCGGCTGGTCCTGACCCCCATGCTCAGCCCCAAGGGCCGGCTGTTCGGCGATCTCACGGTCGGGCGTTTGGCCGAGGACCGGTTCTGGATCTTCGGTTCGGGCGCGGCGCAGTCGGTGCATACGCGCTGGTTCCTGCACCATCTTCCGCCCACGGGCGTCGCCGTGCGCAACCGCGCCATGGCGTACCACGGCTTCGCCATCGCCGGGCCGCGCGCGCGCGACCTGCTGGCGCGTCTGGTCCACGCTGACGTCTCGGCCGAGGCGTTCCGCTTCCGCGACCTGCGCGCCATGACCGTGGGTGGGTTTCCCTGCATCGTCGCGCGCATCTCGTTCACCGGCGAGCTCGGCTGCGAGATTTATTGCCCGTCCGAGTATCACCTGGCGCTCTACGAGGCGATCATGGCCGAGGGGCGCGATCTCGAGCCTCGGTTGTATGGCTTCCGCGCGCTCTATTCGCTCCGGCTCGAGAAGAACTACGGCATCTGGACCTACGAGTTCAAACCGGACTTCACGGCGGCCGAGGCGGGGCTCGACAGCTTCATCGCCTTCGACAAGAACGCCGACTTCATCGGCCGGGCCGCCGCGCTCGCCGAGCGGGACAAGGGACGGCGGCTCGCCCTGGTCACGTTCGTGGTCGACGCGGCGGGCGCGGACTGCAACCGCGACGAGCCCATCATGCACGGTGGCCGCTGCGTCGGCTTCGTGACCTCGGGCGGCTACGCCCACTGCGCCAAGGCGAGCGTGGCGATGGGCTACGTGCCCGCCGAGCTCGCCCGCGCGGACAAGGGCTTCGAGGTCGAAATCCTGGGCGAGATGCGCCCGGTTCGGGTGCAGGCGGTGCCGCTGATCGACCCCAACGGCGCGCGGATGCGCGGCTGACGGGCCGGCGCGCTCATGCCCGCCGGGGGATAATCCATTCGGTCCCGCGCGCGGTCGTGACGTACTCGGGCCAGGCGAAATCGACCGGCGGCTTGAAATTGCGCGGCAGCAACGGCGCGACCCAGTGCCGGCCGCCGATACCGCCGCCGGTGCGCTGGCGGAACTCGGCCTTCGCCTTGGCGAGCTCGTTGGGCCTGGTCAGCAGGTCCAGCGTCGTTCCGGCGATGGTCTTGGCGGCGACCGTGACGGTCGGGTCGATGGTGGCGGCGAATCCGCCCATGGCGTTCCACGCCCACGCCGGGTACTCGTAGCCGGGCCTCGGCGCCTTCAGGGTACAGCGCCCGACGATCAGCCGCGCCGTCGGCGTGTGCCAGGTCCAATCCACGTAGTCGTCGGAGGTGTAGTTGCGCTGCCACGGCGGCAGTTGCTTGCGCACTTGCGCCTCGGTTTCCTCGGGCGTCGACAGGCGCTGCATGTTGTCCAGGATCGGGTCCTTCATCGGCGCGATGCCGAGGTTCTTCTGGATCGTGCGGCAGAACCGGCGCGCCTTTTCGTCCCACACGGGCGCGCCCGCGAGCTCAAGGTTCCGGTACGTCAGGTGCGCGATCGCGTGATTGGGCAGGCCGACCCGGGTCTTGGTCACCCACGCGCTGCGCACCCGGCAATGGGTCATCGCCGCCACGTGCTTGGCGTTGCGGTCGAGGATATCGGCGACGCGCTCTTGCATGGCGAGCGTCGGCGACCGCCACGAATACTGGATCTGGGCGAAGCGCGGGGCCAGGTTGTCCGAGGTGGCGTGGCCGGTGGTCAGGATCGCCTCGTTGAGCGTCCACGTGCCGGTGTGCGGCAGCATGGCCTCCTTGGTCGTCTTGGTCGTCGTGTACATCAGGGTGAGCGCGTCGATGGCGCCCGGCGCCCGCGCCACCGTGTGTGCGCTCGAGCCCTCGCCGGCGCCCATGCCCGACCAGGTCTCGGGCTCCAGGCACTCGAAGGTGTAGACCTTGCTCCAGTACGAGCCGCAATGGGTGTCGAGCACCGTGGTGTTGGCGCGCGCGGCGCCGAACGACGGGTGCCAGCACACCGCGGCGTCCATGTCGTCGTAGTAGCCCTTGGCGGCGTGGGCGGGCTTCGATCCGCACACCTTCTCCGCCGGCTCGCCCATGAACTTGAGCGTGCCCTTGATGCCGTGCTTGACCATCGCGTGCTTGGCGGCGAGCAAACCGCCGAGCGCGCCGATGCCCAGCGCCGAGTGCGGATCGGTGTGGCCCGCGGCCCACGGATGCACGCCCGGACGCGGCCTGGCGAACGGCACTCGGTCCTGGCTGTTGCCGGGCACCGCGTCGTACTCGGCGTAGCCGCCGATCACGGGCTTGCGGCCCCGGCCGTTGCTCCAGATGGCGCAGAACGCGGTCGGCATCCCGCCCGAGCCCGCCTCGACGTCGAACCCCTCGCGCGTCAAGCGGTCGACGTACCAGGCGGCCGAGCGGTATTCGCGCCACGCCGGCTCGTGCAGGTCCCAGATTTCCGCGTGCCAGCGCGAGAGCGTGGCGGCGTTGGCGTCGACCCAGCCGAACGCGGTGGCGGAGCGGCCGCGCGATGTCGCGGGCATCGCTTAGACCGGGTCCCGGCGCAACTGCTGCGCCATGCAGTGCACGCCGCCGCCGCCCAAGGTGAACATGGTCACGTCCGGCTCGTAGACGTGGAAGCCCTGGGCCTTGAGCCGCGCGTTCAGGTCCTTGCTCTGGGTGGTCGAGATGATCTTGTCGTCGCCCAGGGCGACGACGTTGCACCCCAGCGTCATGGTGTCGCGGAAGCTGACCGGTACGATCTCGATCTTGCGCGCCTTCAGCAGGTCGAGGATCCAATCCTCGGTCGTGTCGGTGCACACCGCGGCAAGCTTGTGCCCCAGCATGCACACCATCAGGTCGATGTGGACGTAGTGCTCGGCGATCGGGGCGAGCCGCACGTCCCAGCCTTCCTTGGCGAGCCAGGCTTGCACCTGCTTCGCCGCCGGCTCCTGGGTGCGTTCGCCGCAGAAGCCCACCAGCGCCAATCCTGGCTCGATGATGTCGAAGTCGCCGCCCTCGAACGCGGCCGCGCTGATCATGTTCCAGATCGGAATTCCCGCCTTCTGGTAGAAGCGAATCACCGGGGCGTACTCGCCGCGCCGCCACCACTGGTGCGGCTGACAGACCACCGCGCCGAACGGGGTCATGAAGCTCGAATCCCGCGCGTACACCTGGTAGGGCAGGGCTTCATCCGGCTCCAGGAAATGGCACTGCACGCCGGCGTCCTCGTAGGCCCGGACCATCTCGCCGTGCTGCTTCATGGCGAGCTGGCGGTCGAACTTGGCGCCGCTCCGGAGCGTCGCCTTCGAGATCGAGCTGGTCGGCAGCCACTGGAAGTATTCGGGGCGGCACAGCAGCACATCGCGCAGCTTGCCGTACTCGGAATTGGCGCCCCAGCCGTTGCCCGCGCCGCCCTTATTCGCCGCCGTCATCGCGTCCCTCCAGGTTGCCCGCCGGACACGTCCGGCGCCGATTGACAAACTATCTACCATTCGGCCAAGGATCGGCTCAAGGATGGCTCCGGCGCCGGCCGATCCTAGGCGTCCGACCAGGAGTTTGCCATGGCCCGCGAAACCCGCAACGTGACCTGTGCCCAAGCGACGATGGCATTGCTCGAGGCCTACGGCGCCGACACGGTGTTTGGCATCCCCGGCGTCCATACCCTCGAGTTCTACCGCGGGCTTTCGGCGACCGGGCTGCGCCACATCCAGCCGCGCCACGAGCAGGGCGCCGGCTTCATGGCCGACGGCTACGCCCGGGTCTCGGGCCGTCCCGCCGTGTGCCTGCTCATCACCGGGCCGGGGCTGACCAACGCGGCGACCGCGATCGGTCAGGCGTATTCCGATTCCGTGCCGATGATCGTAGTCACCACGGTCGCGGCGCGGGCCGACATCGGCGCCGGCCGCAACAAGCTGCACGAGATCACCCGCCAGAGCGATGCGATCGCGCCGCTGACCGCGTTCAGCACCACCGCGCTCGCGCCCGACATGGTGCCCGAGGCGATCGCGCGCGCCTACACCCGCTTCGCCACCACCCGGCCGCGCCCGGTGCACCTGGAACTGCCGCTCGACGTGGTGGAGTTGCCCGCGACCTTCCGCGCCGAGCCGCGCCACATCGGCGCGCCGCCCGCGCCCGCCCCGGCCGAGGTCGAGCGCGCGGCGCGGCTGCTGGCCAAGGCCAAACGCCCGGTCATGATCATGGGGGGCGGGGCGGCGGACTGCGGCCCGGCCGCCCGGGCGCTGGCCGAGCGCGTCGGCGCCGCGGTCATCCCGACCATCGCCGGCAAGGGCGCGGTCAGCGAGGACCATCCGCTGTGCCTGGGCGCCGTCCTGCCGATCAAGCTGGCGCAGGAGTTCGTGCGCCAGGCCGACGTGGTCGTGGCGGTCGGGACCGAAATGTCGGAAACTGATCACTGGACCGATCGGCTCCGTATCGATGGCAAGCTCATCCGCATCGACATCGACGCGGACTCGCTGGTGCGCGACTACCCGCCCGACGTGGCGATCCTGTCGGACGCCGGCGCGGCGCTCGACGCCATCCTCGCGGCGCTCGGACCGGCGAAGGATAAGGCGCGCGGTTACGCGAATGGCCAAGACCTGGCGGCCGCGCGCAAGGCGATCAGGTCCGGCCCGAATCCGGTCATGACCTCGAACGCCGGGCGCAAGCAGATCGCGCTGCTCAAGGCCCTGCGCGAGGCGGTGCCCGACGACGGCGTCGTGTTCAGCGACGCGACCCAGATCGCCTACACCGGCAACACCTGGTACCCGTGCCGGCGGCCGCGCACGTGGTTCCACCCGGTCGGCTACTGCGCGCTGGGCTTTGCCATGCCGGCGGCGTTGGGCGGCAAGCTGGCGGCGCCCGATCGCCCGATCGTCGCGCTTTCCGGGGACGGCGGCTTCATGTTCACGGTCGCCGAGCTCGGCACCGCGGTCGAGAACAATATCGCCGTGCCCATCGTCGTGTGGAACAACGACGGCTACGGCGAGATCCGCGACAACATGGCCCAACGCGGGATACCCGCCATCGGCGTCAGCGCGCGCAATCCGGACTACCTGGCGCTGGCCAAGGCGTTCGGCGCGCGCGCCGTGCGCCCGACCAGCCTGCAAGCCTTCAAGGCCGCGCTCGGGAAGGCGTTCAAGGCCGACGGCCCGACCCTGATCGAAGTGCGCCAGGATGCACCCTATCTGCCGTAGCGCGGGTTCCGTTCGGAGGGAACCGCGTAGGGGCGGGTCCGAGACCCGCCCCTGCATCCGGTTGTTCAAGTGCTGACAGAAGGCGCGCTCACCTCCCGGCGCTGGCGGCTGTGCGCTTTGCCCCTTCGGTCTAGTATTGGCGAGTGAATAACCCGGGCCCACCCATGGGGCACAAGATCAAGTCGGCGCTCACCGTCCTCGTTCTGGCGCTGGGCTTCGCAGCTCCGGTATCCGCAGGGCCGCTCGAGGATGGGGTCGCCGCCTACGACCGCGGGGACTACGCCGAGGCGGCGAAGCGGTACCGCGAGGCCGCCGACCAGGGCCACGCCGACGCCCAGAATCGCCTCGGGGTCTTGTACGCCATCGGCGGGGGCGTGCCGCAGAATTACGCCGACGCGGTCGCGTGGTTCCGCAAGGCCGCGGAGCAGGGCGCCGCCGACGCCCAGTTCAACCTCGGGATGATGTACGAAGACGGCGCAGGCGTTCCGGAGGACGTCGCCGAGGCGGCGAAGTGGTACCGCAAGGCCGCGGACCAGGGCAACGCCGAGGCCCAAATCGCCCTCGGGTTCATGTACACCACCGGCTGGGGCGTGCCGCAAGACTACGCCGAGGCGGTGGCGTGGTACCGCAAGGCCGCGGACCAGGGCAACGCCGAGGCCCAGACCAACCTCGGGCTCATGTACGCCGCTGGCCAGGGCGTGCCGCAAGATTACGCCGAGGCGGTGGTGTGGTACCGCAAGGCCGCGGACCAGGGCAACGCCGAGGCCCA
>CAZGYG010000023.1:0-4387 GCA_964530335.1 uncultured Rhodospirillaceae bacterium | reverse complement strand
CCGAGGCGGTGGTGTGGTACCGCAAGGCCGCGGACCAGGGCAACGCCGAGGCCCAAATCGCCCTCGGGTTCATGTACACCACCGGCTGGGGCGTGCCGCAAGACTACGCCGAGGCGGTGGCGTGGCTCCGCAAGGCTGCGGACCAGGGCAACGCCGAGGCCCAAACCGCCCTCGGGCTCATGTACGCAACCGGCCGGAGCGTGCCGGAAGACAACGCCGAGGCTGTGAAGTGGTCCCGCAAGGCCGCGGAGCAAGGACTCGCCCTGGCCCCGATCAACCTCGGGTTCATGTACAAGGGCGGCCACGGCCTGCCGCAGGACTACGCCGAGGCTGTTAAGTGGTCCCACAAGGCCGCGGAGCAAGGCGAAGCCCAGGCCCAGTTTAACCTCGGGCTCATGTACGCAACCGGCCGGGGCGTGCCGCAGGATTTCGTGCAGGCACACAAGTGGTTGAATTTGGCTGCCGCGCGCTTTCCGGCGTCGGAGACAGCTAACCGCGATAAGGCCGTCGAGAGCCGCGACTTCCTCACCGTGTTTTTGACCCCGGAGCAGATCGCCGAGGCGCAGCGGCTCGCCCGCGAATGGACGCCGCAATGATCAATCTCCCCGTTCGCCCCCAGTGGTAATTAGCGCCAAGCCCCTCGACGTCGCGATCGCCGGGTTGCAAGCCCAGCGCGAGCGGGCGATGGCGGTTTGATCCCGCCCGGGCACGTCGTGTTTCGCCTGCCGCGCAACTCCGCCGAGCGGCTGACCTTCCGGTGGGACGGCCGGGCGGCCGGGGCGCGGGCCGGCGACACCGTCGCTGCGGCGCTCTACGCCGCTGGTCATCGAACGCTGACTCGCTCGCGCAAGTTCCATCGCCCGCGCGGGCTGTCCGGGACATTCCTCGCCGGGCATCTCGCCCGTGTCGGCGGCACGCCGAACGTGCGCCTCGACCGGATGCCGGTCGCTGCGGGGCTCGACGTCCGGCCCCAGAACGTGTGGCCCCGGCTCGACGTGGACGTGCTCGTTCTCGCCCGCCTGATCCCGCGCCGGCTGCTGCGCGCCGGGTTCGAGCACACCCGGTTGATCCCTTCGGGCACGTTCCTGTTCGAGCCGTGGGAAGCGTGCCTGCGCTTCCTGGCCGGCATGGCCGAACGCCCGGCGGCTACGGCAGAACCCAACGTCGCGCCGGGACGCCGTCTCGATGCCGATACCGTCGTCATCGGCGGCGGGCCGGCGGGGCGGCGCACGGCCGCCGAGGCGGCGACCCAAGGCTCGGTGATCCTGGTTACGCGTGGCGCGCGACCCGGCGACTTCGCGCGGCGCTGCGGCGTCGATCTCCCCGAGCTTCCTTCCTCGGTCGCGGTGCTCGCCGGACACGAGGCGTTCGCGCTCTACCGGCAAGGCCGATTGGTCGGCGCGGCGCCCGTGGACGGTGGCCCGGCAGCCGCCATCTTCGCCCGGCGGGTAGTCCTGGCCACCGGCCGCCGTTCGTGCCCGCCGCTGGTTCCGGGCGCCGACCTGCCGGGCGTGCTCGACCTCAACACGGCGCTCGCGTTGGCCCACGACCACGCCGTCGTGCCGGGCCGCCGCGTCGCGGTGATCGGCACGGGCGACGAGGTCGCCGCGGACCGCCGCCTCGGCTCTCTCGGGGTCACGGTCGGCGCCGTGCTCGATGCCCGGCGCGTCACGCGCATCTTCGGGCGCACCGAGGTCAGCGGCATCGAGGCCGACGGCAGGCGCTACCGCTGCGACGCGGTGATCCACGCGGGTCCGTGGCGTCCCGACCCGTCGCTCGCCTTTCAGGCTGGCGCCGATGGCAGCCGGCGGCTCGAGGCCCGACCGCTGCCGCCTCACGTCACCGAGGCCGGCGACACGACCGCGCAACCCGTTGTGTTCGGCGGCCGTCTGGACGACGCGGCGCTCGTCTGCCCGTGCATGGATGTCACCGTCGCCGAGGTGCGGTCGCTTGCCCGGGGCGAGGGCCACGTCGAGGTGATCAAGCGGCTCACTGGCTGCGGCATGGGGACGTGCCAGGGCGTGCCGTGCTGGGACCTGCTCGCCGCCGCGCTCGGCGCGATCAACGGGCTGGCGGTGGACGACCGGCCGAGCCTGCGCCCGCCGCGCGGCGCGCTGACCCTGGCCCAGGCGGCGGGTCTCGCCGAGGCCGTGGAGCCCGAGCCTTGAAGCCGGCCAAGGCCTCGGTCGTCATCGTCGGCGGCGGCTACCACGGGCTTTCGCTGGCGTTCAATCTGGCGGACCGCGGCGTGCGCGACGTGGTCGTGCTCGACGCCGGGTACTTCCAGGGCGGCGCCTCGGGGCGCAACGGGGCGCTCGTGCGCGGCGGCTTCTCGTCGGTGGAGTGGACGCGCTTCTTCGGCCATTCGCTCGACCTCTGGATCGGGTTGTCGAGGAAGCTCGGCCACAACGTCATGTTCACCCGGCGCGGCTACGCCATCGTCGCCGAGACCGAGAAGTCGGCCGCGATGTGCGAACGCGCGTTGCGCGTCCACCGCGACGTCGGGCTCGCGTCGGTCGGGCTCGATACCGCTGGCGTGCGCCGGGTTCTGCCGGCGATCGCCGCGGATCGCGTCAAGGCGGCGGTCTACTTCGCCAACGGCGGCACGGCTCCGCACCACGCGGCGATGAAGGCGTACCTCGCGGCGTGCCGCGAGCGCGGCGTGGCCGTGCGCTATCACACGCCGGTCACCGCGATCGAGCGCGGCGGCGGCCGCGCCGCTGGCGTGTGGGCTGGTGCCGAGCGCATCGACGCCGACGCGATCGTCATCGCCGCGGGCGCGCACAACCCGGAGGTCGCGGGCCTCGCCGGGGTCGAGCTCGACGGCCACGGCATGCGCATCGAGGCGCTCGCGGTCGAACCGATGCGCCGGATCATCGACCCGGGCATCGCGCTGATCGACCGGGCGACCTACCTGCACCAGACCGGGCGTGGCGAGATCGTCGGCGGCTGCGAGTTGGCGGGCGACAAGCCGCGCATGACGCTCGCGTCGGACCTGCCCGTCATGGCGCACACGGCGCGCCATTTCACGGCGATGTTCCCTTCGCTCGGCGCGGCGCGGATTCTGCGCCAGTGGGCGGGACAGGTTCACGTTTCGAGTGACTTCGGGCCTCTGCTCGGCCCGCACCCCGACCTCGCCGACCTTTGGATCAGCGCCGGCTGGCTCTACGGCGTGGCCGGGGCCCCGGCTTCGGGCGATCTGCTCGCCAAGGCCATCGTCACCGGCGAGATCGACGACCGCATGGCGCCCTTCGCGGTCGACCGGCGGCGGCGCAACCGGCCGATCGTCGAGGAATCGACGGTCAACCTGGAACACTGAAATCGTGGTTGCGCTGGATCATGGACGGCGGGCGCGCCAACCCCTAGCGTGCGATGCATGAAAGCTATCGTCTTGCCGCGCACCGGCGGCCCCGAAGTGCTTGAAATGCTTGAACTTCCGGAGCCCAGCCTGCGTACCGACCGCGACGTCCTCGTGCGCCTGCGCGCGGCGGGGGTCAACCCGGCCGACGCTTGGTTCCGCTCCCTCGGGCCCTATATCCCTCATCTGCCGTGCATTTTGGGCCACGACGGCGCGGGCGTGGTCGAGCGCATCGGCGCCGGCGTGACAGGTTTCCGGCCGGGCGATCGGGTGGCGTTCTGCAACGGCGGAATCGGTGGCGATCCAGGCACTTACGCCGAACTGGCCGTGGTGCCGGAAGACCGGCTTGCGCATGTCCCGGAAAACATCGGCTTCGTCGAGGCCGCCGCCATGCCGCTGGTCACCATCACGGCGTGGGAGGCGCTGTATGACCGGGCCAACGTAAGTGCCGGAGAATACGTGCTGATTCACGCCGGCGCCGGCGGGACGGGGCATGTGGCGGTGCAGCTTGCCAGGCTGCGCGGCGCGCGCGTCGCGACCACGGTGGGCGACGCCCACAAGGCGCGCAGGGTCGAGGAACTGGGCGCCGAACGGGTCATCCGCTACCGCGACGAGGACTTCGTAAAGGCCTGCATGGGTTGGACAAACGGGCGCGGCGTCGATGTGGCGCTCGACAACGTCGGCGCCGAGATCCTGCGCCGGACCTTCGCCGCGATGGCGCCCTATGGCCGCATCGTCACGCTCACGGGCACGCCCGGCGACAGCGACGAAAGTACGGCCTTTATCAAGAACTTGACCATCGCCAACGTGATGATGCTGACGCCGATGTGGCTGGGGCTCGAGGACCGCATGCGCCACCAGGCGCACATCGTCGCCGAAGGGCTCAAGCTGATGGCGGAGGGACGGCTTAAGGTGTTGATCGAGGCCGTGTTTCCGCTCGCCAAGGCGGCCGACGCCCACCGCCGCCTCGAGGCCGGCGGGCTCACCGGCAAGCTGGTGCTGTCGATGGAATCCTGAGCCCTGTCGTCG
>CAZGYG010000022.1:0-37158 GCA_964530335.1 uncultured Rhodospirillaceae bacterium | reverse complement strand
ACGTGGCGGCCGAACTCGAGGCCGCGATCCGGGCCAACGCCGGCCTGGTGTCCCGGGCGAACGAAGCCGGCCCGGCCGCCGAAGGCGAGGACGAGGACGCGGCGGGCGCGGAGGAGTAGACTTCACTGGCGTCTGCGATGCCATCCGAGTCGCGATCCGCATCATCGTTGAGCACAGGACCGTGCGCCTGCGATGCGAATTCCGGGCGGCAACTCGATCTGCTTTCCGCGAACATTGACTTTGCCGATAGGGTTGGCGTGTCATGGAATGCGGGAGGGTCCGGACCGAAGATGTCTCCTTCGACTGACTTGGTAGCGTTCGCGGCGGGGCGATGTTTCCGAACCGTGCTAGCGGACCCGCCTTGGCGGTTCACCAACCGCACCGGCAAGATGGCGCCCGAACATAGGCGTCTCAGCCGGTACGATACTTTGACGTTGAGCGAGATCGCAGCGCTGCCGGTGTCACGAATTGCAGCGAGCACGGCACATCTTTACCTTTGGGTCCCCAATGCGATGTTGCCCGAGGGGCTGCACGTGCTGCGCGCATGGGGCTTCGACTACAAATCGAATATCGTTTGGCACAAGGTTAGGAAGGACGGCGGACCGGATGGTCGGGGAGTCGGATTCTATTTTCGGAACGTAACCGAGCTTTTGCTGTTTGGCGTGCGAGGTAAGAGCGCGCGGACGCTGTCACCTGGTAGGCGGCAGGTTAACTTCCTCGCAACGCGCAAGCGAGAACATTCTCGCAAGCCTGACGAGCAATATGGAATCATCGAGTCCTGCTCCTCAGGCCCATTTATTGAACTGTTCTCGCGCGGCACGCGCGCCGGCTGGACGGTGTGGGGAGATCAGGCCGATGATACCTATGAGCCGGCTTGGACGACCTATGGCTACAACTCCAGCACCGAACGTCGACTTCTGGCCGAGTCAAAGGCTGATTCTTAGATTGTCGGTCTTTGGCATACGTTGGCCGCGGATCGGGTCAGTCTTCGACCCATAGGCCCTCCTTGAATGCGAACGCGAGCACCGGGCATCCACCGCCGTCACCACCATCTAGGCGCGGCACCAGTTGCTCACGGTGCGTGGTCGAATTTCCGTAGGACGACCCCTTGCCGAGCCGTTTGAATATCTGTTGGAGCTCAGTTCCCCGCGTCACGATCACGCCAACGTCAATCGCACGTAGATCGAGCAACAGGCGAAAGTTGTTCAGATCGCGGTCAAAAAACGGGTCCTTGTTGTTCCATTCCGTTTCGAGCGCCACGCGCCCTTTGAAGCAATCCACCTTGTGCGTAGGGCTGTCGACACGGTCAGCGTCCACGACAATTGCCGTAGAGAACTTCTTTGCGACCCAACCGAGAGCGTAAAAACCTCCATCAATCCGGCGGGATATGGGCGACCGATTGCCGCCGCCGATCAGTACCTCGGACTTTAATAGTCGGAACTCTCGCAGGACCCTGATGATATCGGCCCACTCGGCTGGACAGGCCATCGCAAGCACGCCAGCGGCGTTACGCCATTCGTCGACGTGATACAGCGCCTTCAGATCGTCCGGCACTAGGTGAAGTGTCGTCATCCCCGAGTCAAATCTGGCGTCTCCACCGCACAATAGATCCATTGGTTGTCAAGTTTCAAACCAATCCACTATCGTCGCGACCGTCAGGTGGACTGTCCGGAGCCCAGCCGGTAAAAGCGGCCTCTTAGCGGGGCACTGGGCGCGCGTGCGCCTGCGGCCCCGCCGGAGATTCTGATGCACAGTGTCAACGACATCCGCACCGCGTTCCTCGACTACTTCCGCAAGCACGGCCACGAGGTCGTCGCCTCGAGCCCGCTGGTGCCGCACAACGACCCGACGCTGCTGTTCACCAACGCCGGCATGGTGCAGTTCAAGAACGTCTTCACCGGCAACGAGACGCGGCCCTACAGGCGCGCGGTAACCGCGCAGAAGTGCGTGCGCGCCGGGGGCAAGCACAACGACCTCGACAACGTCGGCTACACCGGCCGGCACCACACCTTCTTCGAGATGCTGGGCAACTTCTCGTTCGGCGACTACTTCAAGGAGCTCGCGATCGAGCTGGCCTGGTCCCTGGTCACGCGCGAGTTCGGCTTGCCGGTCGACCGGCTCATGGTCACCGTCTACCACGAGGACGACGAGGCGTTCGATCTGTGGCGCCGCATCGCGGGGCTGCCGGACGCGAAGATCGTGCGCATCCCGACCAAGGACAACTTCTGGGCCATGGGCGACACCGGCCCGTGCGGCCCGTGCTCGGAGATCTTCTACGACCACGGCCCGGGGATTGCGGGCGGCCCGCCAGGCGGCGCGGAGGCCGAGGGCGACCGCTTCGTCGAGATCTGGAACCTGGTGTTCATGCAGTTCGAGCAGGTGACGCCCAATGAGCGCGTGCCCCTGCCCAAGCCCTCGATCGATACCGGTATGGGGCTCGAGCGCGTCGCCGCCGTCATGCAGGGCCGGCACGACAACTACGACACCGACCTGTTCCGCGCCCTGATCGAGGCGTCCGAGGCGGCCTCGGGCGTCGCGGCGCGGGGCGAGCACCGGGTCGCGCACCGGGTCGTCGCCGACCACCTGCGCACCGCCTGCTTCCTGATCGCCGACGGCGTCATGCCGTCGAACGAGGGGCGCGGCTACGTGCTGCGCCGCATCCTGCGCCGCGCCATGCGCCACGCCCACATGATGGGCTGCCGCGAGCCGCTGATGTGGCGGCTGGTGCCGGCGTTGGTCGGCGCCATGGGCCAGGCGTACCCGGAGCTCGGCCGCGCCCAGGCGCTCGCCACGGAAACGCTGAGGCTCGAGGAGACGCGCTTCCGCGACACGCTCGAACGCGGGCTTCGCCTGCTCGACGAGGCGCTGGGCGCGCTGCCCTCCGGCGCCGAGCTGCCCGGCGAGGTCGCGTTCAAGCTCTACGATACCTACGGCTTTCCGCTCGACCTGACCGAGGACGCGCTGCGCGGCCAGGGCCGCAAGGTCGACCACGCCGGGTTCCAGGCCGCCATGGCGCGCCAGCGCGCGGCGGCGCGCGCGAGCTGGGCGGGATCGGGCGACCGGGCGACCGAGCGGGTCTGGTTCGAGGTGCGCGAGCGCGCCGGCGCGACCGAGTTCCTCGGCTACGGGGTCGAGCGCGCCGAAGCCAAGGTCGTGGCGCTGGTCGTGGCCGGCGCGGAAGCGACCGAGGCGGGCGCCGGCGACGAGGTCGCGGTGGTCGTCAACCAGACCCCGTTCTATGGCGAATCCGGCGGACAGGTCGGCGATACGGGCGTCATCGAAGGGCCGGTCGGGGCGCACGTCGCGATCGCCGACACCCAGAAGAAGCTCGGCGCCCTGCACGTCCACCTCGGGCGCGTCACGGCCGGGCGCATCGCGGTCGGCGACGACGTGCGGCTCGCGATCGACGGCGCCCGGCGGCGGGCGCTGCGCGCCAACCACTCGGCGACCCACCTGTTGCACCAGGCGCTGCGCCGCCGGCTCGGGCCGCACGTGGCGCAGAAGGGCTCGCTGGTCGCGCCGGACCGGCTCCGCTTCGACTTCAGCCACCCCAAGCCGTTGAGCGCCGAGGAGCTGGCCGCGATCGAGGCCGAGGTCAACGGCCAGATCCTGGCCAACGCCGAGGTCGGAACCCGGCTGATGAGCCCGGACGAGGCGGTCGCCGCGGGCGCGCTCGCGCTGTTCGGCGAGAAGTACGGCGACGAGGTGCGGGTCGTCGCCATGGGCGAAGCCGAGGACCGGCCTTATTCGGTCGAGCTGTGCGGCGGAACCCACGTCCGCCGTAGCGGAGACATCGGGCTGCTGCGCATCGTCGCCGAAGCCGCGGTCGCGGCCGGCGTGCGTCGCATCGAGGCGCTGACCGGCGACGCCGCCCGCGCCCATATGACCCAGCAGGAGGAACGGCTCGCGACCACGGCGAACCTGCTCAAGGTCGCGCCCGCGGAGGTGCCCGCGCGCGTCGGCGCCCTGCTCGATGAACGCCGCCGGCTCGAACGCGAACTCACCGAGGCGCGGCGCAAGCTGAGCCTGGGCGGTGGCGCGCGCGACGACGCGGACGATGTGCGCGAGATCGCCGGTGTCCGCCTGGCCGCGCGCCAGCTCAGCGGCGTCCCGGCCAAGGAGCTCAAGGGCCTGGCCGATGCCTGGAAGCAGCGGCTGGGATCGGGTGTCGTCGCGCTCGTCGCCGTCGACGACGACAAGGCAGCGCTGGTCGTCGGCGTCACCGACGACTTGACCGACCGCTTCGACGCGGTCGCCCTGGTCAAGGCCGGAGCGGCCGAGCTAGGCGGCAAGGGCGGCGGCGGCCGGCCCGACATGGCCCAGGCCGGCGGACCCGACGTCGGCCGTGCCCAGGCGGCGCTCGCCGCCATCGAGCACGCAATGACCAAGGCGGCGGCGGAATAGGATTCAGCCGAAGCGGACCGTCGCGACCGCCTGGGCGGCCAGGCCTTCGCCGCGTCCGGTAAACCCCAGCCCTTCGGTTGTCGTCGCCTTGACGTTGACCCGCCCGGGTTCGATGCCGAGCAGCGACGCGATGCGCGCCGCGATCGCCTGCCGGTGCGGGCCGATGCGCGGCCGCTCGCCGATGACCGTCAGGTCGACGTTGGCGACGACGCCGCCGGCCGCGGCGACCAGCCGCCGCGCCTCGGCGACGAACAGCGCAGAATCCGCGCCGCGCCAGCGCGCGTCCGAGGGCGGGAAGTGCAGGCCGATGTCGCCACCGCCGACCGTGCCGAGCAGCGCGTCGACCAGCGCGTGCAGCACGACGTCCGCGTCCGAATGGCCGATCAGCCCGCGCTCGTGGGCGACGCGGACGCCGCCCACCATGACATGATCGCCGGTCCCGAAGCGGTGAACGTCGAACCCCATGCCGGTGCGCGTCTCGCCGCCGGCGAGCAGGCGGGCGCGCTCCAGGTCGCCGGGGCCGGTCAGCTTGATGTTGGCTTCGTCGCCCGGCACCACGACGACCTCGTGGCCGGCGGCGGCGGCGATGGCCGCGTCGTCCGGCAGGTCCTGGCCGGCGAGCCGCCGGTGCGCCTCGAGCAGCGCCGGGAAGCGAAACCCCTGGGGCGTCTGGGCGCGCCACAGACCGGCGCGGTCGACGTGGGCGGTGACGCGCGCATCCGTTGCCCGCTTGAGCGCGTCGGTCACCGGCAGGCCGGGAATCGCGCCCGCGGCCCGGTCGAGCGCGTCGAGCACCGCGTCGATCACGCGGGCGGCCACGAACGGGCGCGCGGCGTCGTGCACCAGCACCAGGTCCGGGGCGTGCGGCACCAGGCTTTCCAGGCCATGGCGCGTCGAGTCCTGGCGCGTCGCGCCGCCGTCCACCGGGGCGAGCAGGTCGAGACCCGCGACCGCCCCGGCGTACAGGCCGCGGTCGTCCGGGTGGATGACGACGCGGACGGCGTCGATGCGCCGGTGGCCCAGCAGTGCCCGCGCGCCGCGCGCGAGCAGGGTCTCGCCCGCCAGCTCGAGGTACTGCTTGGGAACCGCCGCGCCGAGCCGGGTTCCGCGCCCGGCCGCGACGATCAGTGCGTAGGTTCCCGCCATGGCGGGCACGTTACGAGCACCGGGGTGCGCTGCCAAGCAGCCGCCGCCAAGACTCCCGGCCGCCAAGACTCCCGGCCGCCAAGACTCCCGACTGGCCGTCCGGCTCGGCTATAATCGGACCGTGCCTCCCTTTCTGTTCCATGTACTCGCCACGCTGGCCTTGGTCCCGGCGGCGGGGTTCGCCCTGCGCCGTGGCGCGGCGCCGGCGCCGGCGGTCGCGCTGGCGGTGGCCGCGGCGGTGGCGTGGTCCGCGGCGCAGGCGAGCGGGCCGTGGCCGGCCGGGTTCTCCACCGCGCTGTGGCTGACCATTGCGGCGACCGCCGTGCTTGCCGCGGGCGCGGCCGCCTGGGACCGGCGCGTCGGCCGCCTGGGGGCGCTGCTCTATCCCTATCTCGTGTTTCTCGGCCTGTTGGCGACGGCGTGGGGCCGGGCGCCGGTCCAAGCCGTGACGATCGTCACGCCGCTCGGCTGGTTCGCCAGCCACGTGGCGTTCGCTGTCGCGACCTATGCCCTGGTCACGCTTGCGGCGCTCGCGGCGAGCGCGGTGCTGCTCCACGAGCGCGCCTTGGCACGGCGCCAGCCGTCGAGCCTGACCCGGCTGCTGCCGGCCATGGCCGACGCGGAGGCGCTCGAGTTCCGCCTGCTGCTGGCGGGCGAGGTCGTGCTCGGCTTTGGGCTGGCGACCGGCGTAGCCACCGAATACGCGCAGCACGGCTGGGCGCTCGCCGTCGACCACAAGACCGTGCTGTCGACATTGTCGTTCGTCGCGCTCGGCATCTTGCTCGTCGTGCGCGGGCGCAGCGGCCTGCGCGGGCGAAGGGCGGCGCGCTGGGTGCTCGCGGGCTATCTGCTGCTGACCCTGGCCTATCCGGGGGTCAAGTTCGTGCGCGACGTGTTGATCGGTTGACGGATCGGGGCCGGACCAAAGCCCTTGTGCGCGACCGCGAAATCGCTAGATTTGCCCATTCTTTGTGCGCCCGCATGTTCTTGCCCAGAGATTAGGCAGATGCCCTTGCAAGTCGGCCCGTTGACACTGGAGAGCAACGTCGTTCTGGCCCCCATGTCGGGGGTCACGGATCTGCCGTTCCGGCGCCTGGTCAAGCGCCTGGGCGGCTCGCTGGTGGTCTCGGAGATGATCGCGAGCGAAGCCATGGTGCGGGAATCGCGCAAGACCTGGCTGATGGCCAGGACCGAGCCGGAGGAAGCGCCGATGGCGGTGCAACTCGCCGGCTGCGAGCCACGGGTGATGGCCGAGGCCGCCCGGCTGAACGAGGATCGCGGCGCCGCGATCATCGACATCAACATGGGTTGCCCGGTCAAGAAGGTGGTCAACGGCGAGGCCGGATCCGCACTGATGCGTGACGTGAGACACGCGGGGCAGATACTTGAAGCGGTTGTGAAATCCGTTCGGCTTCCCGTGACGCTCAAGATGAGGACCGGGTGGGACGACGCCACGCGCAACGCGCCCGAGCTGGCGCGCATCGCGCAGGAGTCGGGCATCCGCATGGTCAGCGTGCATGGCCGCACCCGTTGCCAGCTCTACCAAGGCCGCGCCGATTGGGCCTTCATCCGGCGGGTCAAGGACGCGGTCGGCATTCCGGTCGTCGGCAACGGCGACGTGACCACGGTCGAGGAGGCGGCCGAACTGCTGCGGCTGTCGGGGGCCGACGGGGTCATGGTCGGGCGGGGCTGCTACGGCCGGCCGTGGTTTCCGCGCCAGGTCGCCGCGTACCTGGCGACGGGGGCGCGGCTGGCGGACCCGAGCCTGGACGAACGCCGGACGATCGCGCTCGGCCACTACGACGCGATGCTGGCGCACTACGGGCGGGAGCACGGCGCACGCATCGCGCGCAAGCACCTGGGTTGGTACAGCAAGGGGCTTCCCGGCGCCGCCGAATTCCGCGAGCGGGTCAACCACGAGCCCGATCCCGGCCGCATCCCCGCCGCCATCGACGCCTTGTTCGGCGCCGGCCTGGAGGCGGCGGCGTGAACCAGGCCCGATCGCGAGCGCGGGCAATGCCGCGCCGGGTCGCCGGACGGGCCGCACCCGACAGCGACGCGGTCCTTGCCGCGCTGCCCGACGCGCTGCTCGTGCTCGACGTCGCGGGCCGCGTCGCGCGCGTCAACGGCGCCGCCGAAGCGCTGCTGGGATGCTCGGCGGCGGCGCTCGCGGGGCGAACGCTGGCCACGGTTCTCGACGCCGATTCTCCGGTCACGTCCCTGGCCGAACGGGCCCGCGACGGCCTGGTGGTCAGCGCCTACGACGTGCTGCTGCACGGGCCGCGCCTGCCATTGCTCGAGGTCGACGCCCGCGCCGCGCCGCTCGACGACCAGGGCAACGTCGTGCTGACGCTGCGCGAACGCACCACCCTGCGCCGGCTCGGCGAGCAGGTCGAACGGTCGGCGCGGGGCCGCTCGATCGCCGGGCTGGTCGCCGCGCTCGCCCACGAGGTGCGCAATCCGCTGTCGGGCATTCGTGGCGCCGCCCAGCTCATCGGGCTCGACGTACCGGAACCCCAGCGCGACCTCAGCCGCCTGATCGTCGCCGAGGCCGACCGTATCCGCGCCTTGATCGATTCCATGGAAGCGATCGGGGAGCGCGGGCCGGGCACGCTGGGGCCGGTCAACATTCACGAGGTGCTCGACCACGTCCGGCGTCTGGCGGCCAGCGGCTGCGCCGACGGCGTCACGTTCACGGACCGCTTCGATCCGTCGCTGCCCGAGGTGGCGGGCGATCGCGATAGGCTGGTGCAGTTGTTCTTGAATCTCGTCAAGAACGCCTCGGAAGCTACGGATAATAAAGGCAATATTATCTTGTCAACGTCATGCGACTCGGGGCGCAGGCTGGACGGCGGCGCGCTGCCCATCGTGGTCGCGGTCGAGGACGACGGACCTGGGATACCGGAGGCGGTGCGCGAGCACCTGTTCGAGCCTTTCGTCTCGACCCGGAGGGGCCGCGGGCTCGGCCTCGCGATCGGCGCCGCGATCGTCGGCGATCACGGCGGCACCATCGACGTCGACAGCCGGCCCGGCCGGACCGTGTTCCGGGTCGCCTTGAAGGCCGCGGGGCGCAAGCGATGACCGGATCGGTGCTGATCGCCGACGACGATGCCTCGATCCGGCGCGTGCTGACCGAGGCCCTGACCCGCCATGGCTACACGGTCAAGGCCGCCGCCGACGGCGACACGCTGTGGCGCTGGGCCGGCCAGGGCGAGGGCGACGTGGTGATCACCGATGTCGCCATGCCCGACATGGACGGGCTTGACCTGCTCGATCGGCTGAGGCGCAGCCGCCCGACCCTGCCGGTCATCGTCATGAGCGCCCGCTCGACCCTGACCACGGCGGTGCAGGCGACCCAGGGCGGCGCCTTCGACTACCTGCCCAAGCCGTTCGACCTGGACGACCTGGTGCGTCTGATCGAACGCGCGCTGGTCGCCGGCGAAGCGGCCGGCAACGGGCAAAGCGTGGCGGTCGCGGGGGACGACAGCGCCGAACCGGTGCGCCTGATCGGCCGTTCCCCCGCCATGCAGGCGCTGTTCCGCACGATCGCGCGGCTCGCCGGCACCGACCTCACGGCGCTGATCATCGGTGAATCGGGCACCGGGAAGGAACTGGTGGCGCGGGCCCTGCACCAATTCAGCACCCGGCGCGGCCGTCGGTTCGTCGCGGTCAACATGGCGGCGATCCCGCGCGAACTGGTCGAAAGCGAACTGTTCGGCCACGAACGGGGGTCGTTCACCGGGGCGACCGCGCGCCGCGCCGGCCGGTTCGAGGAGGCGCGGGGCGGCACACTGTTCCTCGACGAGATCGGCGACATGCCGCTCGAGGCCCAGACCCGGCTGCTGCGCGTGCTCCAGGAGGGCGAGTTCACGCCAATCGGCGGGCGCGGCTCGATCGCCGCCGACGTCCGCGTGCTGGCGGCGACCAACCGGGCGCCGACGATGCTCGTGCGCAGCGGCGCGCTGCGCCAGGACCTTTACTACCGGCTCAACGTCGTGCCGCTCCACGTTCCGCCGCTGCGCGATCGCATCGAGGACATTCCCGCGCTGGCGACGCACGTCATGGGCGTGTGCGAGAGGGAAGGGCTGCCGGCCAAGCGGCTGACGCCCGAAGCCGTCGAACGACTCAAGGGCCACGACTGGCCCGGCAACGTGCGTGAACTCAACAATGTCGTGCGCCGCGCCCTGCTGCTGAGCCCGGGCGACGTGATCGACGCCGACGGCATCGCCACGTACCTGAGCGATGGCTTCGCCGGGGGCACGTCGGGCGACGGCGCCGAGGGCCTGGGCGCGAGCATCGAACGCCATCTGCGCGCGTACTTCGGCGCCCACGCGGACGACGCCTTGCCGATCCGCGGGCTCTACGAGCAGGTGCTGCGCGAGGTGGAACGGCCGCTCGTGGAGCTGACCCTGCAGGCGACCCATGGCAACCAGCTGCGCGCGGCCGAGGTGCTGGGCGTGAACCGCAACACGCTGCGCAAGAAGATCAGGGATCTCGGGATCGCGATCGTGCGCGGGGGGCGCGGATGACGGCGGTCGCGTCGCCCGGCACGTCGTTGTGGCCGCGGCTCAGGCGCGGGCTGCGCGACCCGCGCGTCACGCGCAACCTGGCGCTCGGGCTGACCGCGGCGGCGCTGGTCTCCGGCGCCGCGACCTACGCGGTGTGGACCCAGTCGGGACCCGAGGGCCCCGGCGCCGATACCGTGCTGCTGCTGCTCAACCTGGACTTGGTGCTGCTGCTGGGGCTCGGCATCGTCGTCCTGCGCCGCCTGGTCAGCCTGTGGAGCGAGCGGCGGCGCGGCGCGGCCGGGGCGCGGCTGCACGCGCGGCTGGTCGCCCTGTTCGGCCTGGTGGCGATCACGCCGGCCATCGTCGTCGCCGTGTTCTCGGCCTACTCGTTCCATTTCGGGCTCGACGCCTGGTTCAGCGACCGGGTGCGCACGGCGCTCGGCGAATCCGTGGCGGTGGCGCGGGCGTACTACGAGGAGCACCGGCAGAACATCAAGGCGGACGCGCTGGCGCTCAGTCGCGACATCGTGCGCGGCGCGCCGACGCTGTTCGACAATTCGCGCCTGTTCAGCCGATTCCTTGAAAAGCAGGCGGATGTGCGCTCGCTGACCGAGGCGGTGGTGTTCACCCGCGACGGCCGCATCCTGGCCCGCACCGGGCTCTCGTTCGCCATCACGCTCGAGCCGATCTCGATCGACACTCTCGACGCCGCGGCCCAGACCGACGTCATCATCCTGAGCGGCGAGGACGACGACCGGGTGCGCGCGCTGACCCGGCTCGATACCCTGATCGATGCCTACCTCGTGGTCGGCCGGTTCGTCGACAGCCGCGTGCTCGGCCACGTCGAGCGAGTCGAGGCGGCGGCCAGCGAATACTCCCAGCTCGAGGTGCGCCGCTCCGGCCTGACCATCACGTTCGCCCTGATCTACGTCGTCGTCGCCTTGCTCCTGCTGTTCGCCGCGGTGTGGATCGGGCTTGCCTTCGCGACCCGCCTGGTCCGGCCGATCACTGGGCTGCTGGTCGCGGCCGAGCGCATCCGGGCCGGCGACCTGTCGGCCCGGGTGGCCGAGGAACGCGACGACGACGAGATCGCCATGCTGGGGCGCGCGTTCAACCGGATGACCGACCAGCTCGAGGCGCACCGGCGCGAACTCGTCGAGGCCAACCGCCAGATCGACGAGCGGCGCCGGTTCATCGAATCGGTGCTGTCCGGCGTCTCGGCCGGGGTCATCGGGCTCGACGCGGATGGCCGGATCGAGCTGCCCAACCGCTCGGCGCTGCACTTGGTGGGTCGCGCCGAGTCCGAACTGATCGGGCGGCCGATCGGCGAGGTGCTGCCCGATGTCGCGCCCCTGATCGCGGCCGCGCGGGCGACGCTCGACGGCCGCGCCGAGGCCCAGATCGCGGTCCCGCTCGGCCGCCGCGAGCTGACGCTGTTCGTCCGGGTCACGCGCGAGCAAGGCGACGGCGAGGGCGCCGGGGGCTTCGTCGTCACCCTTGACGACGTCTCGGCCCTGGTCGCGGCGCAGCGCACCGCGGCGTGGGCCGACGTCGCGCGCCTCATCGCCCACGAGATCAAGAACCCGCTGACCCCGATCCAGCTTTCGGCCGAGCGGCTGCGGCGGCGGTACCTGAAGCAGATCACGGAGGACCAGGACACCTTCACCGCGTGCACCGACACCATCGTGCGCCAGGTGGCCAACCTCGGCCGCATGGTCGACGAGTTCTCGGCGTTCGCCCGGTTGCCGGCCCCGACCTTCGCGGAGGAGAACCTGAGCACGCTGTTGGCCCAGGCCGCGCTCCTGCTCGAAACCGCCCATCCCGAGGTGGCGTTCGCGCGCCGCGTGCCCGATGAGCCCGTCATCGCGCTGTGCGACGGACAACAGATGTTGCAGGTGTTGACCAACCTGCTGCAGAACGCCATCGAATCGATCGAGGCGCGCCCGGCGCCCGCGTCGGGCGCGCTGGACCAGGGCCGGGTCGTGATCGAGCTCAAGGTCTCGGACGCGGCGGCGGTGATCGAGGTCACCGACAATGGCCGCGGTCTGCCGCCCGGCCGCCGCGAGCGCCTGACCGAGCCCTACGTGACGACGCGCGCCAGGGGCACCGGCTTGGGACTCGCCATCGTGCAGCGGATCGTACAGGATCACGGCGGCGTCCTGACCCTCGACGATGCCGCCGGGGGCGGGGCGTGCGTGCGGATCGTCCTGCCGCTGCAGGGCGCCGACGCGGCCGGGACGGCGACGGGCCGGGCGCGCATGTGAGCGAACGCGCATGGGAATGGACATACTCATCGTCGACGACGAAGCCGACATCCGGCATCAAGTCACCGGCATCCTCGAGGACGAGGGCTATCGTTGCCGGTCCGCGGCGGAGAGCGACGCCGCGCTCGGCGAGCTCGCGGCGCGGCGCCCGAACCTCCTGATCCTCGACGTCTGGCTTCAGGGCAGCGCGCTCGACGGGCTGGCGTTGCTCGATCTGGTGCGGCGCGACCATCCCGACGTGCCGGTCGTGATCATCAGCGGCCACGGCACCATCGAGATGGCGGTCGATGCCACCAAGCGCGGCGCCTACGACTTCATCGAGAAGCCGTTCCAGACCGACCGGCTGCTCGTGGTGATCAGCCGCGCCATCGAATCCGCCCGGCTCCGGCGCGAGAACATGGAGCTGGTGTCGCGCGCCGGGATCGGCAACTCGCTGATCGGCGACAGCTCGGCGATGGTCCAGGTGCGCAACGCCATCCAGCGGGTGGCGCCCACGGGAAGCCGCGTGCTGATCACCGGGCCACCGGGTTCGGGCAAGGAGGTGGTGGCGCGCCTGCTCCACGCCCAGTCGAAGCGGGCCGATGGGCCGTTCGTCGTGGTCAACGCGGCGACCATGGCGCCCGAGCGCCTCGAGATCGAGCTGTTCGGCGTCGAGTCGGGGGTGCTGGGGGCGGGCAGCCCGCGCAAGGTCGGCACGTTCGAGCAGGCGCACGGCGGCACGCTGTTCCTCGACCAGATCGCCGACATGCCACTCGAGGCCCAGGGCAAGATCCTGCGCGCGTTGCAGGAGCAGACGTTTCAGCGGGTCGGCGGCGGGCCGCAGGTCCACGTCGACGTGCGCGTGGTCGCCGCCTCGAGCCGCGATCTCGCTGAGGAAATTGCCGGCGGGAGGTTCCGCGAGGACCTGTTCTACCGCCTCAGCGTGGTGCCGGTCCGGCTGCCCGCCCTGCGCGACAGACCCGAGGACATCCCGGAGCTCGCCCAGTACTTCATGCGGCGCGACGCCGACGCCGCCGGTCTGGCGACCCGGCCGATCGCGGCCGACGCCATGGCGGCGCTGCAGGCGTGCGACTGGCCGGGAAATGTGCGCCAGTTGCGCAACGTCATCGATTGGCTGCTGATCATGGCGCCGGGCGAGGCCGGCGTACCGATCACCAGCGACATGCTGCCGCCGGAGCTCGGCATCCGCGTGCCGGAATCGCTCAAGCCGGACCGCAGCGGCCATGTCATGGCCTTGCCGCTGCGCGAGGCGCGCGAAATGTTCGAACGCCAATACCTCGAGGCCCAGCTCAGCCGCTTCGGCGGCAACATCTCGCGTACCGCGGCGTTCATCGGCATGGAGCGTTCGGCGCTGCACCGCAAGCTCAAGACGCTCGGCGTGGCGGACGATTCGCGCCAGGCGTCGGCGTCGCGCGGCTGACGGCCATCGTGCGCGACGGCCAAACGCTGGTGCCGCGCGGCGACATCGTGATCAAGGCCAAGGACCGGGCGATCATCTTCGCCGAGGCCGCGACGGTGAAGAAGGTCGAGAAGTTCTTCTCCGGTCCGCTTCGAATTCTTCTGAGCGACGCCCCATGACCCGCATCGCCTACGTCAACGGCCGTTACGTCCCCCAGTCGGCGGCCGCGGTCCACGTCGAGGATCGCGGCCTGCAATTCGCCGACGGGGTCTACGAGGTCATGTTCGTCGCCGGCGGTCGGCTGGTCGACGCACGCCCGCATCTCGAGCGGCTGGCCCGCTCGCTCACCGAAATCCGGATCGTTCCGCCGATGTCGGACCGGGCGTTGTCGGCGGTGCTGCGCGAGACCGTCGCGCGCAATCGGCTGGACGACGGCATCGTCTACCTCCAGATCGACCGCGGCGTGGCGCCGCGCAACCACGCCTTTCCCAAGGAGGCCGTGCGGCCTTCCGTCGTGGTGACGGTCAAGCGCATGCCGCGTCCGGGATCGGCGGAGGAGTGGCCGGGCGTCGCGGTCGTGACCCGGCCCGACATCCGCTGGAAGCGGGTCGACATCAAGACCGTCGGGCTGCTCGCCAACTGCCTGGCAAAGCAGCAGGCGTCGGAAGCCGGCGCCTACGAGGCCTGGCTCGTGGACGGCGACGGCTACGTCACCGAGGGCTCCTCGACCAACGCCTGGATCGTCGACGGCGATGGGCGCGCGGTGACGCACCCGCTCGGCCCGGACATCCTGCCCGGCATCACCCGCGCCGCGGTACTGCGGCTGGCACGGACGTCCGGAGTCGCGGTGGTCGAACGGCCGTTCACCGTGGCGGAGGCGAAGGGCGCGCGCGAGGCGTTCCTGACCAGCACGACGTCGTTCGTCCGCCCGGTGGTGCGCATCGACGACACGATCGTCGGCAACGGCGAGCCCGGCTCCGTGACGCGCACGCTGCTCGGCGGCTACCTCGCCCACATGATCGGCGAGGGACTGGCGGCGTGAGCGCCGGGTGGGAACGCCCCCGGGCGATCCTGTTCGACTGGGACGGCACGCTGGTCGACAGTTGGGGCGCGATTCACGCCGCGCTCGTGGGCACCCAGCAGGCGGCGGGCGTCGCGCCGTGGACGCTGGCCGAGACGCGCGAGCGGCTGCAATCGCTGCGCGACCATTTTCCGGTCCTGTTCGGCGCCGCGTGGCGCGAGGCGCTGGCCGACTACCGGCGCCGCTACTACGCGACGCACCTCGAGGCGATCCGGCCGCTCGACGGCGCCGAGGCGCTGCTGATCGCGTGCGCCGATCTCGGCGTGCCGCTCGGCGTGGTCAGCAGCAAGCTGGGCGACGGTCTGCGCCGCGAGGCCCTGCACCTGGGCTGGCGGCGCCACTTCGGGGCCCTGGTCGGTTCGGGCGACGCGCCCCGCGACAAACCCGACGCGGCGCCGGCCCACGCCGCGCTCGCGGCCCTGGGCGTGTCCCCCGGAGCCGACGTCTGGCTGGTCGGCGACAGCACGGCGGACCTGGGCTGCGCCCGAAACGCCGGGCTCGGCGCCGTGCTCGTGGGCGACGACCCGACGGCGCTCGACGCGGCGGATGCCACCGTGCGCGTGGTCGCCGATTGCCGGGCGCTGACGGCGATCGTGCGGCGTTTCGATACGGACGTAGCGTGCGCCGGTTCGCGGGATATATAGTGGCGTGCGCGTGTATACCGTGAGTTCGGTCGCGAAGGAGTGGCCACGAAGCGCCCGGGACGGCGCTGAACGACGTGAACGTCCAAGAGCGAGGGGGGAGCGCCATGACCGTCGAAAAGACACAGAACGTCCAGGACGTATTCCTGAACCACGTACGCAAGAACAAGATGGCCGTGACGATCTTCTTGGTGAACGGCGTGAAGCTTCAAGGCATCATCAGCTGGTTCGACAACTTCTCCGTGCTGCTGCGCCGTGACGGCCACGCCCAGCTTGTCTACAAGCACGCCATATCGACGGTGATGCCGGCGCAGCCCGTGCATCTGTTCGATGCCACGAAGGAAACCGAAGAAGTCTGAACCGGCGGCCGCGGCCGAGCCGCCAGCGGCGCCGCGCAGCACGGCGCGCGCGCTGGTCGTGCATCCGGCGCGGTCGACCGGCGGGCGTAGCCCCGAAGCGCGGCTCGCCGAGGCCGTCGGCCTGGCCGAGGCGATTTCGCTCGACGTCGCCGCCGCTCGCGTCGCGCCGCTGCGCACGCCCCGACCGGCCACCCTGTTCGGCGCCGGCAAGGTCGCCGAACTCGGCCATCTGTGCGCCGAAGCCGGCATCGGCCTGGTCGTGATCGACGCGCCATTGACGCCGGTGCAGCAGCGCAACCTCGAGAAGGCGTGGCAGGCCAAGGTCATCGACCGCACCGGCCTGATCCTGGAGATTTTCGGGCAGCGCGCACGCACTCGGGAGGGCGCGCTGCAGGTCGAGATAGCGGCCCTGACGTATCAGCGCAGCCGGCTGGTGCGCTCGTGGACTCACCTCGAGCGCCAGCGCGGCGGCTTCGGCTTCCTGGGCGGCCCGGGCGAATCCCAGATCGAGGCGGACCGGCGCCTGATCGACGAACGGCTCGTCCGGCTCAAGCGCGAGCTCGACGCCGTGGCCCGTACGCGCGCCTTGCACCGCCGGGCGCGCCGGCGCGTGCCCTACCCGATCGTCGCCCTGGTCGGCTACACCAACGCCGGCAAATCGACCCTGTTCAACCGGCTGACCCACAGCGGCGTGCTCGCCAGCGACCAACTGTTCGCGACCCTCGACCCGACGTTGCGCGGCGTGGAGCTGCCGTCCGGACGGCGCGTCATCCTGTCGGACACGGTCGGCTTCGTCTCGGATCTGCCGACCCAGCTCGTCGCCGCGTTCCGGGCGACGCTCGAGGAAGTGATCGAGGCCGACGTCATCGTCCACGTCCGCGACGTCAGCGGCCCGGACAGCGAGGCCCAGCGCGACGACGTGAACGAGGTGCTGCGCGAGCTGGGACTGGGCTCGGTGCTCGACCGCGGGCTGATCCTCGAGGCGCGCAACAAGATCGACCTGCTCGACGGCGAGGCCCGCGAGCGGCTGATTACCGCGTCGGCGCGACAGCCCGGCGCGGTCGCCATTTCCGCCGCGACCGGCGCGGGCTGCGGCGAGCTGCTCCGCGAGCTCGATGCCCGGCTGCGCAGTGGACGCGCGGTCGTCGACCTGCTGCTGCCGTTCCAGGCCGGTCAGGCGATCGCCTGGCTCTACCGCCATGGCGAGGTGCTCGAGCGCGCCGATCATGCCGACGGCGTCCGCATCAAGGTCGGGCTCGACCCCGAGGATCTGGCCCGCTTCGAGGAACGCTACCGCTTCCACGTTTGAGCGCCGCCGCCTTGCCTGACACGGAGCCCATGATGACCGACGTTCGCCCGATCCCCCTGCACGGCCCGTTCGCGTGGCAAGGCGCGGACCTCGCGCGGGACGAGCGCTGGGTCCTGCCGTGGTCCGCCGCCGAGCTCGCCGAGCTCGAGGCCGCCGCCGCTCACGCCACGGCGCGCGGCACGACATGGCCCACGGTGACGCAGGCTGACTTTCCCCTCGATCTCGTGCGGCGCAAGCTCGCGCGGGTCGCCGACGAGCTCGAGGACGGGTGCGGAGTGGTCAAGTTGACCGGGCTTCCGGTCGACCGCTTCGACGAGGCGACGCTGCGCCTGGTGTGGATGGGACTTGCCCGGCACCTCGGCGAGGCGCGGTTCCAGGACTGCCGCGGCCAGCTCATGCGCGAGATCCGAGACGAAGGCGGCGACGTGGGCGGCCGCCACGGCCAGATCGTCGATCCCGATGGCCGGTCGTTCATTTCGTCGAGCGCGCGCACCTATTCCAGCGGCGCGCTGCGCTGGCACACCGACCGCACCGACGTGGTCGGGCTGCTGACCGCGTCCCAGGCCAAGTCGGGGGGCATCAGCCGGGTCGCCAGCTCGGTCGTCGTGCACAACGCCATGATCGAGCGCCGGCCGGACCTGGCGGCCGTGCTCTACCGGCCGATCTGGCGTTCCCGCCTGGGCGAGGAGCAGGGCGGCGAGAACGCGATCTACCCGCTGCCCGTGTTCGCCGTCCGCGCCGGCAAGTTCACCAGCCACTACTCGCGCACCTATGTCGAGGCGGCGCAGATGCTGCCCCAGACCCCGCGCATGACCGACGAACAGTGGCGGGCGCTGGACCTGCTCGCGGCGCTCTGCGACGAGCTCGGCTACGAGATGCGGCTCGCCGAGGGCGACATGCAGTTCATTAACAGCCACGTCACGTATCACGCGCGCACGCCGTTCGAGGACGACACGGCGAGCGGCCGGGTGCGCCGGCTGCTGCGGGTGTGGCTGTGCCTGCCGGCCCGGCATCGGGCGCTGCCGGCGGACCAGGGGATCCTGTGGCGCAACGTCGAGGCCGGTAAGCTGCGCGGCGGCATCGCCCAGGCCGGAGAACAGGCCGCCTAGAGCAGCACCCGATCGGATCGAATCGCCTGCGGCGATCCACCGATCGGGTAAAGCTGCTCTATACCGTTGGATCTAGAGCAACTTTATCCGATCAATTGGAACCATCCCGGTTCCAATTGATCGGATGTTGCTCTAGGCCGACGAGCGGGCATGGCGGTACGACGCCGCAACGCCGGAATCTTGGGCGTTGCGCCACCGGCGCCCGCGCGGCGATAGTCCAGCGATGTTCGCGAAGCTGCTGATCGCCAACCGCGGCGAGATCGCCTGCCGCATCATCCGCACGGCCCGGCGCATGGGGCTCGCCACGGTCGCCGTTTATTCCGAGGCCGACGCCGAGGCGAAGCACGTGCTCGAGGCGGACGAAGCCGTTGCCATCGGCGCCGCCCAGCCGTCGCGGAGCTACCTGGACATCGCGGCGGTCGTCGCCGCCGCCCGCGCCACCGGCGCCGATGCGGTCCACCCGGGATTCGGTTTCCTGTCGGAAAACCCGGCCTTCGCCCAGGCGCTCGACGCGGCCGGCATCGCGTTCGTCGGTCCGCCGGGCCCGGCCATAGCCGCCATGGGCGACAAGATCGAATCGAAGAAGCTGGCGCTGGCGGCGGGGGTCGACGTCATCCCCGGTCACCTGGGGACGATCGCCGGCGCGGACGAGGCGGTGCGTGTCGCCCGCGACATCGGCTACCCGGTGATGGTCAAGGCCGCTGCCGGCGGCGGCGGCAAGGGCATGCGGGTGGTGCGCGACGACGACGAATGCCGCGCCGCGTTCGCCTCCGCCGCCAACGAGGCCCGCAACAGCTTCGGCGACGACCGGCTTTTCGTCGAGAAGCTCATCGCCAGGCCGCGCCACATCGAGATCCAGGTGCTGGCCGACGGGCACGGCAACGTGGTGCACCTGGGCGAGCGCGAATGCTCGATCCAGCGGCGCCACCAGAAGGTGATCGAGGAGGCGCCGAGCCCGTTCCTCGACGCGCGGACCCGCGCCGCCATGGGCGCCCAGGCGGTCGCCCTGGCCCGGCAGGTCGACTATCGCTCGGCCGGAACGGTCGAGTTCGTCGTCGACGCCGAGCGCAAATTCTACTTCCTCGAAATGAACACGCGGCTCCAGGTCGAGCACCCGGTGACCGAGCTGGTGACCGGGCTCGATATCGTCGAGCTGATGATCCGCATCGCCGCGGGCGAGGCCTTGCCGTTCCGTCAGGACGAGGTTCGGATCAACGGCTGGGCGATCGAGGCGCGGATCTACGCCGAGGACCCCGAGCGCGGGTTCCTGCCGGCGACCGGGCGGCTGGTCCGCTATCGCCCGCCGTCCGGCGAGGGCCTCCGCCTGGACGACGGCGTCTACGAAGGGGCGGAGGTGACGCCCTATTACGATCCGATGATCGGCAAGCTCAGCGCGTTCGGCCCCGACCGCGCCGCGGCGCTGGCCAGCCTGGGGCTGGCGCTCGACGGCTTCGTGCTGCGCGGCATGGCGAACAACCTCGCGTTCCTGTCGGCAGTGGCGCGCCATCCGCGCTTCGCCGCCGGGGACATGGATACGTCGTTCATCGACAGCGAGTACGGCCGCGCCTTCGGTGGCGTTCCGCTCGAAGGTACGGTGGCCGACACGATCGTGGCCGTCGCCGCGCTGGTCCAGAGCGCGGCGGCGGCACGCACCGCAACCGAGTTGGCCTGGGTCGTGCGCGCCGGCGGCCGCAGCTTCGAGACCCTGACGACCGTGCTCGCGGGTGGCGCCGAGGTGCGCTGCGATGGCCGGACGATTCGCATCGACGGTTCCTGGTCGCCCGGCGAACCCGCGTTCCACGGCGCCATCGACGGCCGGCCGACCGCGGCGCAGGTCGAGCGGGTCGACGGCGGCTGGCGCATCGGCCACGCCGGCGCGGTGGTCACGGTCAAGGTCTTGAGCCGGCGCGCGGCCGAGCTGCTGGCGCGCATGCCGGTCAAGGCCCTGGCGGATATGTCCCGTTTCGTGCTGTCGCCCATGCCCGGGTTGGTCGTCGCGCTCCACGTGGCGGTGGGCGACGCGGTCAAGGCCGGCCAGCCGCTGGCCGTCGTCGATGCCATGAAGATGGAGAACGTGCTGCGTGCCGAACGCGACGGTCGCGTCGCCAAGGTCCACGTCGCCGTCGGCGCGAGCCTGGCGGTCGACCAGGTGATCCTGGAATACGATGAGGCCGGCGCCGCCTGATGACCGGGCCGGCACCGCGCAAGGCCGTGCGCGTGCGCGTCGAAGGCCGCGTCCAGGGTGTCTGGTTCCGCGCCTGGATGTGCGAGCAGGCGGGTGTCCTGGGACTCGACGGCTGGGTGCGCAACCGAGGGGACGGCTCGGTCGAGGCGGTATTCGCCGGGGCGCCCGACGCGGTCGACCGCATGATCGTTCTCGCCCGGCGCGGCCCGCCCGCAGCCAAGGTCGCGCGGGTCACGGTCAGCGACGAAGGCGCGACGGACGAAGCCGGATTTACGGCTCTGACCGACGCCTGACGGCGGCCGACGGCGGACCGAAGACCTCGGCGAACGTCGCGGCCAGGGCGGCATCGACCTCGGCGACGGTCGCCATGCAACCCAGGTCGGCGAGCGAGGTGACGCCGAAGCCGCGGATGCCGCAGGGCACGATGCCTCGGTAGGCGTCGAGATCGGGCGCGATGTTGAGCGCGACGCCGTGGTAGCTGACCCAGCGACGCACCCGCACGCCGATGGCGGCGATCTTGGCCTCGGAGCCGTCCTTGCCGACCCACACTCCGACGCGGTCCGGGCGCACGAAGCCCTGGACGCCGAAGCGGGCGAGCGCGGCGATCAGCCAAGTCTCCAGGCCGCAGACGAAGCGCCGGACGTCGCGCCCGCGCGGCTCCAGGTCGAGCATGACGTAGGCGACGCGCTGGCCGGGCCCGTGGTAGGTGAAGCGCCCGCCGCGCCCGGTGCGATAGACCGGCAAGCCGCGGGGATCGAGCAGCTCGGCCGGATCGGCGCTGGTGCCCGCGGTATAGAGCGGCGGGTGTTCGAGCAGCCAGACGAGCTCCGGAGCGGCGCCGGCGCGGATCGCGGCGACGCGCTCCTCCATGGCGGCGAGCGCGGCCGGATAGGGCACGGGCCGGTCGGCGACGCGCCATTCGAGGGCGGGAGCGGGGACCGCTGGCATCATCGCCGGCTGTTGCGGCGCGGTGCGGGATTTGTTATCGGAAGCTCCTGTCCCGAGCCGTGCGGTCGTGGCGGAACTGGTAGACGCGCAGCGTTGAGGTCGCTGTTCCCGAAAGGGAGTGGAAGTTCGAGTCTTCTCGACCGCACCATCCCGCCCCGTCCGTCCACTGCCGGTCCCTCGAAATTCGCCGTCGGCTCCATGGCGCGCCGACCCGCCATGATTATACTCTGGCTCGACCACGGACGAGGAGAGCGGCCGATGGCGGACGATATCAAGCAGGCGGCGCTCGCGTACCATCGCCTGCCGAGTCCGGGCAAGCTGGGCGTCCACGCCACCAAGCCCCTCGCCAACCAGCGCGATCTCGCGCTCGCCTATTCGCCCGGGGTCGCCGCCGCGTGCGAAGCCATCGTCGCCGACGAACGCGCCGCTCACGACCTGACGATCCGGTCCAACCTGGTCGGGGTGGTGACCAACGGCACGGCGGTGCTGGGGCTCGGCCCGATCGGGCCGCTGGCGGCCAAGCCGGTGATGGAAGGCAAGGCGGTGCTGTTCAAGAAGTTCGCCAACATCGATGTCTTCGATCTCGAGGTCGAGGAACGGGATCCCGACCGCTTCGTCGACATCGTCGCCGCGCTCGAGCCGACGTTCGGCGCGATCAATCTGGAGGACATCAAGGCACCGGAGTGTTTCGAGATCGAGCGCAAGCTCCAGGAACGCCTCGGCATCCCGGTGTTCCACGACGATCAGCACGGCACGGCGATCTGCGTCGGCGCGGCGGTGCTCAATGGCCTGCGCGTGGTCGGCAAGTCGATCGAGACGATCAAGCTGGTCACCTCGGGCGCGGGCGCGGCGGCGCTCGCGTGCCTCGGCCTGCTGCTCGAACTCGGCCTGAAGCGCGGCAACGTGCTGGTCACCGATCGCCACGGCGTCGTCTACGCCGGCCGGTCCGAGGATATGGACGACTACAAGGCCGCCTACGCGCGGCGGACCCAGGCGCGCACGCTGGCCGACGCCATCAAGGGCGCGGACGTGTTCCTCGGTCTTTCGGCGGGCGGGGTACTCAAGGCCGACATGGTCAAGACAATGGCGCCAAAGCCGCTGATCCTGGCGCTCGCCAACCCGACGCCCGAGATCATGCCAGAGGTCGCGCGCGCGGCACGGTCCGACGCGATCATCGCCACCGGCCGGTCGGACTACCCGAACCAGGTCAACAACGTACTGTGCTTCCCGTTCATCTTCCGCGGCGCGCTCGACGTCGGCGCCCGGCGCATCAACACGGCGATGAAGCTCGCCTGCGTTCATGCCATCGCCGAGCTCGCCAAGGCCGAGGCCTCCGACATCGTGGCCGCCGCCTACGGCGACCAGGACCTCAAGTTCGGCCCGGACTACATCCTGCCCAAGCCGTTCGACCCCCGGCTGATCGTCCACGTGCCGGTCGCCGTCGCCGAGGCGGCGATGGCGAGCGGGGTGGCGACCCGTCCGATCGCCGACATCGCCGCTTACCGCGAGCAATTGTCGGGCTTCGTCTTTCGCACCGGCTACGTCATGCGCGGCATCTTCGCGCGCGCCAAGGCCGACCCCCGGCGCGTGGTCTACGCCGACGGCGAGGAGCCTCGCGTCCTCCAGGCGGTGCAGGCCGCGGTGGACGAGGGCTTCGTGCGGCCCATCCTGATCGGCCGTCGCCGGGTCCTGGAGAACCGCGTCAAGCGCCTTGGCCTGCGACTCGAGGCCGGCCGGACGTTCGAGCTGTGCGATCCCGAGGATGACCCGCGCTACAAGCAGTATTGGCAGCTCTACCAAGCGACCATGCAGCGCCGTGGCGTCACCGAGGCCAAGGCGCGGCACGTCGTGCGCACCGACACCACGGCGATCGCCGCCCTGATGGTCCAGCGCGGCGAGGCGGAAGCGCTCATCGCCGGCCCGGTCGGCGTCTACGACGATCATCTCGGGCACGTGCTCGACATCCTCGGGCTGGAGCCGGGGGTGCGCAACGCTTCCGGCCTGCACATGGTGCAGCTCGACAAGGGTACGTATTTCCTGGCCGACACCACCGTGGCGTACGATCCGGACCCCGCTGAGATAGCGGCCTTGACGATGAGCGCGGCCGAGGTGGTGCGCCGCTTCGGTATCGAGCCGAAGGTCGCGCTGCTGTCGCATGCCAACTTCGGCAGCCACGACACGCCGTCGGCGCGCAAGATGCGCGAGGCCCTGGCGCTGATCCGCGCGCGCGCGCCGGACCTGGAGATCGATGGCGAGATGGATGGCGACGCCGCGCTCGACGCCGGCGTGCGCGAGCGCTTGCTGGCGTCGCCCTCGACGCTTTCCGGCGCGGCCAACCTGCTGATCGCGCCGGGGCTCGATGCCGCCTCGATCGCGTTCACCCTGGTGCGTCAGCTCGGCAACGGCACGTCGATCGGCCCGATGCTGATCGGGGTCGGGGCGCCGGCGCACATCGCCAAGCACTCGGCGACCGTACGCGGCATCCTCAATCTCAGCGCCTTCGCCGTCGTTGACGCCCAGATCAAGGCGGCCGCGAAGCCGGTCTCCAGGCCCAAGGTCCGGCGCCGTGGCAAATCCGCCTGAGCACGAGGGCGCCGGCTGGCGGCCCAGGAAGCGCGTCGGCGAACGGGCCGAGCTCGACCAGGAGCTGGTGCGCGCGGTCGGCGAGGCGATCGCGGCGAACGAGCCCCAGCGTGTCGCCGAGCTCGCGGCCACGTTGCACGTGGCCGACAAGGCGGACTTGCTCGAGCAGTTGACCCACGAGGAGCGGGCGTTCCTGGTCGGGCTGTGGGGCGAGGCGCTCGATCCCGAGATCCTCCCTTACCTCGATGAGCCGGTGCGCGACGAGCTCGTCGGGTTGCTGCCGCGCGACCACTTGGTGCGCGCCATCGGCGCGCTCGACACCGGCGACGCGATTTACGTCATCGAGGCGCTCGAGGCGGGCGAACGCCAGGAACTGCTCGACGCCCTGCCGCCACCCGATCGCGCCGCCTTGCAGGAAAGCTTGACCCACGAGGAGGAATCGGCCGGGCGGTTGATGCGACGCCAGGTCGTCACGGCGCCGGCCTACTGGTCGGTCGGCCACGTCATCGACTACCTGCGCGCCGCCGCCGCCGACCTGCCCGAGGAGTTCTACGATGTCTTCGTCGTCGACCCCCAACGCCGGCCGGTGGGCACGGTGCCGCTCGCCAGCCTGGTCCGCACCCAGCGCCCGGTCATCGTGCGCGACATCATGCGGCCGGAGCCGCACCTCGCGCGCGTCGACATGGACCAGGAAGAAGTCGCGTTCCTGTTCACCCAATACGGCCTGACCTCGGCCGCGGTCGTCGATGGCGATGGCCGGATCGTCGGCGTGATCAGCCACGACGACGTGACCGAGGTCATCGAGCAGGAGGCGGAGGAGGACATCCTGCACCTCGGCGGCGTTGGCCATACCGATTTCCGCGATCCCGTGGTGCCGACGGCGCGCAAGCGCTTCGTATGGCTGTTCTTCAATCTCGGGACGACGCTCGTCGCGTCGCTCGTTATCGGACTGTTCCACGAAACGATAGGCGAGCTGGTGGCGCTCGCGGCGCTCATGCCCATCGTCGCCGCGATCGGGGGCAACGCCGGGACTCAGGCCATGACGGTCGCGGTCCGCGCGCTCGCCACGCGCGATCTCACCGCGGCCAACGCCATGGCGAGCCTGCGCAAGGAAATCCTGGTGGCGTTGCTCAATGGCAGCCTGTGCGCCGTGCTCATGGGCGCGATCACCTGGGGCCGCTACGGCAGCTGGCAACTCGCCGGCGTGCTCGCGGCGGCCATGGTCGCCAACCTGTTCATGGCCGGTTTCTCGGGCGCGTTGACCCCGGTCGTGCTCGCGCGTCTCGGGATCGACCCGGCGCCCGCCTCGGGCGTCTTCGTCACGGCGATCACCGACGTGGTCGGGTTCTCCACTTTCCTGGGTCTCGCGACCCTGCTCCTGCTGTGAGCCGCGGTTACTGCTCGAGCAGCACGCCCTCGATCACGTCGAGGATGACCCGGGTGCCGAGCCGCACCAGGAAGATGTCATCGTCGACCAGCAGCCGCTCGGTTCCCGGCAGCGGCAGCGGCAGGGTGCCGGACAGCTCCGGCGGCAGCTCGATGCCGAGGCCCGATGGCAGGGCATCTTCCTTGCCCCTGGCACCGCCGTAGATCAGGCGCGCGCCGGCCGGCAGGGAGGCAAGGACTTCGCCGCACGGCGCGGGCGCCGGCTGGTGGCCCGGCGGCGTGTCCGGCAGCCAGGCCCGGCACAGCCCCGGCGGCGGCAGGTGGCCGGGCGGAATACCCTGGACCCAGCCCCGTTTCAGGCCCTTGCCCTTCGCCTTGCCTTTGCCCTGGCCCAGGCCCTGGCCGTCGTCGGCATCCAGGCCCGCCGTGCGCAGGTTTCCGTAGTATTCCTGGATCAGGCGCTGCTCGATCTCGTCGAAGATCGCGTCGATGACGGGGTCGCCGGTCTGGGCCGGCGCGGCGTGGGGCCAGGCCAGCAGCACCAGGGCGGCGATCAGGCCAAGGCGGGGGGACATGGTTGCGGCTCCCTATTGCGGCGCGTAGGCGGCTAGAATAGCGCGATGCGCGTCAACGACACACCGGCGTTGCGCTTCGATCTCGGCGAGTCCGCCGAGTTGGTGCGCGATTCGGTCCGCTCCTTCGCCGCGGCCGAACTCGCTCCGCGCGCCGCGGCGATCGACCGCGACAATGAGTTTCCCCCGGATTTGTGGCGCAAACTCGGCGATCTGGGAATCCTCGGCCTGACCGTCGAGCCGGAATGGGGCGGGGCGGGGCTGGGCTATCGCGAGCACGTGGTGGCGATGGAGGAGCTGAGCCGCGCCTCGGCGGCGGTCGGGCTTTCGTACGGCGCCCATTCGAACCTCTGCGTCAACCAGATCCGGCGCTGGGGCAACGACGACCAGAAGCGCCGCTACCTGCCCGGCCTGATCGCGGGCAGCGCGGTCGGCGCGCTCGCCATGAGCGAGGCCGGCGCGGGGTCGGACGTGGTCGCGATGAAGCTCCGCGCGAGCCGGCGCGGCGACCGCTGGGTGCTCGACGGCACCAAGATGTGGATCACCAACGGCCCCGACGCCGACGTCCTGGTGGTCTACGCCAAGACCGATCCGGCGGCGGGCAAGCGCGGCATTACCGCGTTCCTGGTCGAGAAGGGCCTCGCGGGGTTCGCCGCCTCGCCCAAGCTCGACAAGCTCGGCATGCGCGGTTCGAACACGGCCGAGTTGGTGTTCGACGGCTGCGAGGTGCCCGAGACCAACGTGCTCGGCGAGCTCGGCGGCGGGGTGCGCGTGCTGATGAGCGGGCTGGACTACGAGCGGGTGGTGCTGGCCGGGGGGCCGCTCGGCATCATGCAGGCGTGCCTCGACGCGGTCCTGCCCTACGTCCACGAGCGCAAGCAATTCGGCCAGCCGATCGGCGGCTTCCAGCTCATGCAGGGCAAGCTCGCCGACATGTACACGACGCTCGGCTACTGCCGCGCCTACGTCTACGCCGTGGCCGCCGCGTGCGACCGCGGCGATGTGACGCGCAAGGACGCGGCCGGCGCCATCCTGGTGGCGGCCGAGCGCGCGACCTGGATGGCGCTGGAGGCGATCCAGTGCCTGGGCGCCAACGGCTACATCAACGACTACCCGACCGGGCGATTGCTGCGCGACGCCAAGCTCTACGAGATCGGCGCGGGCACCTCGGAGATCCGCCGCATGCTGATCGGCCGCGAGCTTTACGAGGAGACGACGTGATCCTTGTCCTGGCGCAACAACATAAGAATCCCTCTCCCCTTGATGCCCGCATCGCCGCTGACGGCTATGGGATTCTTCGCTTTTGGAACCACGACGTCTTGACCAATGTCGAGGGTGTGTTGACCGAGATCGAGCGCGCGCTGCGCGCCACCCCTCACCCTCCCGGCCCTGGCGGGCCGGGCCCCTCCCTCTCCCACAAGGGGCGAGGGGGCGTTCGCCCTGGGCACGACGAGGACCCCGCATGAAGGGGTCCGACATCGTCGTCGTCGGCGCCAAGCGGACGCCGATCGGGGGCTTCCAGGGGGTGCTCAAGGACATGCCCGCGCCGGCGCTCGGCGGCGTCGCCATCGCGGCCGCCGTGGCGGACGCCGCGGTCGCCGCCGACGCGGTCGACGAGGTGCTGATGGGCTGCGTGCTGCCGGCCGGGCTCGGCCAGGCGCCGGCGCGCCAGGCCGCGATCGCCGCCGGTTTGCCGCAAGCCGTGCCGGCCACCACGGTCAACAAGATGTGCGGCAGCGGCATGAAGGCCGTGATGCTGGCGCACGACCTGATCCGCGCCGGGTCGGCCAAGGTGGCCGTCGCTGGCGGCATCGAGAGCATGTCGAACGCGCCCTACCTGCTCGATCGCGCGCGCGCGGGCTATCGCATGGGGCACGGCCGGGTCATCGATCACATGTTCCTCGACGGGCTCGAGGACGCTTACGACAAGGGCCGGCTCATGGGCACCTTCGCCGAGGACACGGCGGCGCACTACCAGTTTACCCGCGCCGCCCAGGACGGCTTTGCCATCGAGTCGCTCGGCCGCGCCCGGCGTGCCAACGACGATGGCTCGTTCGCGCGCGAGCTGGCGCCGGTCACGGTCAAGGGTCGTGGGGCTCCGGCGGTGGTCGGGCGCGACGAGCAGCCGTTCGCGGTGGACCCGGCGAAGATCCCGGCGCTGAAGCCCGCGTTCCGCGAGGGTGGCACCGTGACGGCGGCCAACTCGAGCTCGATCTCCGACGGCGCCGCGGCGCTGGTGCTGACGACCGTGGAACGGGCGGAGGCGAAAGGGCTCGCCCCGCGGGCGCGGATCGTGGGGCACGCCAGCCACGCCCAGGCCCCGGCGTGGTTCACCACGGCGCCGATCGGCGCGATCCGCGCGCTGCTCGAAAGCATCGGCTGGCGCACGGCCGACGTCGACCTGTGGGAGATCAACGAGGCCTTCGCCGTGGTCACCATGGCCGCGATGCGCGACCTCGACCTCGGGCATGACCGCGTCAACGTCAACGGCGGCGCGTGCGCGCTGGGCCACCCGATCGGCTGTTCGGGCGCGCGGATCCTGGTCACCTTGCTCGCCGCCATGGAAGCGAAGGATGCCCGGCGCGGCGTCGCCGCGCTGTGCATCGGTGGCGGCGAGGCCACCGCCGTCGCCCTGGAAAGGACATCGCCATGACTCGACGCCTGATCTCGTCCGGTTCCGCCTTCGAATCCGTCGCCGGCTACAGCCGTGCCGTGGTCGACGGGCCCTGGGTCTGGGTCTCGGGCACCACCGGGTTCGACTACGCCGCGGGTACGATCGCGGACGGCGTGGCCGAGCAGGCGCACCAGTGCTTCCGCAACATCGAGCGGGCGCTCGCCACGGCCGAGTCCACGCTCGCCGAAGTGGTGCGGGTGTTCATCATCTTGACCGAGGCAAGACACTTCCAGGTGGTCGCGCCGATCCTCGGGCAGTATTTCGGCGGCATTCGGCCGGCCTCGACGGCGATCATCGCGGGCCTGGTCGATCCGCGCATGAAGGTCGAGATCGAGGTCACGGCCCGGCGGCGCGGCGCCTGACCGGGTCATGGCCGACCCGATCGACTTCTACTTCGATTTTTCGTCGCCTTACGGCTACTTCGCCAGCCTGGGCGTCGATGCGCTGGCGGCGCGCCACGGGCGGACGGCGACGTGGCGACCGATACTCCTGGGCGTCGTGTTCAAGGTCACCGGCCAGTCGCCGCTGCTCGACCAGCCCCTGCGCGGCGCCTACGCTCGGCGCGACCTCGAACGCACCGCGCGCCGCCTCGGCATCCCCTACCGGGTCCCCGACGCGTTCCCGATCAACGCCCTGCAGGCGAGCCGCGCTTATTACTGGCTTACGGGCCGCGACACGGGCGCGGCGCGGGCATTCGCCAAGGCCGTTTTCCATGCCATCTTCGCCGAGGGCCGCGACATGGGCCCGGCCGACGCGGTGATCGCTCTGGCCGAGACCATTGGGCTGGCCGGCCCGGAAGTCACCGGGGCCCTGAACGACCCGGCGGTCAAGGCGCGGCTGAAGGCCGAGGTCGACGCGGCGCTGGCACGCGGCGTCTTCGGCTCGCCGACCCTGGTGGTCGACGGCGAGCCGTTTTGGGGATTCGATCGCCTGGACGACGTGGAGCGCTGGTTGCGGACCGGGGGCTGGTAGGTCCTACGGCGTGCGGGGAGCGTCACGTCGCGGTTCCCGGACCCACGCCACGTCCAGGACGCCGGCGCCGATGACCAGCGCGGAGCCGACGATCTCCCGGGCGCCGAAGGGCTCGTCCGACAGCGCGGCGGCCGAAAGGATGCCGACCACCGCCTCGGTCATCAGCAGGATGCCGACGCGGACCGGGCTCAACCGCCGGGTGCCCTCCAGAATGAGCACCATGGACGGGATGATGAAGCCTAGCGAGACGGCGCACAGCAGCGGCAACTGTTCGAGGACGGCGGCGCCGGACGGCGCCGGCCCAGCAAGGGCCGCCGAAACCAGAGCCAGCGCGGCCCCGCCGAGGAAGTACGCGAACACGCTCTCGACGACAGCGACTTCGGGCGCGCGGCGCAACCGGACCGACGCGGCGGCCCAGACGACGCCGCTTGTCAGGCCCAGCCAATCGCCGGCGTTGCGCGGCAACGGGAACCCGCCCTCGAAGCCGAGGATGACGACGAGGCCGCCGATGCCCAGCACGACCGTGACGATCCGCGCGGGCGTAATGGGCTCGTCGAGCACGACTCGGGCGAGCACGACGCTCCAGATCGGCGTCAGATAGAACAGCAGCAGGGCGCGTACGACCTCGGTGTAGAGCAGGCTGTTGCTGTAGAGCACCCAGGCCCCGCCCGAGAACAGCCCGGTCAGCGCGACTCCGGCCCAGCAATGCCGCAAGCGGCGCCAGCGCCACAGCGCGATCGGCGCGAGCGCGAGCAGGCCCGGCACGAACAGCGCGGCGGACGCCCACGGACCGCTGATCCCGGACGCCTCGACCAGACGCAGCGGCAGCCAGAACAGGCCCCAGCCCGCGCTGGCCACGACGATGGCGAGGCTCGGCCAGAGCTCTCGGTCGCGCGGCCAGGCATGGGTGGACGGCAAGGGGATTTCGCGAGGCGCCCGGGCGGGCCGCGCCAGCCGAAGCGCTACGTCAGGTTGATGCGCATGTGTTCGCGCGCGACGAGCGCACCGATCCAGCGGGCGCGCGCCTGGCTCTCGATCACTTCCATGATCATGTCCTCGTGGTCCGGATCGTGATGGAAGATGGCCAGGCTCTTGACCTGCGCCGCCTCGCACAGCCGAATGCCCTCCTCCCACGTCGAATGGCCCCAGCCGACCTTGGCCGGGAATTCCTCGTCCGTGTAGGTCGAATCGTAGATCACCAGGTCGGCCCCCTCGATCAGCCCGAGGATGTTCTGATCGGGCGCATTCGGCACGTGCTCGGTATCGGTCACGTAGCACACCGACTTGCCCTGGTACTCGATCCGGTAGCCGGTCGCGTTGTCGGGATGGTTGAGCGCCGCGGTGCGCACCCGGATGCTCCTGCCGTCGCCGAGGAAGAACGTATCGCCGGCCACGAAGTCCTCGAAGGTCATGCGCGCCTTCATGGCAGTGAGCGGCACCGGGAAGTACGGGTTGTTCATCTGCCCGGCGAAGACGTCCTTGATCTTGTTGCCGCGCAGGTGCCCCGCCATGACGTGGAACGAGCGCTCGGGCCGGAACGCCGGCGAGAAGAACGGGAAGCCGTTGATATGGTCCCAGTGGGTATGGGACAGCATCATCGTCGCGTGGGCCACGTCCTTGCGGATCATCCAATGGCCCAGGTTGCGGATGCCGGTGCCGGCGTCGAGGATGATACGTTCGCCGCCGCAGCTCACCTCGACGCAACTCGTGTTGCCGCCGAACGCGATGTGGTTCGGCGACGGACACGCGATGCTGCCGCGCACGCCCCAGAACTTGACCTTGAACGTCATGGCGTGGCCCCGGCGGGTTCGCCGCGCCGGCGACCGGTCCCGGGAGCCGCGTCGACCCCGGGCATCACGTGCTCCTCGACAGATCGCCGCCGCGGGCATCCTCGAGCCGTGACGCCAGTTCCTGGAGCCGCAGGGGGTCGAGCAGGTAGAGCGCCTTGTCGCGCCGTTCGGCCAGCCCATCCGCGGTGAGCTGGCTGATGACGCGCGCCACCGTCTCGCGCGTCGTCGAGGCCCGCGAGGCGATCTCCTTGTGGGCCGGCAGGGGGTATATGGCGAGTGCCTCGGTTCCCGCCGCATCGGGCCGGGCCATGCGCAGCAGTTCCACGTAGACCCGCTGCACCGCACCGAGCGTGCTGAGATCCATGATGCGGTCGTCGCTGATGCGGATGATGCGCGCCAACTTCCGCAAGACCTCGAAGGCCACCTCGGAATGATCGCGCACGAGCGTGATGAACGTCTGCGGCGCCACCGAGGCCAGCAGGCACTTCTCGACCGCGACGACGCTGGCCGAACGGGGCTGGCCGTCGATCGCCGCGAGTTCGCCGAAGTACCCGCCGGCGTTGATGTTGGCGTACGACACCTCGCGTCCCGTCAGCGAATAGTTGACGACCCGCACGGTGCCTTCGGCGACGAGCATCACGTCGCGGTTGTCGTCGTTGCGATCCATGATCTGCTCGTCGGCGTCGTAGCGCCGCCACAGGCAACGCTTTTCGAGCCGTTCCCGTTCCTCGGCGGCCAGTGATTCGAGCAGGCGAATGCCCTTGAGGCTATGCCCGCCTTGTTGCTGCATGGTCTGCCCCTCCCGGGCTTGGCCGATGCCTCGGCCAATACTTAACCCGAGTCGGCACGGCGCGGAAGCGATCTCGGCGGGGCGGGGGCCCCGCTCAAGGTGCTTTTCCTGCCGTCTTGGCCGCACTATCGTCCCTTTCCGGCCCGGGGAGGCGCCATGGATCGGAACCGTCCAGCGGATGCGCCGGAGCGGCGGGATTTTGTCTACGTCGCGCAGCCGGTGGCTCCGACGGCGCTGCGACGCGCGCTGCGCGAGCTCTACCGGGCCGATGAAGGTGCCTGCGTCGATCGACTGCTCGAGCTGGCGGCGCTGCCGGACGCCACGGCGCGCGCGGTGGAGGCCCACGCTGCTTCCCTGGTCGAGCACGTTCGGGCCCGCCGGAGGGGCGCCGGCGGGCTTGATGCCTTCCTGCATGCCTACGACCTGACCAGCCAGGAAGGCGTCGTCCTGATGTGCCTGGCCGAGGCCTTGCTCCGTATTCCGGACGCCGAGACCAAGGACCGGCTGATCCGCGACAAGATCTCGCTTGCCGACTGGGAGCGGCACCTGGGCACGAGCGGATCGCTGTTCGTCAACGCCTCGACCTGGGGCCTGATGTTGACCGGCCGGATCGTCAGCCTGAAGCGCGACGACGCGGCCGACCCGAGGGCCTGGGTCGGCGATCTGCTGGCGCGCGGCGGCGAACCGTTCATCCGCCAGGCCATGCAGCAGGCCATGCGCATACTCGGCCGGCAGTTCGTGCTCGGGCGGACGATTGCCGAGGCGCTCGAACGCGCCGAGGCGAACGAGAAGGTCGGCTACCGACATTCCTACGACATGCTGGGCGAGGCCGCCCGCACCATGGCCGACGCCGATCGTTACCTCGCGTCGTATGCCGATGCGATCGTGGCGATCGGTCGCGCGGCGCGCGGACCGGACCTGTTTGCCAGGCCGTCCATATCGGTGAAGCTTTCGGCGCTGCACCCGCGCTTCGAACCGGCGCAGTCGCGCCGCGTCATGATCGAGCTGGTGCCGCGGCTGATCGAGTTGGCGCTGGGGGCGCGCGATGCCGGCATAGGACTCACGGTCGATGCCGAGGAGGCGACCCGGCTCGAACTTTCGCTCGACGTGGTCGAGGCGGTGTCGGCCGAGCGCAAGCTGGCCGGATGGGATGGCCTCGGGCTCGCGGTCCAGGCCTACCAGAAGCGCGCCCCGGCGCTGATCGATTGGCTCGCCGACCTGGCGCGCCGGCACAAACGGCGGATTCCGCTGCGCCTGGTCAAGGGCGCCTACTGGGATACCGAGATCAAGCGCACGCAGGAAGGCGGCTTCGCCGGCTACCCGGTGCTGACGCGCAAGGCCGCGACCGACGCCTCGTACCTGGCGTGCGTCCGACGCCTGTTCGACGCGGACACCCGGTTTTTCCCGCAATTCGCGACCCACAACGCGCACACCATCGCGGCTGTCCTCGCGTCGGCCGGCGCGCGGCGGGACTTCGAATTCCAGCGCCTGCACGGCATGGGCGAGGCGGTCTACGAGCGGATCGTGGGCGAACCGGACCGGATACCCTGCCGCATCTACGCGCCGGTCGGTAGCCACGAGGACCTGCTCGCCTACCTGGTTCGCCGTCTGCTCGAGAACGGCGCCAACACCTCGTTCGTCAACCGCATCGTCGATGAGGCGCTGCCGGTGGCCGAGCTCGTCGGCGATCCGGTCGCCCGGATGCGCGCGCTGGCGGTGAAGCCGCACCCGCGCATCCCCTTGCCGGCGGACCTTTATGGCCCGGAGCGGCGCAACAGCCGTGGCCTCGATCTTGCCGATCCCAACGCGCTCGAGGCGCTCGCCAGGGACATGGTGGCGGCCGCGATGAAACCGGCGCGCGCCGCGCCGATCGTCGGCGGCGTTGCCCTGGACGGGCGCGCTCGCGTCGTCAGCGAACCGGCCAGTCGTCGGCGTGTCGTTGGCCATGTCGTCGACGCCGACGACAAGGCGGTCGAGCAGGCGCTCGCCCGGGCGGTTCGCGCGTTCCCGGCGTGGGACCGCACGCCGCCCGCCCTGCGCGCGGCTGCTCTGCGCCGCGCGGCGGACGCGCTCGAGGCGCGCCTGGCCGAGGCCATGGCGCTGATCGTGCGCGAGGCCGGGCGCACGCTCGCGGACGCGCTGGGCGAGGTGCGCGAGGCGGTCGACTTCTGCTGCTACTACGCCGCGCGTGCCGAGGCGGAGTTCGGCCTGCCAATGCCCCTGCCGGGGCCGACCGGGGAGACCAACCGGATCGGGCTCGCCGGACGGGGTGTGTTCGCGTGCATCTCGCCCTGGAACTTCCCGCTCGCGATCTTCATGGGGCAGGTCGTGGCGGCGCTGGCCGCCGGCAACGCGGTCGTCGCCAAGCCGGCGGAGCAGACGCCGCTGATCGCCGATTTCGCCGTCCGCCTGTTGCACGAGGCCGGGGTGCCGCCCGACGCCCTGGCCCTGCTGCCGGGCGACGGGGAGAACGTCGGGGCGCCGCTGGTCGCCGATCCGCGCCTCGCCGGCGTCGCGTTCACCGGATCGACCGAGGTCGCGCGCGCGATCGGCCGCGCGCTCGCCGATCGCGCCGGCCCGATCGCGACCCTGATCGCCGAGACCGGCGGGCAGAACGCCATGATCGTCGATTCGAGCGCCCTGGCCGAGCAGGTGATCGGGGACGTTCTGGTCTCCGCGTTCAACAGCGCCGGCCAGCGCTGCTCGGCCCTGCGTGTCCTGTTCGTGCAGAACGACGTGGCGCCGCGCATGGTGCGCATGCTGGCGGGCGCCATGGCGGAGCTGGCGGTCGGCGACCCCGCGTTTCTGGCGACCGACGTAGGCCCGGTCATCGACGAGGCGGCGCGTGACGCCCTGGTGGCCCACAAGCGGGCCATGGGCAACGTCGGGCGCCTGATCCACGAGACGGCGCTGCCGCCGGAGTGCGCCGAGGGTACGTTCGTGGCGCCCGCCGCCTACGAGATCGAGAGCCTGGACGTGCTCACGCACGAGGTGTTCGGGCCGATCCTGCACGTCGTGCGCTACGGCGGCGACCGGCTCGACGCCGTGGTTGACGCCATAAACGGCACCGGGTACGGGCTCACGCTCGGCATCCACAGCCGGATCGACGAGACGGTACGGCGCATCACGGCGCGCGCCCGGGTCGGCAACGTCTACGTCAACCGCAACATGATCGGCGCCGTGGTCGGCGTGCAGCCGTTCGGCGGCGAAGGGCTCAGCGGCACCGGCCCCAAGGCGGGCGGACCGCGCTATCTGCACCGTTTCGCGGTCGAGCGGACGGTGGCGGTCGATACCACGGCGGCGGGCGGCAACGCCGCGCTCTTGTCCATGGCGGAGGAAGGCGGACCATGATCGAACGTTCGGCGGCCGAGGCGGCGGCCCAGGAGATCCTCGCCGCGCGCGCGGCCAAGCGACCGATCGGCCGCTGGCCCGAACCCCACCGGCCCCGCGACGAGGCCGACGGCTACACCATCCAGGAAGCGGTGCACGCCCGCCTCGCCGGGCGCGACGGACGCGGGCTGGGCGGCTACAAGATCGGCTGCACGACCCCGACCATGCAGCGCCTCGTCGGCGTCGATCATCCATGCTACGGCGGCATGGCGGCGGCGACGGTGGTGCGCGGGCCCGCGGACCTCGAGCACGCGGCCTACCGCAGCGTCGGCGTCGAATGCGAGATCGCCGTGCGCATCGGCCGCGGCCTCGGGCCGGAACACGCGCCGTTCACGGCCGCGCGCGTGGCCCGGCACGTGGCCGCGTGCATGGCCTCGGCCGAGATCGTCGACGACCGCTACATCGACCGTTTCGAGGTCGGCGCGGCGGTGCTCATCGCCGACGATTTCTTCAACGCGGGCGACGTGCTGGGGCCGGAGCGGGGGGATTGGCAGGGGCTCGACCTGGCGGCACTGGGGGCGCGCACCCTGGTCGACGGCAGGCTCCGCGGCGAGGGGCGCGGGGCCGACGTGCTCGGCCACCCGATGGCGGCGCTGGCCTGGCTGGCCGGCGCCCTGGCCGGGCGCGGCCGGGGGCTTGCGGCGGGCCAGGTCGTGTCACTCGGCAGCATGGTGGCGGCGCAGCGCATGAAGCGGGGCGAGCAGGCCATCGTCGCGGTCGACGGCCTCGGCGAGGCGCGGGTCCGCTTCCACTAAGCACGGTCGCCCGGGACGTTCTTCGTGCTAAGGTCGTGGGCAACGAAAAGGCGGTACAGGGAGAATCGAGCCATGCGAACGATCCTGTGCGCCGTGGGTGACGGCGAATCGGCGCGCTCGGCGCTGACCACATCGTATCTCATCGCCAGTCGCGGCGACGGCCACATCGAGGGGTTCTACCCCGGCATGGGCTCGCCGATGATCATCACCGGCGGTTTCGGCGGGGGCATGGGCGGCGGCGGCGTGGTCCCCACCGAGCTCGTGGCCGGTCTGGAGCGGGAGGAAGTGCAGCGGCGCGATCGGGCCCGCGCGACGTTCACCCAGTTCATGAACGAGCACCACGCACCGATCGGGCCCATCGATCCGGCGAGCAAGGGCGTCACGGCGTCGTGGTTCGAGAACGCCTCGATGCAGGCCAGCGAGGTGGTCGGCAGCTACGGGCGGGTGTTCGACGTCATATGCGTCGGCCGGCCGCGTCGCGACGACGCGGCGCTGTCGCTGGCCTTCGTCGAGGCGGCGCTGTTCGAGAGCGGGCGTCCCGTCCTGCTTGCGCCGCCCGTGCCGCCCAAGACGTTGGGCACCACGGTCGTCGTTGCCTGGAACGCGAGCACCGAGACGGTGCGCACGCTGGCGCTGGGCATGCCGCTGGTCGGCAAGGTGCAGCGGGCCATCGTCCTGACCGTGAAGGGCGGTTCGGTCAGCGGCCCGCCCGGCGAGGACGCCGCGCGCAACCTGCGCTGCCACGGGATCGCGTCCGAGGCGGTCGAGGTCGATTCCGGAAGCCAATCCGTGGGCGAGGCGATCCTGGCCTACTGCAAGGAGGTCGGCGCCGACCTGCTGGTCAAGGGCGCCTACACCCAGAGCCGGCTGAGGCAGATGATCTTCGGCGGCGC
>CAZGYG010000021.1:0-38852 GCA_964530335.1 uncultured Rhodospirillaceae bacterium | reverse complement strand
GCGTCGCCTAGCAGGGTGCTGAAAAACCCCGAGGCTGTCATTGCGAGGAGCGCGACGCGCGACGCGGCAATCCAGAATCGCGCGGAATTGCGCCATTGCCCTGGATCGCCACGCCGCCTACGGCGGCTCGCGATGACGATGATGGGGGTTTTTCCGCAGCCTGCTAGTACCCGATCTCGGAGTTTCGCGCCGCAGGCGATTCACTCCGATCGGGTGCTGCTCTAGGTGCGCGAGCGCAACCCGTCGCGCAGCCGGTAGGCCCAATACGTCGCTTGCGCGGTGGCGTGTCCCGCCGGCCCGCCCGCCCAAACGAGCCCGAAGGTTTCGTCGATCCGGCGGTAAGCGTCGTCGCCCTCGGCGATCGCGCGGGCGATCAGTTCGCCCGCCAGAGTCGTCGTCCCCATGCCGTGGCCGCCGAACGCCTGGGCGTACCACAGCCCCGGCTCCAGCCGTCCGACCTGGGGCATCTTGTGTCGGGCGTAGCTCATCAGGCCGCCCCACCCGGTCTCGACGCGCACGCCTTCGAGTTGTGGATACACGCGGACAAGGTCGGCCTGCATGAAGCGCCGGACCGCCGCGGGGTGCGCCTCGCGCACGCCGATGCGCCCGCCCCACAGGATGCGCGTGTCGGTGAGCCGGCGGTAGTAGTCCTGGGCGAAACGGTTGTCGGACGTGGCGAAGGGCACGCGGATCGCCTCGTCGATCCGCTCGCCCAAGGGCTCGGTCACGATGACGTAGGTAACGATGGGCAGGACCGCGCGGCCGATGCGCGGCGCGAACCGCCGGATGTATCCGCCGCACGCCACGACGACGTGCCTGGCATCGACGCGGCCGGCGTCCGTGGTCACGCGCCAGCCGGCGCCGTTGCGTTCCAGCCGGCGCGCCGGCGAGCGCTCGAACAGGCGCGCGCCGTGGGTTTCCGCCGCGCCCGCCACGCCCTGGTTGTAGTTGAGCGGATGGAACTGGTAGCCCGCCGGGTTGTAGAGCCCGTCGAAATAGCGGCTTGTGCGGTACGCCTCGCGCAGCCGCTCGCGCGGCCACAGCTCGGTCGCGACGACGTAGTTGTCGGCGAGCCATGCCCGATGCGCCGCGATCGCCGCGCGGTCGTCGAACCACGACGCCATCATGTGGCCGGTGCGCGCCAGGTCGCACGCGATGCCATAGCGCGCGACCCGCGCCGCGACCAGCGCCACCGCGTCCTGGGTCATGGCGTGGAGCCGGCGCGCCCGCTCGAGCCCGATCCGCGCCACCAGGCGACGGCTGGGCAGGGAATAGCCGGCGTTGAGGAAACCGCCGTTGCGGCCCGAGGCGCCGAAGCCGATCCGCTCGGCCTCGATCAGGGTGACGGCGAGCCCGCGTTCGGCCAGCCCGAGCGCCGCGTTGACGCCGGCCAGCCCGCCGCCGATGACGCAGACCTCGGCCTCGTGGTCGCCTTCCAGCGCGGGGCGCGGCGGCACCGCGCCGCGCGTGCGCGCGTAATACGTGTCCGGGTAGCCGGCGTCCTCGCGTGGCGACATCGGCCCGAACTTAGAGCACGATCCACGCAGTGTGACCCAGTTTGCCGTCATGGCCGGGCGCAGTCCCGGCCATCCACGTCTTGGAAGCTGTTACGTTTCAAGGCGTGGATGCCCGGCACAAGGCCACGGCTGTCCGGTTCGCCGCCGATGATGCTCGGGCACGGTCCGCACGAAACCTCTCCTTGGGGAGAGGTCGCCCGCCTTCGCCAAGGCTTCGGCGGGCTTGCCCTCCGAAGCCCAGAGGGCGAAGGAGGGTGAGGGGAGGCGGCGACGCCGCACGGCCTGGCCGGTTTCGGCGCCCTATGTCCGTCGACTTGATCACCGGCGCGCGACGCCCCTCATCCGGCTCGCTCCGCTCGCCACCTTCTCCCCCCGGGAGAAGGTTTGCTGCGGCGACCGTGTCATCCAACGCCATAGCCCGTGGAACGTCGAGGCGGTCCCGGCATTTCCCTCACGGCGCGGCGGCTTCACGCTTCGGCGGGCGAGGGAAGGGACACTCGCTGCGCCGTGGGGGCGGGGGCAACCGCCCCCACGCCTCAGGGCGAACGGCCTGTAAATCAGCCGTTCGTGGTGAGGAGCTTGCGCAGCAAGCGTCTCGAACCACGGCCGGAGTCGCGCATCCTGCTGCCCTCGGGGCTGGTTCCTGGCAGCGAAATTCGTGCTAGAACAAAACACGAACACAGGGCTGACCCGATCATGCCGGAGACTCGTCCGAGGCGCCCGCGCCCGATCACCCTCGCCGAAGTCGCCGCTTCGGGTCTCGACCTCGAGGCGTGGTGCGACGGCTGCGGCCGGCGCGCCGTGGTCGCGCGTGCGCGGTGGCTGGGGCGGCTGCGCGGCGCCATGCTGCTGCCCGTCGCGGCGCGCCGGTTTCGCTGCGCGGTGTGTGGGGCCCGCGCGGCGGAGCTCAGGCCGTGCTGGGCCGATCCGGGCGCGCGCTCGCGCCACCATGATCTGACCGGGCTCTACCGGAGCGGATCAGCGCCGGGCGCCGAGGCGGCTCACGAGGAACATGACGACCGCGGCGCACACGATCGACGGGCCGGACGGCGCATCGACGACGACCGAGAAGCCGAGCCCGCCGGCCACGGCCACGCAGCCGATAGCGGCGGCGAAGGCGGCCATGGCCTCGGGGGTGCGGGCGAAGACCCGCGCGGTCGCCGCCGGTAGCACGAGCAGCGCCGTGACGAGAAGGATTCCCACGGTCTTCATGGCGACGGCGACCACGATCGCCAGCAGCGCCAGGAAACCGAGCCGGACCCAGCGCGCCGGGATGCCTTCGACGGCGGCCAGGTCGGCGTGGACCAGCACGGCGACCATCGGGCGCCAGATCGCGGCGACGCCGGCCAGCGCGACCGCGGCCCCGCCGATCGCCCACGCTAGGTCGGCCCGACCGACCGCGAGGATGTCGCCGAACAGATAGCCTTGCAGGTCGATCCGCGTGCCCTGGGTCAATCCGAGCGCGACCAGCCCGACCGCCAGCGTGCCGTGCGAGGCGATCGCGAGCACCGCGTCCGGGGCGACGCGCGGATCGCCGAGCGCGTGGGCGAGCCCGAACGCGACCGCGACGCCGACGGCGCCGACGCCAAGCCACGGGTCGACGTCGAGCGCCACCGCCACCACGACACCAAGCAGGGCCGCGTGCGCCAGCGCGTCGCCGAAGAACGCGAGGCGGCCCCACAGCATGGCGGCGCCCAACGGCCCCGCCGCGATCGCCGCGGCGGCGCCGGCCAGCGCCGCGCGAACCAGGAAGTCCTCGATCACCGTTGAACCGCGCTCACGGCTGAAGTTTCAGTGGGCATGGCCGTCGCCCGCCGCGCCGACGACCGCGCCCGCCACGTCGTGACGGTGGTCGTGGGCATGGGCGTAGACGGCCAGCCCCGGCCCGGCCTGGCCGAGCAGCGCCAGGTACGCCGGGTGCCGGCCGACCGCCTCGGGGTGCCCGGTGCAACAGACGTGTTGGTTGATGCACACGACCGTGTCGGTCGCCGCCATGACCAGGTGCAGGTCGTGGGACACCAGCAGCACGCCGCAGCCGTGCTCGCGCCGCACCCGCGCGATCAGCTCGAACACCTCGACCTGACCGAGAACGTCGACGCCCTGGGCCGGCTCGTCGAGCACCAGCAGGTCCGGCTCGCGCGCCAGCGCCCGGGCCAGCAACACCCGCTGCAACTCGCCACCCGAAAGCCCGTGCATCGGCGCGTCCGCCAGCACCGTCGCGCCGACCTCCTTGAGCGCGGAGGCGACGGTGTCCCGTTCCTTCGCCGCCCGTCCTCTTGTCGCCAGACCGACGAACCGGCCGACCGTGATCGGCAGCGTCGGGTCGATGGCGAGCCGCTGCGGCATGTAACCGACACGCAAGCCGGGGCTGCGCCGCACGCGCCCCCGCGTCGGCGCGACGAGCCCCAGGGCGACGCGCACCAGCGAGGTCTTGCCGGCGCCGTTGGGTCCGATCAGCGTTACGATCTCGCCCCGTTCGACGGCCAGGTCGATGCCGCTCAGCACGGTCCGCCCGCCGAGCGCGAGGTCGATGCCTTCCAAGGCCACCAGCGGTTCGCGCATCAACGCCACGCCGGTCATGACGCCGCCGCGCAACGCGCGCACCGGCCGCTGACCTCGACCGCGGCACGGTCGATGGCGAAGCCGACGCGGACGGCCGAATCCGCGACGGCGTGCGCGATCGCGTCGTCGTCGATCTCGGCGGCGTTGCCGCAGCGCCGGCAAATCAGGAACTGCCCGACGTGGCGGCGCGACGGCGATGGGCAACCGACGAAGGCGTTGAGCGAGGCGAGGCGATGAACCAGGCCGTGGGCGATCAGGAAGTCGAGCGCGCGATAGACCGTGGGTGGCGCCGCGCGGCGGCCCTCGGCCAGGGCGGCGAGCAGGTCGTAGGCGCCGACCGGCTCGTGGCTCCGCCAGATCAGCTCGAGCACGCGCCGCCGCACCGGGGTCAGCCGCGCGCCCCGCGCGGCGCATAGGCTCGCCGCCGCTTCGAGGGCTTCGCGAGCGCAGCGTTCGTGGTCGTGGCGGGTTCCGGCGAAAGCCGGATGCTCGGGGGTTGGTTGGCGCGTCATGGTGCAATCGGCTTCTTGGGCGCGATCAAGCTCTTGCCTTCAATGGGTGACGAGTGCCTTCAACGGGTGACGAGCTGTTGACGCTCCGATCCTCAATTCGTTACATTATAACGTAACATCTTGATCTGTCCATCGCCACTGGCACTTGCATCGTCATGACGCTTCGGCCCCGTCGGCGGAACGGATTTTGGCTTGCCGCGGCCGTGATCGCGGGGACGTTGGCCGGCCCGGCGCCGGCCTCCGAGCCGCCGAGCGTCGTCGCCACGATCCTGCCGGTCCATGCCCTGGTCGCCCAGGTCATGGGTGCGGTGGGCGAGCCCCGGCTCCTGGTGCCGCCGGGTGCATCGCCGCACACATTCGCCCTGCGCCCGAGCGTTGCCCAGGCGCTCGCCGACGCCGACCTGGTCGTCTGGGTCGGGCCCGAGCTCGAGCGCTTCCTCGCCGATTCCCTCGACGCGCTGGCGCCGGACGCCGTGCGGTTGTCGCTGTTGCGCGACGGGGCCGTCGCCACCCTCGCCCGGCGCGAGGGTGCGGTGTGGGAAACGGACGACGACGCCACCGACGACAACGCCGACGACAACGCCGACGACAACGCCGACGACAACGACCGAACGGGCATCGACCCGCACATCTGGCTCGATCCGGCGAACGCCCGCGCCATCGTGCGCGTCGTGGCCGAGGCGCTGGCGCGGCTCGACCCGGAGCGGGCCCCGTCCTATCGGGCCAATGCCCGGGCGGCCGAGCGCGACCTCGATGCCCTGGAGCGGGAGATCGGGGCGCTGCTCGCGCCGGTGGCGGACCGGCCCTTTGTCGTGTTCCACGACGCCTACGCCTACCTCGAGCGCCGCTACGGGCTCCGCGCCGCCGGCGCGATCGTGCTCGACGCCGAGCGGCCGCCGAGCGCCCGACGCCTTATCGCCATCCGCGACCGCATCGTCGCCGCGCGTGTGCCGTGCGTGTTCGCCGAGCCTCAATTCCCGCCGAAACTCGTCGCGACCGTGATCGAGGGCACCGCCGCCCGGGCCGCCTCGCTCGACCCGATCGGCGCCGGCCCACCGGGTCCGGCCAGCTACGACCGCATGATGCGGGCCCTCGCCGCTGCCCTGGCCGGTTGCCTGAGCGCGCCGGGCGAAGCGGCAAATTGAGCCGCGGGAACGGGCGTGACACGACCTCGCGGCTCAACTATATTGTGGTCGGGAACAGCGGTAAGCACTACATCTGGTGACACCATGTGGACCGAAGAAAAGACGGACTTGCTCCGTCAGTTGTGGGGATCCGGGTTCTCCGCGAGCGAGATCGCCAAACGATTGGGCGACGTCAGCCGCAACGCGGTGATCGGCAAGGCCCATCGGCTCCGGCTCCAGGCACGGCCGTCGCCGATCCGCGCGCGGCCGGAGGCTCCGGCGGCGCCCGCGCTTGGCGGTCGAAGCTGTGCCTGGCCGATCGGCGATCCCGGCGAGGAAGACTTCCACTTCTGCGGCGCGCGGGCCGAGCACGCCCGGCCCTATTGCGCGAAGCACTGCGCCATCGCCTATCGCAAGCGCGAGCGCGACGCCGCCTGACGCCAGGACTTGCGCACCTTGTGGGCGTGAGCGGGGCGGGCCTGAGCGGGCGAGGATTCGCCGCCCGGGGTTGACGCGGTCGTCGTAGGATCGCCGAGCATCGGCGAGCAACGAGCCATGGCCGGATCGCGCGTGCACCTGCACCTTGTCGAGGCTCCGGCGGCCCAGCGGCGTCGGGACATGCTCGGCGCGCTCGAGCGCAAGGTGCTGTGGCTCGCCTCGTGGATGATCCACAACGCAAATCACCTGCGGCCGCGGCGCGACGGGCTCAAGGTCGGCGGCCATCAGGCGAGCTGCTCCTCGGTCGTGACCCTGATGACCGCGCTCTATTTCGACGTGCTCGACCGCGCCGACCGGATCGCGGTCAAGCCCCACGCGAGCCCGGTGTTCCACGCCATCCAGTACCTGCTCGGCAACCAGACCCGCGACCAGATCGAGCGGTTCCGGGGCTTCGGCGGCGCCCAGTCGTACCCTTCGCGCACCAAGGATCGGGACGATGTCGACATCTCGACCGGCTCGGTCGGGCTTGGCGTCGGCTTCACGACGTTCGCGGCGCTGACGCGCGACTATCTCGCGCTCAAGAAGCTGCTGCCCGAGGACAAGCCGGCCGGGCGCATGGTTGCCCTGGCCGGCGACGCCGAGCTCGACGAGGGCAACGTCTTCGAGGCGCTGCTCGAAGGCTGGAAGCACGACGCGCGCGATCTGTGGTGGGTCATCGACTACAACCGCCAGAGCCTCGACAGCGTCGTCGCCGATCGTCTGTTCCTGCGCATCGACGCCCTGTTCGAGATGATGGGCTGGCGCGTCGTGACCCTGAAGTACGGCAAGCGGCTCGAGGCGGCGTTCGCGCGCCCGGGCGGCGCTGCGCTGCGCGACTGGATCGACGCCTGTCCCAATTCGCTCTATTCGGCGTTGACGTTCAAGGGCGGCGCGGCGTGGCGCGCGCACCTGAAACGCGATCTTGGCGACAGCGACGGCATCCGGGCCCTGCTCGACGACCACGACGATCCGGCGCTTCACGCGCTGATGACCAACTTGGCCGGCCACGACATGGACGCCGTGCTCGAGGCGTTCCACGGCGCCGGCGACGACGACACGCCGACCTGCTTCATCGCGTACACGATCAAGGGCTACGGCCTGCCGTTCGCCGGGCACAAGGACAACCACGCCGGCCTGATGACGCCGGAGCAGATGACCGGCTTCCGCCGCACCATGGGTGTGGCGGACGGCGCCGAATGGGACCGCTTCGCCGGGCTCGACATCGACCCGGACGATCTCGCCGCGTTCCTCGCCGGGACGGCGTTCGCGGCGGGACCGGAACGCCGCCACGCGGCACCCCTCATCGCCGTTCCCGACAGCCTGCCGGTGCCCGCGGGCGAAACCATGTCGACCCAGGAGGCGTTCGGCCGAATTCTCAACGACTTGGCGCGGCGGGACGACGCCTTCGTCCGCCGCCTGGTCACGGCCTCGCCGGACGTGACGGTCTCGACCAACCTCGGCGCCTGGGTCAACCGCCGGGCGATCTTCGACCGGCGCCGGCGGGACGACGTGTTCAGCGCGGAGAAGGTCGTATCGGCCCAGAAATGGAACATGGGCCCCGACGGCCAGCACCTCGAGCTCGGCATCGCCGAGAACAACCTGTTCCTGCTGCTCGGCGCGCTCGGGCTCTCGGCGCCGCTGTTCGGCACCCGGCTGTTCCCGGTCGGCACGCTCTATGACCCGTTCATCGAGCGCGGGCTCGATGCGCTCAATTACGCCTGTTACATGGGCGCGCGGTTCATCGTCGTGGCGACGCCTTCGGGGCTGACGCTGGCGCCCGAGGGGGGCGCGCACCAGTCGATCAAGACGCCGCTCATCGGCCTGGCCCAGGACGGCCTGACCGCGTTCGAGCCCGCCTACGCCGACGAGCTCGCGACGATCTTGGCGTGGTCGTTCGGACACCTTCAGGCGGACGATGGCGGCGCCGTGTATCTCAGGCTGTCGACACGGCCGCTCACCCAGCCCCAGCGGACGCTCGACGCCGCCCTGCGGACGGACATCCTGGCCGGCGGTGCCTGGCTCGTGCCGCCGGCGCCGGGCGCGGAGCTGGCCATTGTCGCCGTGGGCGCGGTCATGCCCGAGGCGCTCGCCGCCCTCGACATGCTGCGCCAGGACGTGCCCGGCGCCGGCGTCCTCGCCGTCACCTCGGCCGACCGGCTCTACGCCGACTGGCGGCGTTCCCTGGCCGACGGCGGCGAATGCCACCTCGCGCGTCTGCTTGCCCCGCTGGCGCCGGACGCGGCCCTGGTCACGGTCCACGACGGGCATCCGGCGACGCTCGCGTGGCTAGGCGCGGTCGGCCGCCACGTGGTCCATCCCCTGGGCGTCGATCGCTTCGGCCAGTCTGGCGACGTGACCGACCTCTACCGCGCCTACGGGCTCGACGCCGACGCCATCGTCGACGCCGCGGCGGCGGCGCTGCTGCGGCGATGACCGGCCTCGATCGTCTGCTCGCGGCCATGGCGGCGGCGTTCCGCCGTTGCGCCGGTGCCGGCCAACCGGGCGCGGCGATGGCGGCGGCCGTGGCCGAACGGATCGCCGCGCTCGAACCGGCGGCGGCGCGGCCCGACCCCGCGCCGCGGCCGAAACCGGACTCCGTTCCCCTTGATGACGCGATGGCGCGGGCGCTCGCCGGGCCGGAGGCAGCGCTCGCGGGGGCGCTGCGCCCGATCCTGCCCGGGGTTTCGTGGTCCCAGACCTACAGTCCGGATCAGATCGGCCAGGACTTCGTCGATCGCTGCGGCTACTTCGACGTCGCGGGCCCGGGCCGCGCGATGATTCCCTCCGCGACGGTCGCCACCGGGTTCATGATCATGGGTCCGGGTTTGCTCTATCCCGAGCACTTCCATCCGGCCGAGGAGCTCTACTTCGTGCTCGCGGGCGCCGGAACGTGGCGTTACGGCGACGGGCCATGGCGCGCTCATGCGCCGGGGGATTTGGTGTTCACGCCGTCGCGCGCGGTCCACGCCATTTGCTCCAACGCGGCGACGCTCTTTCTCATGTATGCCTGGCAGGGCGATCTCGCCACCAGCGCCACCCTCGGGCGACCGGCGACCGCGACGTAGAGCGGACCTCGGTGCCGTCGTCCGCTACGCAGCGCGGCGCCGAGCGGCGATCGGCGGGCCCGAGAACGTCGTGCGGTACATCAGACGGCGGAACCCCGCGTAGTCGTTCACGGCGTAGTGCAACGTCGAGAAGTTGTCCCACACCGCCAGCGTGCCGGGCCGCCAGCGGAAGCGACAGCAGAACTCGGGCCTGGTGCAGTGCGCGTAGAGCCGGTCGAGCACGGGCCGGCTTTCCTCCTCGGTCATGCCGTCGAAGCGGGTGACGTAGATCGGGTTGACGTAGAGCGACCGGCGCCCGGTCACCGGGTGGGTCAGCACCGCCGGTTGGTACCGTTCCTCATCGGCCTTGGGATCGTCGCGCACGATCTTGATCGGTCCGGTCATGCGTTCCGCCATGGACGGCGACCACTTCACGCCGTGAGGCTTGCCGACGTGAACGGCGTCGCGGCCGTCCAGAAGTGCGCGCAGGTCCGGGGCCAGCGCCTCCCACGCCGCGGCCTGGTTCGCCCACAGGGTGTCACCGCCGTAGGGCGGCACCTCGACGGCGTTGAGCACCGAACCCGCCGGCGGCTGCTCGAGGAAGCTCAAGTCCGAATGCCACGCCCCGCCGAACACGCCGCCGGTCTCGTCCGCCTCCTTGATCACGCGGATGACGTAGGGGTCCTCGGGCATGCCCTCGATGTAGGTCGATCGCGCGAGCGGGCCGAACACCTGGGTCAAGGCCTTCTGCTGGGCGATGTCGAGGAATTGCTCGCGGAAAAAGATGACCGCGTGCCGCGCCAAGGCGTCGCGCAGCGCGGCGGCGGCGTCCTCGGCGATCGGCCGTCGCAGGTCGATGCCCTCGATTTCGGCGCCGACGCGGCCGGTCAGCGCCAGTTCGTTCAGCATAGCGTTGAAGCTAATCCCGCTCCGCGCGGTCGGCAACGCGCTACAATAACATATGGACCTGGCGCATCCGGACCGCGCGCGCGACGGCGACACGCCCGAGACGTTCGATTTCCTGCTGTTGCCGCGCTTTTCCATGATCGCGTTCGCCTCGGCGGTCGAGCCGCTGCGCTCGGCCAACCGCATGAGCGGGCGCCGGCTCTACGACTGGCGCGTGCATTCCGTCGACGGCAAGGGCGTGCGCGCGTCCAACGGGCTCGAGGTCGTGCCGGACGCCGGCATGGCGGGGGAGCAGCGCATCGAGACCCTGTTCGTCGTCGCCGGCATCGACGGCTATACCCACGACGACCGGCGCATGCTGGCTTGGCTGCGCCGGCTGGCGCGCGGCGGCGCGCGCATGGGCGCGATCTGCACCGGCAGCCACGTTCTGGCGCGGGCGGGGCTGCTCGACGGCTACCGGGCGACGATCCATTGGGAGGATCTGCCCGCGTTCGCCGAGGCAAACCCCGATGTCACGGTCAGCCACGACATCTTCGAGATCGACCGCAACCGCCACACCTGCTCGGGCGGGACCGCGGCGCTCGACATGATGCTGCACCTGATCGGCGGGACGCACGGCAAGGAGCTCGCCAACGCGATCTCCGAGCAATTCATCCACGAGCCGATGCGCGGACCCGACCAGAACCAACGCACGAGCCCGCCGTCCTCGGTCGCGGTGGCCGATCCACGGGTGATGGCGGCCATCGCGGCCATGACAGCGCACATCGAGACGCCGCTGTCGCTGCCCGCCATCGCGCGACGCTCGGGGCTGTCGATCCGCCAGCTCGAGCGGGCGTTCCGCCGCCACCTCGGGCGCGGGCCGCTGCGCTACTACCGCGAGATGCGGCTGGTCCACGCCCGCCACCTGCTGATGCAGGGCGAGCGTTCGATCCTGGGCGTGGCGCTGGCGACCGGTTTCACCTCGCCGTCCCATTTTTCGCGCCGCTACCGCGAATACTTCGCCCGCAGCCCGAGCGAGGAGCGGACAGGGAGGCTCTAGGCGGATCGAACGGCCGCGACCGGCAACGCCCGGCTACCACGATCCCGTGTTCGGCATCGACGCCCAGGGTTCGCGCGGCGGCAACGCGTCGCCCTCCTGCAGGAGCTCGACCGAGATGCCGTCGGGCGAGCGCACGAACGCCATGTGGCCGTCGCGCGGCGGACGGTTGATGGTGACGCCCGCCTTCCCGAGCCGGTCGCAAAGCCCGTAGATGTCCTTCACCCGGTAAGCCAGGTGGCCGAAGTTGCGGCCGCCCTCCAGCTTCTCCGGGTCCCAGTTGTGGGTCAGCTCGACTTGCGCCGACTCGTCGCCGGGCGCGGCGAGGAAGACCAGGGTGAAGCGGCCCTTCTCGTTGACGTAGCGCTCGCCGACTTCCTTGAGCCCGAGCTTGCTGCAAAAGAAGTCGAGCGAGGCGTCGAGGTCCGAAACACGGACCATGGTGTGGAGATACTTCACGGTGGAGCCTCCGGCTTGGCCCCTACAGGCTTACACGCCCGGACCGAGGGCTGGCAACAACCCGTCAGCCGGCCGCGGGGGCCAGGGCGCGCTCGGCGGCGAGCACGTAGTTGGCGCGGTCGAGGCTCGCGATGAGCGCCTCGAGATCGCGCGGGGGTTCGCCACCGAAGCGTTCGGCGAACAAGGCGACGGCATCCATGGCGAATGCGCGTGAATCGCGGAGCGTGGCCCGGGATTCGTGCCGCCCGGCCAGCGCGAGCGCGCCCTGCAGCAGTTCGTGCAGGCCGCCGGGCAAGCCCGAGGCGCGGACCACCGAGCGCATGCCGAGCGGGCCGGAATCATGGATCAGGGCGTGGGCGTTGGCGCGCGGGATGCCGCACAACCGGGCCAGCGCGGCCTCGGCGGCCGGAATGCGGCCGGTGCACAGCATCCGCGCGACCAAGGACGCCGTCAGGCGCCCCTTGTTGAACAGGCCGTTGACGAACGCCTCGATCTCGTCGTCGGAGGCATCGACCGGCATCATGTCGAGCGCCGCGCGCTCGCGGCCCAGCTTGATCACCCGTTCGCTCACGGCGTCGAGGATGCCGTGGCTCTCGGCCAGCTGCAGCCGGATGTTCTCCGACACCAGCGTGACCAGCCGCTCGGCCAGGCGCAGCGGCAGGGCCGGCCGCACGGCCAGGCCATCCATCACCATCTCGCTGCCGGAGAACAGGTCGATGATCTTGGCGCCGACCCGATCGGTGATGTTCGCGCCGGGGTTCTTGACCAGGGTGCCGACGGCGTCCTCGGCGCCGTGGTCCGCGATCGCCTCGGACAGCGTCTCGGACACTTGGCCGCGCTCGGCCACCGCCACCTGGTGCGCGGACGATCGCGTGCGCACGATCTCGATCAGATCGCTATCGGTCAGCACCAGGGAATAGTGCAGCATCGGAAGCGCGACCGCCTCGACGTCGCGCGCGAGCGCGAGCGCCACGTCGTGGGGCACGAGGGTATTGGTCTTGATCTGCTCGGCCAGTGCCTGGCGCACGCGCACATCGGTGTCGCGCACCATGATGCGGAAGATCGATTCCGCGAGGACGCGCTCCTTGGGCGTCAGCTCGTTCTGGGCATGGACGGCGCCGATCTTGCGCGCCGCGTCGGCGCGGCCCGCCGGCGTGGGCGCGCGCAGCAGGGCTTCGACGTCGGACTCGGTCAGGAATGCCATGGCCCGCGCAACTCTCCGCTGAGGTCCGGCGCCAGCGCCGGGAGTCGGACGGGGATCGTGGCGCGGTTCGCCTAATCTTTGGTTAATGGCGGCAACGTGGCGCCGCGGAAGTGCGCCCGGTCGCGGCGCGGGCGGCGTCAGCGGGCCCGGCGACGGCGCGGTTGGCCTTCGCCGGCCGCGCCGCCGGGCTTGTGCGCGGGCAGGGTCACGGCCTTGGTGAGGTTGGGGTAGGTCGCCGTCTTGTGCGGCAGCGCCATGGCGTTGACGAAGTGTTCCTGGAAACGCGGCTCGATCGCCGTCTCGACCTTCTCGATGCGGCGCACGACGGTTTCGATCTCGGCGCGCGCCTTGCGGTTGAGCAGCGCAATGCGCGCCCCGGTCCCGGCGGCGTTACCGGCCGAGGACACCTTGGCCAGGTCGCAATCCGGAATCATGCCCAGCACCATGGCGTACTTGACGTCGATGTGGCTGCCGAACGCTCCGGCCAGCACGATGCGGTCCAGCGTCTCGACGCCCATGTGGTCCATCAGCAGGCGCGCGCCGGCGTACAGCGCGGCCTTGGCGAGTTGGATCTGGCGCACGTCGTTCTGGGTGATGACCAGCCGCGGCTCGCCGTCGTGGACCAGGAAGCTGAACGTGCGCCCCTCGGCGAACACCCGGGGGCTGACGGCGGCCATCGCGCCGTCGACGACGCCGTCCTGGTTAATGATCCCGGCGAGGTACATCTCGGCGATCGCTTCGATGATGCCCGAGCCGCAAATGCCGGTGACGTGGCCGTTGAAGCCCGGCTCGTCGGACCAGGCGTCGCAGCCGATGACCTTGAAGCGCGGCTCGAGCGTCGCGCGGTCGATGCGCAGGCGCTCGATCGCGCCGGGCGCCGCGCGCTGGCCGGCGCTGATCTGGGCGCCCTCGAACGCCGGGCCCGTGGGCGAGGAGCACGCCAGGATGCGCGCCTTGTTGCCGAGCACGATCTCGGCGTTGGTGCCGACGTCCACGACCAGCATCAGCTCGTCCGACAGGTGCGGCGATTCCGAAAGCACGACGCCCGCGCAGTCGGCGCCGACGTGCCCCGCGATGCACGGCAACACGTAGGCGCGGGTATCCCGGTTCAGGCGCAGGCCGAGCTCGCTCGCCCACAGGTCGACCGCGCCGTCGGTGGCCAGCGGGAACGGCGCGCCGCCCAACGGCGTCGGGTCGATGCCGAGCAGCAGGTGGTGCATGATCGGATTGCCGACCAGGACGATCTCGAGGATGTCGGACAGCGCGACGCCGGCCTCCTTCGCCGTCTCCTCGGCCAGCGCCTGCACGGCCTCGCGCACGACGCGGGTCAGCTCCACCTCGCCGCCCGGGTTCATCATGACGTACGAAACCCGGCTCATCAGGTCCTCGCCGAAGCGGATCTGCGGGTTCATGGCGCCGGCCGCGGCGACGACCTCGCCGGTCTGCAGGTTGCACAGGTGCGCGGCGATCGTCGTCGAACCGACATCGACTGCGAGCCCGAAAAGGTGGTCGTGGAACCCCGGCTCGACGTGCAGGAGCCGGCTGCCGCCGCGCACCGCGACCGTCACCTTGAACTCGCCCTCGGTCAACGCGCCGTGCAGGCTCTGCAGCACCTGAAGATCGGCGCTCAAGTCCGCCAAGCCCCATTCGCGCGCCAGCACCCGCTGCAGGCGTTCGAGGTGCCCTGCCGGGTCGTGCATGTCGGGCTGCTCGACCTCGACGTAGTGGAGCGTGATGACCGGATCGAGCTCGATGGCGCGGGCCTCGGCGCGCTTGCGCACGAGCTGCTTGTGGACCTGGGAGTCGGCCGGTACGTCGATGACCAGGTCGCCCAAAACCAGCGCCTGGCACGACAGGCGTCGGCCGGCGACGAAGCGGCGGCTCTTTCCGGCCAGCCGCTCCTCGGCCTCGGTCACGGTGCCGACGTTCCCGGCGCGCGATTCGATGCCGTGCTTTGGGAACGAGCCCTCCGCGACGACGATCTGGCAGCGGCCGCACAGCGCCCGCCCGCCGCACACGGAGTCGATGTCGACGCCGAGGTGGCGCGCGGCCGCCAGCAAGGGCGTGCCGAGCTGGAAACGGCCGCGCCGGCCGCTCGGCGTGAAAACGACGAGGGCGTCCTCAGCCACGGTTGCGCCGTCCCGCGCGCGGCCGTCGGCCGTCGCTCCCGGCCTCGATGCCGCCGTGGCTCTGGGCGGCGAAGCGATCGCCCGAATACTTGCGGATCCAGCGCGCGCAGTTGGCGTCGTGGCCGAGCAGGACGTCGGCGCCCATGATCGCGCCCACGATCTCCGGTTCGAGCGGGTTGGTGATGGCCGAGGTCATGCCGTTGGCCATGGCCATGGTCAGGAACGCGGCGTTCAGCCCCTTGCGGTGGGGCAGGCCGAAGCTGATGTTCGACGCGCCGCACGTGGTATTGACCTTCAGCTCCTCGCGCAACCGGCGGATGATGCGGAAGGCCGCGTTGCCGGCCTCGCCCATGGCGCCGATCGGCATGACCAGCGGGTCGACGACCACGTCCGCGGGCGGAATCCCGTGGTCCTGGGCGCGCTCGACGATCTTCTTGGCCACGGCGAAGCGGACGTCCGGGTCCTCGGAGATGCCGGTCTCGTCGTTCGAGATGGCGACCACCGCCGCGCCGTATTTCTTGACCAGGGGCAGCACGGTTTCGAGCCGCTCGTCCTCGCCGGTCACCGAATTGACCAGCGGCTTGCCCTGGTAGACCGCGAGCCCGGCTTCGAGCGCGGCGACGATCGAGGAATCGATCGACAGCGGCAGGTCGGTCAGCGACTGCACGAGCTTGACCGCGCGGGCGAGCAGCGCCGGTTCGTCGGCCAGCGGGATGCCGGCATTGATGTCAAGCATGTTGGCGCCGGCCTCGACCTGGGCGAGCGCGTCCGCTTCGACCCGGCTGAAGTCGCCCGACGCCATTTCGGCCGCGAGCAGCTTGCGCCCGGTCGGGTTGATCCGTTCGCCGATGATGACGAACGGTCGGTCGAAGCCGATGACGACCTGCTTGGTCGCCGAACTCACAACGGTGTCGGTCATGACACGGCCCTTGTGGTGGATGGGGTGGGGACGGCGCGCCCGCCGTGCTGGTGCGGCCGGCGGCCGGCCAGCACGCCGGAAGCCTGTACGATGTCGCTGACCAGCTCCTCCTGGCGGTACGCCATGACGTGGATGCCGGTGATGCCGGGAATTTCGCGAATCTGCTGGATCAGCTCGATGCACAGGGCCTTGCCCTCGGCCTTCTGGTTGGCCGCGCCTTCCAATCGCGCGATCACGGCGTCGGGGATGTGGATGCCCGGGACGTTCGCGCGCATCCAGCGGGCGGTGCGCGCCGAGGCGAGCGGCCCGACGCCGACCAGGATGAACGCCCGCTCGTGCAGCCCGAGCTCGCGCGCCCGCGCCATGAATCGCTCGAGCAGGGGTACGTCGAAGCAATACTGAGTCTGGATGAACTGTGCGCCCGCGGCGATCTTCTTGGCCAGGCGCTGCGGCCGGAATTCGTAGGGCGGGGCGAATGGGTTCTCGACCGCGCCGAGCAGAACGCGCGGCGGCACGGTGATCTTGCGCCCCGACAGGAACCGGCCGTCGTCGCGCATGGCGCGGATGGTCGCCAGCAGCGACGTCGAATCCAGGTCGAACACCGGCTTCGCACCCGGCTGGTCGCCGGCCTGCACGCCGTCGCCGGTCAGGCACAGGATGTCGCGCACGCCCATCGCGGCGGCGCCGAGCACGTCGCCCTGGATGGCGATGCGGTTGCGGTCGCGGCACGAAATCTGCATCACCGTCGAGTAGCCGGCGCGGGTCAGCAGCGCGCAGATGCCGACGCTCGACATGTGCGTGTTGGCGCCCGAGGCGTCGGTGGCGTTGATCGCGTCGGCGACCTCGGACAGCACCAGCGCGCGCTCGTAGACCTCGCGCGGGTCGGCGGAATCCGGCGGGTTGAGTTCGGCGGTCACCGCGAACCGTCCCGCGCGCAGCACGCGCTCGAGCCGCGAGCCCGAGGCGAAGCCCTCGGGCACCGGGAACGGCGCGCCCGGATCGTAGAGCGGATCGTCGCGCGGCTCGGTCACGTCCCGGTGCTCTCGTGCTCGCGCGCGTGACGCAGCCACGACGACGTGCCCTTGAGCCGGTGGTCGACCGGCGGCTGGACCTCGCCAATCGCACCACCGCCCGCCATGCGCGAAGCACCCTCGAACGCCTGGACCCAGACGCACGGCATCTCGGGCTTGACCTCGCAGGTGCCGTCCTCGCGCACGCCGCCGCACGGGCCGTTGCGCAGGGACTTCGGGCAGTTCATCGGGCATGACATGCCGGTCGAGGAAAGCACGCAGCGCCCGCACATCTGGCAATCGAACAACAAGCCCTTGATGGCGCGCTCGAGGCCTGCGACCGGCGCCTCGAGGCGGTCGTGGCCGAGCCGGCGCCACAGCGGCGCCAGCACGACGAACGCGGGTTCGAACGCCCGGTACGCGCGTTCGAGCGCCCGCGCGTTGCGCACCGACCACAGGCGCATGGTCAGCATGGCTAGGCCGCGCGCGGCCGGCCGCGCACGGCGGCGGCGGCGGCGAGGTCGGCGATGGCCTCGGACTTCTGCTGCGGCGCCATCAGGTGCGCGCCGGCGATGCCCGGGATCTCGGTGAACGCCTGGATCAGCTCGACGGCGATGGCCCGCCCCTCGGCCTTCTGATCCTTGGCGCCTTCCAGGCGCGCGACGGTCGCGTCGGGCACCGCGACGCCGAACAGGTTCTCGTTCATCCAGCGGGCCTGGCGCGCCGACAGCAACGGCCCGACGCCGACGATGAAATGCGCCCGTTCGGTGATGCCGAGGTCGCGCAGGCGGCCGAAGTAGCGGCGTGCCATGGCGGGGTCGAACACGAACTGGGTCTGGAAGAAATCGGCGCCGGCCGCGATCTTCGCCTCGATGCTCTTGGGGGCGAAATCCGGCTTCGGGTCCTGGGGCGCATCGGCCGCGCCGATGAACAGCCGGGGCGGCGGATCGATCGCGCGGCCCGACGGCAGCGTGGCTTCGTCGCGCAGCCGCCGCGCCAGCGACATCAGGGCGCGGCTGTCGATGTCGTAAACCATCTTGGCCTCGGGCTGGTCGCCCGCCTTGACGTCGTCGCCGTGCAGGCACAGGAGGTTCGGGATGCCCAGCGCCGACATGCCGATCAGATCGCCCTCGAGCGCCAGACGGTTGCGGTCGCGCACGGTGAACTGGAGCACCGGTTCGATGCCCTGGCGCGCCAGCACCACGGCGGCGGCGAACGCCGACATATGCGCGCGCGCGCCCGCGCCGTCGGTGACGTTGACCGCGTCGACGGCGCCCTTGAGCACGGCGGCGCGGGCCATCACCGCGTCCGCCGTCGCCGCGTCGGGTGGCGTGATTTCGGCGGTCAGCACGAACCGCCCAGACCCGAGCTGGGCTTCGAGCAAGCCGCCGGACCGCGCGGGGGGCGTCGCCGCGTCCATCAACCTTGTTCCTTGCCGCCGTTCAGCACCAGCTTGTGCACCCGGTCGTCGTCGTAGGTCCGTTCGATCTCGTCGGCCTTCGCCGATGCCGCGGCCTCGAGGTCGTCGCCGCACGGCGTTGGCGCGTCGCGGCGCCATTCGGCCAGGTAGGAATCGTTGTCACGCAGCCCAGCGCGCATCGCCGCCCGGTCGATCGCGGTCTCGAATCGCTCCGGCAGCACGCGCTTGGCCGACTGGCGGCCGGCCTTGGCGATCACCTGGGCCGGGATGTCACGCCAGTAGACGATCGTCAGCGTTGCCATCGGGTGTCTCCGCCTTGGCCGCGCGGGCCATGAAGGTTCCGAGCTCGCCGTAGCCGGCGAACTGCCGCTCGTAGGCGAGCCCGAGGCGTTCGGCCGCGGCCGCTGCCGCCGCGTCCAGCGTCGCGTCGTCGGTTTGCGCCAGGTAGACGAGGCGCCGGTAGTTGCCGAAGTAGTCGTCGCGCAGCTCCGGGTGCCGGTCCAGGCCGAGGCCTGCGATGATCAATCGATCGAAGTGCTTCACCAGGTAGTCGGTCAGGTAGAACGTGCCGGGCTCGGCGTCGTGCAAGGCCTCGAACGCGGCGCGGCCAGCATAGAACTGGTAGCAGTGTGGCCCGTCGATGCGCTCGACCCCTTCCTCGGCCAGCACCCGGTCGAGCAGCCCGCCCGTGCCGCAGTCGCCGTATAGCACCACGATGCGCTGGTAGCGCGCCCGGTTGTCGCGGATCTTGGCCCGCACCGCATCGGGGATGAGCGCCGGTGTGTTGTGCCAGTGGGCCGGCAGGCACTGCACGGCCATGTGATGCCAGCCGTTGCGACGGATCACCTCGGTGATCTCCCATGCCAACGCCCCGCAGGCGATCAGCAGAGTCGATGGCGCACCGGCCATGCCGCGCCCAGTCCCGGTCAGGCGTCGGCCGGCGGCTGGTTCGACCGGCGCCGCTCGGCGATCATTTTCTTCGCCGTCTCGACCGCGACGGCCGCGTCGCGGCAGTAGGCGTCCGCGCCGACCGCCTGGGCGAACGCCTCGTTCAACGGCGCGCCGCCGACCAGCACGATGTAATCGTCGCGCCGGCCCTTCTGCTTCAGGGTGTCGATCACGACCTTCATGTACGGCATCGTCGTCGTCAGCAGCGCCGACATGCCGAGGATTTCCGGCTGGTGCTCGTCGAGCGCGGCGAAGTACTTGTCGACGTCGTTGTTGACGCCGATGTTGACGACGTCGAACCCGGCGCCCTCCATCATCATCGCCACCAGATTCTTGCCGATGTCGTGGATGTCGCCCTTGACCGTGCCGATCACCATCTTGCCCATGCGCGGGGCGCCGGTCTCGGCCAGCAACGGGCGCAGGATCGTCATGCCCGCCTTCATGGCGTTGGCGGCCAACAGCACCTCGGGCACGAACAGGATGCCGTCGCGGAAGTCGATGCCGACGATACGCATGCCCTCGACCAGCGCCTCGGTCAGCACCCGGTACGGCGTCCAGCCCCGACCCAGCAGGATGTTCGTGCCGTCCGTGATCTCCTCGGCCAGACCGTCGTAGAGGTCCTCGTGCATCTGCTGCACGAGCTCCTCGTCGCCGAGCGACTTGAGGTCGAGTTCCTGTGCGTCGTCCGCCATGGTGTCACTCTCCGGCAGGCCGCGTTACCCGCGCGCCTGCTATGGATTAGGGCTTCGCGGGGCTATTCTGGTATCCCATTTTCGACGTAGCCTTGTCCAGATGCGACAGGCCTTGGGTGCCACGCCGGCGTGCGAGCACGCCGTCGAGCCAATCCACCCGCATCTCGGGCGCCGAGGACAGGAGCAGCTCGGTGTAGGGGTGGTGGGGCGGCTGGAAGATCCTGTGCTTGGGCCCGGCCTCGACCACCCGGCCATGGCGCATGACGACGACCTCGTCGGCGATGTTCCAGACCGTCGCCAGGTCGTGGGTGATGAACAGGAAGGCGAGGCGGAGCCGGTCCTGGAGGCCTTGCAGCAACTGCAGGATGCCCTCGGCGATCAGCGGGTCGAGCGCCGAGGTGACCTCGTCGCAGATCACCAGGTCGGGCTCGGCGGCCAGGGCGCGGGCGATGCACACCCGCTGCTTCTGGCCGCCGGACAGTTCGCCCGGAAGGCGCGCGGCGAAATCCGCCGGCAGGCCGATCTGATCGAGCAATTCGGACACCCGGGCCCGGCGCCTGGTCGCGTCCATGCCGAGGTAAAGCGCGAGCGGCCGCCCGATCGCCTCGGCCACCGTCTGGCGCGGATTGAGCGCCACGTCGGGCATCTGGTAGATCATCTGGATGCGCCGCAGCGTTTCCCGGTCGCGGCGGCCGTAGCGCGCGGGCAGGGCCTGCCCGTCGAGCCGGACCTCGCCCATGCGCGGCGGCAGCAGCCCGGTCACGACGCGCGCGAGCGTGCTCTTGCCCGAACCGGATTCGCCGACCACCGCGACCGTGCGGCCCGGTTCGACGGTGACGCTCACATCCTCCAGGACGTTGGCCCCGGCGGCGCCGTAGCGTGCCGTCACGCCACGGACCTCGAGCAGAACCGCGCCAGCCGCGGCCGACTCGGGCTTCGGGTGCTCGCGCCGCGCCGTGACGAGTTCGCGGGTGTAGTCCTGGGTCGGCGCCTCGATGATCGTCCGCGCCGGGCCTTCCTCGACCGTGCGGCCGTGGCGCAGGACCATGATGCGATCGGAGATCTGGGCGACCACCGCCAGATCGTGGGAGATGTAGACGCCCGCGGTGCGCACGTCGCGGATCAGGTCCTTGATCGCCGCCAGGACCTCGATCTGGGTGGTGACGTCGAGCGCCGTGGTCGGCTCGTCGAACACCAGCAGCGACGGGTGGCACGCCATCGCCATCGCCGCCATGGCCCGCTGGAGCTGGCCGCCGGAGACCTGGTGAGGATAGCGCAGGCCGAAATCCTCGGGCTCGGGCAAGCCGAGCTTGGCGAACATCTCGACCGCGTACCGGCGGGCCTCGGCGTGCGTGGCGAGCCCGTGGCGCTGCGGCGCCTCGCACACCTGATCGAACAGGGTCATGGCCGGGTTGAACGACGCGGCGGCGCTCTGCGCGATGTAGGCGATCTTGGGCCCGCGCAAGGCCCGGCGGCCCTCGCGGTCGCGTTCGAGCACGTTCTCGCCCTCGATCAATACGCGGCCGCCGGCGAAACGGGCGCCCGGGCGCGCGAAGGCCAGGCACGCGAGGCCGATGGTGGACTTGCCGGCGCCGGACTCGCCGATCAGGCCCAGGACCTCGGCCGCTTCGACGCGCAGGCTGACGCCGTCGACGATGCGGGTCCACGCCCCGTCCTGGGTGCGCGCCTCGACCACCAGGTCGTCCAGCTCCAGCAACGCGCCCATCACGCTTCCTCGGTGTCGACCGAGCGGTTCTGCTTGGCCAGCATCCAGTCGGCCAGCAGGTTGATGCCGATGGTCAGCATCGCGATGGCCACCGCCGGCGCCAGCGGCGCGATGGCGATCAGCGGGTCATAGGCCGCGAAGTTGATGGCCTGGGCGTTGTCGCGCACCATGCCGCCCCAATCCGCGTACGGGGGCTGGATGCCGAGGCCGAGGAAGCTCAGGCTGCTCACGAACAGGATCACGAAGCAGAAGCGCAGCCCGAACTCGGCCACCAACGGCGGCAGCGCGTTCGGCAGGATCTCGCGGCCCAGTAGCCAGACCAGACTTTCGCCGCGCAGCCGCGCCGCCTCGACGAACTCCATGACTGACAGGTTCATCGCCAGCGCGCGGCTGATGCGGAACACGCGCGTGGCATCGACGGTCGCGATGACCGCGATCAGGACCGGCACGCCCGTGCCGAGGATCGAAAGCATGAGCAGCGACAGGATCAACGAAGGAATCGCCATCAGGACGTCGACGATCCGGCTCATCACCTGATCGACCACGCCGCCGAGCACCCCGGCGGCGAAGCCGGTGAATATGCCGACCAGGAAAGACAGCATGGTGGCCACGAAGGCGATGCCGAGCGTGGTCTGGGCCCCGTACAACATGCGCGTCAGCAGGTCGCGGCCCAGGTTGTCGGTGCCGAGCCAGGCCTCGGCGCTCGGCGGCATCCAGGGCCTGGGCGTGACCAGGTGGGCTTCGGGATAGGGCGCGAGCCACGGGCCGAACAGCGCCAGCACGACGTTGACCGCGACGATCCCAAGCCCGATGGCCGCGGTCGGCGGCATGTCGCGGAAGTAGCGCATCGCCGGCTAGCGCGGGTGGCGCAGCCGGGGGTTCGCCCAGATGGCGACCAGATCGGCCACGAGGTTGAGGATCACGTAGGTCGAGGCGAAGATCATGCCGCAAGCCTGGACCATGGGCAGGTCGCGCTTGGACACGGCATCGACCATGAGCTGGCCCATGCCGGGATAGACGAACACGACCTCGACGACGACGACGCCCACGATCAAGTACGCCAAGTTGAGCGCCACGACGTTGGCGATCGGGGCGAGCGCGTTGGGCAGGGCGTGGCGCAGCACGATGCGCCGGTCGCGAATCCCCTTGAGCCGCGCCATCTCGATGTAGGGCCGTCCGAGGATGTCGACGACGGCGACGCGGGTCATGCGCATCATGTGCGCGACCACGACCAGCGTCAGCGTCGCGACCGGCAGCGCGATGGCGTACAGCCGCTCGCCGAGCGCCATGGCGTCGTCCACCCGCGCGATGCTGGGAAACGCGCCGGCGAACACGGCCAGCACCAGGATGATGATGTAGGCGACGAAGAACTCCGGCACCGCGATCGTCGCCAGCGTGGTGATGTTGATCGCCCGGTCGAGCTGGCTGTCCTTGTAGACGGCCGCGACCAGGCCCAGCCCGATCGACAGCGGCACGGCCACCACCGCGGCGACGCCGGCCAGGAACGCGGTGTTGCCCAGGCGCCAGCCGATCTGCTCGGCGATCGGTTGGCCGTTGGTCAACGCCGTGCCCAGGTTGCCGCCGACGAAGCCGAACAGCCACTCGACGTAACGCACTAGGATCGGACGATCGAGCCCCAGGGTGTCGCGAATCTTCGCGACCGCCTCGGGCGTGGCATTGCGCCCGAGGATCGCGGTCGCTACGTCGCCGGGAAGAAGCTCAGTGCCGATGTAGATGAGCAGCGAGACCGCGAGGAGGGTCAGCAGGCCGAGCCCGGCCCGCCTCGCGGTCAGCCGCCACACGGACTAGCTCGCGAACCACACACGCTCGGAGACGCGGAGCTCGCCCTCCGAATCCGCTGGCACGCCCTGCAAGTTCGCCACGTGCGCGAACAGGTCGTCCGCGAACATCGGCACCAGGTAGCCGCCGTCGTTGTGCAGGATCTCCTGGAGCGTCCAGTAGATCTGCTTGCGCTTGTCGAAATCGACGATGCCGCGCCCCTCGATCAGCAGCTTGTCGAAGTCCGCGTTCTTGAAGAACGTGTCGTTCCACGCCGCGTCGGACTGGAACGCCACCGACAGCATCAGGTCCGCGGTCGGCCGCCCGCCCCAGTACGACAGGCAGAACGGCTTCTTCATCCAGACGTCGTTCCAGTAGTTGTCGGCGGCCTCGCGCACCACGTTGACCTCGATGCCCCCCGCGGCCGCGGCTTCCTTGTAGATCACCGCCGCGTCGACCGCGCCGGAGAACGCCGCGTCCGAGGTCGAGAGGTCGACGGTGAAGGAGTCGAGCCCCGCCTCCTTGAGATGCCACTTGGCCTTGTCCGGATCGTAGGGGCGCAGCGGCAGCTCGGAATGGAAGAACGGGTCGATCTTGGGGATCGGGTGGTCGTTGCTGGCGTAGCCGTGGCCGAGCAGCACCGTCTGCACCAGGCGCTCGCGGTCGCACGCGTACTTGAGCGCGAGCCGGATGTTGCTGTCCTGCAACGGCGCCCGGTCGACGAGCATCACGAACGGATAGAAGCGGCCGCCGCTGACGCTCGTCACCGCGATCTCGCTCGAGCGGGTCAGCAGATCGACGGTCTTGTTGTCGACCCGGTTGACGAAGTGCACCTCGCCCGATTGCAGGGCGTTCATCCGGGCCGTGGTGTCGTTGATGCACAGCGTCTCGATCGAATCGGCGTGGGCACGGCCCTCCTTCCAGTAGTTCGGGTTGCGCTCGACCTCGGCGGTGACGCCCGGCTCGTAGCGCTTGACCGTGTAGGGACCGGTCCCCACCGGGTTGGCCCAGTCGGTGAACCCGGCCGGCACGATCTGCAGGTGGTAATCGGACACCAGGAACGGAAAATCGGCGTTCGCCGCGGCCAGCTTGAAGACGACCTTGTCCTTGCCGTCGGCCGTCATCTCGGTGACCTGCTCCATGTACGCCTTGGCGCCGGACGGCGACTCCTCGCCCTGGTGACGCGCGAGCGAGTAGATCACGTCCTCGGCGTCGAGTTCCTTGCCGTTGGTGAACGTCACGCCCTTGCGCAGGGTGAACCGCCAGAGGTCGGGACTGTCGCCGGGCTCCCAGCTCTCGGCCAGCTCGGGCTGCGGCATCCGCTGGTCGTCGATCTCGACCAGCGCGTTGTAGATCTGGGCGCCGACCATCGACGCGTGGGTGTCGGTCCACACGGTGGGATCGAGCAGGTCGCTGGTGTGGCCCGACGCGATGCCCAGCTTCAGCGCGCCGCCCTTCTGCGGCTCCTGGGCCCGCGCGGGCGCGAGCGTCAGCGGATTGACGAGCGCCGTCGTGGCGGCCAGCGCGCCCATGCCACCCAGCACCTGGCGGCGCCGCGCGACCAGCGGACTCGTCGGATTCTCGGGTCTCCGTTGCATCACGTTCCTCCCTGTGTTGGTGTCTTGGGACACTCCTGATGGCGGAAACTATACTGAGTGGACCGACGCCGGGCAATCGCGGCGTCGACTTGCACCGAAAGGGGGCGGCATGGCGGAAAAGGTAGTCTTCGTACTGGTCGACGCGATCGGCTTCGACGCGGCGGTGGCGTGCCTGGGTACGCTCGAAGGCCTGGTCGAGGGCGGCAAGGCGCGACGCTGGCGCATGCGCACCGTCCTGCCGTCGCTCTCGGTGCCGGTCTACGAGACCCTGCACACCGGAACCCCGCCCCACGTCCACGGGTTGCGCAGCAACGACCTGATCCCGCTGTCGCGGGGTCCGCACGTGTTCGGCGTGGCGCGCGCCGCGGGCCGCGTGACGGGCGCGGTCGCGCACTGGAACTTCTCGCAGATGTACAACCGGGTGCCCTACGACCCGGTGCGCGACATCGAGGTCGACGACGACAGCCTGGCGATCCAGCACGGCCGGTTCTACGGCGACGAGCGCGCGACCAAGGAGAACCTGCACCTGCCGAGCGAGCAGGACGTCATGGCCAAGGCGACCATGCTGATCCGCCGCTTCGCGCCGGACTACCTGCTCGTCCACACCTTCGGTCCGGATTCGGTCGGCCACGTCTACGGCGGCGAATCGCGCGAGTACCGGCACGAGATCTGGGCGGTCGACAACGCGCTGGCCGACGCCGTTCCGATCTGGCGCGAGGCGGGGTATCGGGTGCTGTTCACGGCGGATCACGGCATGACCGCCGACGGCCGCCACGGCGGCAACTCCGACGTCGAGCGCCTGGTGCCGTTCTACGACATCGGGCATCCCGAGGGCGGCGCGGCCGAGGGCATCGTCGATCAGCTCGCCGTGGCGCCGACCAGCCTGGCCAGGATGGGGCTCCGCCCGCCTGCGGAGATGACGGCCCCGCCGCTGCCCTGAGCCGCTTTCCCGGCCACAATGACAGGGTGGCCACTTGACGGTATGATTTTCGTATGGTCGCGGGTTATCTGCATTCAACGCCGACAGGGTACGGCGACGGCCGGCTTCGGCCCGGAGCCAGGGCGCCGCGCTCGGGTCGCTACGAGTTCGTCGACGAGCAAGGACGTCGCACAGGTCTTTTTCGCCTGGTGACGGTGGGCACGCCGCTGCCGCCGGCTCCATCCGCACGGGGTTGGTACGTGCTCGTCGCGGAGGTGCCCACCGTATACGCGAGCGCTGCGTCGGCCGTGGTCATCGACAAGGCTGTGCGGATGTTCCCGAAGTCGATGACCGAGCTTGCCAAGAGGTAGGCGCCACTACCGGGTCACGCCGGCGGACATTCACGAGGCCCACCATCGTGTCCTCAACGTCGGCGAACTTCCGCATGTCTTGTCGCACGAAGGGGTCGAGGCGGCTGCGGCGCGGCCGTTCAATGGGTACTATACGCGAATCGAGGACCGAGCAGCGGCGCTGGCCCATGGGATCGCAAAGGGCCATGCGTTCGTTGACGGCAACAAGCGTACGGCGCTGACCATGATGACGATGTTTCTGGAACGCAGCGGATACCGGTTTCGGGATCCCGCCCAAGTCGATGCAACGGCGTTCCTCGTCATGGAGGCGCTCGCGGATTCCCGAATGTCGCGAACCCAATTGGCGCGCTGGATTGCCGAGAGGATCGAGCACTTCCCGTTACCTCGGCCCTGAGTCGTGTCTGGCAGGTTCCCGCGCGCCTCGAACTGATCTAAGGTTCGGGTGTCGTCCGAGGGAGGCCGGCCATGGCCATTGTCCAGCAACGCAGGGGGCGAGAGGCGCGCCGCGCCGAGCGTCTGCACGCGCCGATCGTCCAGAAGCGGACGCTGGTCCGCGACATCCCGGTCTACGAGCTCCTGGACGCGGCCGGGCTCGAGGTCATCCACGACGCGTCGATGACCGTGCTCGAGCAGATCGGCATCGACTTCCGCGACGACGAGGCTTTGGCGCTGTGGCGCGCCGCCGGCGCCGAGGTCAAGGACCAGCGCGTGCGCATCCCGCGCGAGCTGGTGCTCGCCAAGCTCGCCACCATCCCCGAAACCTTCGTCCAGCACGCCCGCAACCCGGAGCGCAGCGTCACCATCGGCGGCCGCCACACCGTGTTCGCGCCGACCTACGGCTCGCCGTTCGTGCGCGGCCTCGACGGGGCGCGCCGCTACGGCACCATCGACGACCTCAGGAACTTCATCAAGCTCGCCTACATGACGCCGCACATCCATCATTCCGGCGGGGTCATCTGCGAGCCGGTGGACGTGCCGGTGCCGAAGCGGCATCTCGAAATGGTCTACAGCCACATCAAATATTCCGACAAACCGTTCATGGGCATGGTCACGGCGCGCGAACGCGCCGAGGACACGTTGACGATGGCGCGCATCCTGTTCGGTGACGATTTCGTCGACCGCAACGCGGTGCTGATCTCGGTGGTCAACTGCAACTCGCCGCTGGTCTGGGACGGCACCATGCTGGCCGCGCTCAAGGTCTATGCGAAGGCCAACCAGCCGGTGCTGGTGACGCCGTTCATCATGGCCGGCGCCATGAGCCCGGCCTCGACCGCCGGGGCGGTCGCCCAGCTCAACGCCGAGGTCCTCGCCGGGCTCGCCTTCACCCAGCTCGTCCGGCCCGGCGTGCCCATGGTCTACGGCTGCTTCGTCTCGACCGTGTCGATGCAGTCGGGCGCGCCGATGATGGGCACGCCCGAGCCGGCGCAGATGATCTATCTCTCGTGCCAGCTCGCACGCAAGTATAAGGTGCCCGTGCGCGCCGGCGGCATGCTGTGCGGCTCCAAGATCGCCGACGCCCAGGCCGCCTACGAATCGGTCCAGACCATGATCCCGACCTTGCTGGCCGGCACCAACTTCGTGCTCCATTCGGCGGGCTGGCTCGAAGCCGGGCTGACCGCCGGCTACGGCAAGTTCGTGCTCGACGCCGATCAGGTCGGGATGCTCGAACGCTTCGCCCACGGCGTCGACCTGTCGGCCGAAGGGCTGGCCATGGACGCGCTGTTCGAGGTCGGGCCCGGCGGGCATTACCTGGGCTGCGCCCACACCAGGCGCAACTACACGACCGCGTTCTACCTGCCGGCGACGTGCGACAACAATTCGTTCGAGCAGTGGCAGGCCGAAGGCGCGCAGGACGCCAACACACGCGCCGTGGCGACGGCCGGCAAGATGCTCGGGGAATACCAGGCGCCGCCGCTCGACCCCGGCATCGACGAGGCGCTCACGGCCTTCGTCGCCAAGCGCAAGGCCGAACTGCCCGACGGCGTGGTTTAGGCGCCGTCGTCACCGCGATGACGCGCGATCTGGCCTTCAGCCACCAGCCTCTGACCGCGCTGTTTCCGCGCGACGGCGCGGCGCGCTACCGCCTTGGCGACGACCAGGTCGCGCACTACCGCGAGTACGGTTTCGTCGCCGGGCTCGGCGTGCTCGACGCGGCGCAGGTCGCCGCGCTCAGGGTCGAACTTGACGAGTTCTGGCGCCCCGAGCACGACGGCCGGCAATACTGGTACGAGTACCGGGCCAACGCCGCTGACGATCCCGGCCGGCGGTTGCTCCACGCGGCCGGCGCGTGGCGGCTGCGCCCCGGGTTCCACGACCTGATCTGGCACCCGGCGATTGCCGTGCCCGCGCGCCAGTTGTTGGGTGGACCGGTGCGACTCTTGCACGACCAGCTCTTCTGCAAGCCGGCGCGCAACGGCGGCATCGTCGCCTGGCACCAGGACTATTCCTACTGGACCTACAGCCAGCCCATGGCGCACGCGTCGTTCTGGATTGCGCTCGACGATTCAACCGTTGCGAACGGCTGCCTCCACTACGTGCCGGGCAGCCATCGCTGGGGCCTGTTGCCCATCACCGGGCTGACCGAGGACATGCGCGCCATCGAAGCGGTCCTGTCGCCCGAACAACGCGCCGCGTTCAAGCCGATCCCGGTCGAACTCCGGGCGGGCGAGGCGGCGATCCATCACCCGCTCATGGTCCACGGTTCGTACCCCAACGATTCCGATCGGCCGCGCCGGGCGACGGTGGTCAACGTCATGCGCGACGGCGCGCGCGCCGCCGTCGTCGAGCCCGAAATCGACGGAGTGCCCGCGTGGCTGGTGGGGACGACCAAGGACGTGCCGTTCTATCCGGTCGCGGCGCGGCCGACGGGCCCATTGCTCGCCGGGCGTTACTTCCCGCTGCTCTGATACGTGTCGCGGCTCTCGCCCCAGGAGCGCGGCGTGGCGCTGTGCCTCGCGGCCGGCCTGGTCTGGAGCTGCCAGGGGCTGCTGCTGCGCAGCGTCGTCGCGGCGGACGCCTGGCAGATCAACGCCTGGCGTTCGGGCCTCACCGCGCTGGTCGCGCTCTGCATCATCGTGGCCCGCTACCGGGGCGGCGCCGCGCGGGCCTTCGCCGCGGTCGGCCGGATCGGCCTCGTGGCTGCGCTGCTCTACGCCATCAGCAACACCGGGTTCGTCGTCGCCATCACGCTGACCACGGTCGCCAACACGCTGTTCATGCTGTCGGCCGAGCCCCTGATCGTCGCGCTGCTGGCGTGGCTGCTGCTGGGCGAGCGCGTCTCGGCGGCGACCGTGGCCGGGATCGCCCTGGCCGCGATCGGCGTGACCGTCATGATCGGCGGCAGCATCGGCGGGGGTGTCGTCGGCACGCTCGTCGCCTTTACCGGATCGTTCGCCTTCGCCGCGTTCACGGTGACGCTGCGCGTGCGCCCGACGATCGACATGCTGCCGGTGATCGTGGTCTCGGGCGTCATGGTGATGACGGCCGCCGTGATCGTGACCGGCGGCCGCCTGGCCATCGCGCCCGGCGACGCCGTGCTGTGCGCGGCCATGGCGGCGGCCTCGACCGTGGGCACGATCGCGTTCATGGCCGGAGCGCGCGCGCTGCCGGCGGCGCGGGTGATCCTGCTCGCCATGGTCGAGGTCGTTCTCGGCCCGCTCTGGGTGTTCCTGGCCTACGGCGAGCGCCCAGCGGCGACGACGCTCGTCGGAGGCGCGATCGTGCTCGGCGCGGTCGCGCTGCAGACCTTCGGCGGCCGGCGCGCCGCCGCTTGACGCCTCTGGCGCGGCGTCCCGACCTCAATGGCCGTCGTTAGTGAGGGCGTTGATGAACACGAGCGCGTTGGTCGTCTCGAATTTGAGCCCGTGAAAGCGAGCGCGTAGCCGACCGTTTTTATCGATCACGTGAGTGACCACGCCGTGCATCTGTTACCCATCGTCCTCCTGGGTGAACTTGAGCCCGTAGCGTTCGGCCAGCGCGCGGGTGGCGTCCAGGGCTTCGGCGCCGCTGGTCAGGAACGAGAAATTGTCGGGCACGAGCCCGTGCGCGAACCCGTAGGCGGCAAGCACGTCCGGGGTATCGCGGACCGGGTCGGTGGTGATCGCCACGAAGGCGACCCGGTCGATCATCGGGGTTTGGTTCACCAGGCTCTGCACCTCGGCGATCTTGTCGCTATGGAGCGGGCATACGTCGGGGCATCCCGCGTAGATGAACCACAGCACGACGACTTTCCCGGCCAGATCGTGAAGCGCGACGGCCTGACCTTCGGCATCTTCAAGAACGAAGTCCGGAGCTACTCGGTCGACGAATTCGACGTAGTCCTCCCGAACGGTGAGTTCGGCCTGCAACTCCTCCAACGAATGGGCGGCGAGCGGCAGAGGGGCAACGGTCAGGAGGACGGCGACGAGCGGCCCCCACAGCCGGAGCATCACTCAGGTCGCGCCATGCTGGTGCTCGGCGCCGCCGCAGCCATCGGACAGGTCCCAAACCTCGGCGACTTGGGGACCATCGAAACCGTGCTCACGGATCAAGAGTTTCGCGAGACCGCCGTAGACCGACCATCGCCAGCACTGACAGCAGCAGGGTCCGCCCTCGTCGGACAGCGACACGGCTTCGTCGTAACGAGCCCGCTCGGACCCGGTCAACTCGAGGTCATAGGCGGCGAGCAGCCGGCGCGCCAACGCGGCATCGACGTCGTAGGGGTCGGGCGGGACGATGGCGACCGCGGACAACTTCCTCAGGCCGGTCACTTGGGCGCCGTAGCGCTCGAGGTTCATGGGGCTGCAGCACGAGCCCTGCAGCCGCGATCCGTCAGGCAAGGTAGCGATCGACTGCATGAACTCGAGCGAGCAAGCGGAATTGCCGTTGCGGCTTAGGAACTCGAAACGCTCGACCAGCGCCGGGTCGGTCACCTCGTGGGCGCGCGGGGCATGGACAACGGCCACGAGTGCGGCAGCGATAGCAACGAGGGAGACGGCCAGGTGGACGAAGCGCATGGTGGCGATCCTTGATCTACGGGGGACTGAGGTGGTTGCTACTAGGACGGCGGCGACCGGTAATCAAGCCACGAATTCGTGAGCACGCGGCACGGCGGCCGGCGCGCCGCCGCTTGACGCTCGGGAACCGTGTCGGCACATTCGCGCGCCCTTGGGGATCGAGCCATGCGCCGGCCATGAGCGATTACGCGCGCGGCGTCGTGCTGGTGCTGTTGACCGGGCTGGTGTGGAGTCTGGGCGGGGTGCTCGTGCGCAGCGTCGAGACCGCCGACGCCTGGCAGATCAGCTTCTGGCGCGCCGGGACCATGGCGATCACCGGCTTCGCCGTGGTCGCCTGGCGGGCGCGCGCCGGGCTCTTGCGCGCGTTCCAGGCGACCGGCCGGTCCGGCCTGCTCGCCGCGGTGTTCATCGGCGCGGCGAACATCTGCTTCATTCTGGCCCTGACCAATACGACCGTGGCCAACACGATGTTCATCCTGGCGGCGCAGCCGCTGCTGGTGGCCCTGCTCGCGTGGCTGGCGCTGCGCGAACCGGTGCGGCGCGCGACCTGGTTCGCCATGGCCGTGGCCTTCACCGGCGTCGCGGTCATGATCGCCGGCTCGCTGGTCGCGGCCGACGTCGCCGGGACCGGGTTCGCCATCGCCTGCGCCATGGCCTTCTCGTTGTTCGTCGTGGCACTGCGCGCCGGCCGCGGCGCCGACATGGTCCCGGTCATCACCGTCGCGGGCGCGCTGGTCATGCTGGTCGGGCTGGGCGCGAGTGGCGGCGACGTGATCGTGCCGTGGCGGGACATCGCAGTCTGCGTCCTCATGGGCTCGGTCCAGGTGACCTTGGGTCTGCTGCTGTTCATCGCCGGCGCGCGTTTGTTGCCGGCGGTTCAGGTCACGCTGCTGTCCCAGCTCGAGATCGTGCTAGGGCCGTTGTGGGTCTTCTTCGCCTACAGCGAGACGCCCAGCGAGGCGACCCTCGCGGGCGGCGTGCTGGTGCTCGCGGCCGTCGTCGGCCAGGCGGTGGCGGGGCGGGCCAGGGCGCGCTGACGCCGCGGCGTGAACTTGGTGTATACAGGCTTGCCACGTCGGGGGAGGGAACCATGCACATCGTCGAGAAACCGAAACGCGCCTGGCGCGAGATCGAAAACGTCTGGGTGCCGGTCGGCAACACGGGCGAACGCATGGCGGCGCGCATCTGGCTGCCCGAGGGGGCGGAGAAGACGCCGGTCCCCGCGATCCTGACCTATCTGCCGTACCGCAAGCGCGATTCGACCCGGGGCGGCGACGACCCCATGCTCCGGTATTTCGCCGGCCATGGCTACGCCTGCCTGCGCGTCGACATGCGCGGATCAGGCGATGCCGACGGGCTGATGAACGACGAGTACGCCGCCCAGGAGCTCGCCGACGGCAAGGGGCTGATCGCGTGGATCGCCGCCCAGCCGTGGTGCTCGGGCAAGGTCGGCATGATCGGCAGCTCGTGGGGCGGCTTCAACTCGCTCCAGGTGGCCGCGCTCAGGCCATCGGCGCTGGCCGCCATCGTGACCAACTGCTCGACCGACGACCGCTACACCGACGACATGCACTGGATGGGCGGGTGCTTGCTCAACGACATGCTCGATTGGGGCTCGTCGTTCTTCACCCGGCTGCACTGCCCGCCGGACCCCGAGGTTTCCGGTCCCGAGTGGCGCGACAAGTGGCAAGCCCGGCTCAACCAGCTCGCGTTCCCGCTCGAGGCCTGGTTCACCCACCAGCGCCGCGACGCCTACTGGAAGCACGGCTCGGTCAACGAGGATTACGGCGCCATCCGCTGCCCGGTGTTCGCCACCGGCGGCTGGATGGACGGCTATTCCAACGCCATTCCCCGGCTGCTCGCCAATCTGAAGGTGCCCCGGCTGGGCTTGATCGGGCCGTGGGCGCACAAGTACGGTCATCAGGCGGCGCCCGGCCCGGCCATCGGCTACCTGCAGGAATGCGTGCGCTGGTGGGACCATTGGCTCAAGGGTATCGACACCGGGATCATGGCCGAGCCCATGTTGCGGGTCTGGATGCAGCAGGACGTGCCGCCCACCGGCGGCTACGAGACCTGTCCGGGGCGCTGGGTCGGCGAGCCCGCGTGGCCGTCGCCCGCGATCGCGACCCGCCGCCTGTACCTGAACCCGGGCGGCGCGCTCGGCTCCCGCGCCGGCAAGTCCGTGACCCTCAAGCACGTGTCGGACCAGACCGTGGGGCTCGCCGGGGGCGAATGGTGCCCGCACGGCATCGGCGGCTACGGGCCCCAGTACCCGACCGACCAGCGCGAGGACGACGTGCGCAGCCTGGTGTTCGAGACCGAACCGCTGGCGGCCCCGGTCGAGATTCTCGGCCAGCCGGCGCTCGACGTGACGCTGACGGTGGATAAGCGTGTCGCCTACCTGGCCGTGCGCCTCAACGACGTGTTCCCCGACGGGCGCGTCGCGCGCGCGAGCTTCGGCGTGCTCAACCTGACCCACCGCGACGGCCACGCCCGTCCGAAGGCCATGGCGCCCGGCAAGCGCACGCGGGTGCGCGTGCCGCTCAACGACATCGCGTACTCGTTCGGGCGCGGCCATCGCATCCGGGTCGCGATCTCGACGACCTACTGGCCGATGGTCTGGCCGGCGCCCGAGGTCGTGACCCTTGGCCTGGTGACCGGGCGCAGCGCGCTCGAGCTTCCGGTCCGCAAGCCGCGCATGGCCGACAAGAGGATCGCGTTCCTTCCGGCCGAGCAGGGGCCGCCCATGGCGGCGACCGTGGTCGAGCCGCCGACGTTCCACCGCATCATCGAGCGCGACGTGGGCAAGGGAACGGTGGCCGTGCGCGCCGAGGAAAACGCGGGCCGGGTCGTCATCGGCGACACCGGCGTCGAGGTCGCTCGCTGGGTCAAGGAGAACGTGGCGATCGCCGAGGGTGACCCCCTGAGCGCGGCGACCGAGATGGGCAGCGTGTTCACCTACCGCAAGGGGACATGGCAGACCAAGATCGACGGCCGCTGCAAGCTGAAGGCGACGCGCACCCACTGGCTGCTGTCCGGCCGCCTGATCGCGTGGGAGGGCGACCGCAGGATGGCCGACCGGCTGATCGAGAAGAAGATCAAGCGCGACCTCGTTTGAGAGCGCCGAGGGGGCGACGTGATCTCGGGCAGCAAGGTCAGGCCGAGCATTCCGCTCGACGCCGAAGGCAAGCACGTCGGCGTCTTGACCGTGCCGCACTCGCGCGACGAGTCGGGCTGGGGCGCCATCCGCTGGCCGATCGCCGTCATCGCGCGGGGCACCGGGCCCAGCGTGCTGCTGACCGGGGCCAATCACGGCGACGAGCTCGAAGGTCCGATTGCGCTCACCAAGCTGATCCGCGACCTCGATCCCGCGCGTGTGCGCGGCCGCATCGTCGTGCTGCCCGCGCTCAACTATCCGGCGTTCCGCGCCGGCCGGCGCACTTCGCCGATCGACGGCGGCAACATGAACCGAGCGTTTCCCGGCCGCGCCGATGGCACCATCACCCAGCAGATGGCGGATTGGGTGTATCGGGCGCTGTTGCCTGGCATGGACGCCGTGCTCGACATCCATTCCGGCGGCCGCACCATGGAATTCCTGCCCTTCGCGGCGATCCACGAGCTCGCCGACAAGGCCCAGCAGGCGCGGGCCGCCGCCATGCTCGAGGCGTTCGCCGCGCCGGTCGGGCTGGTGCTGCGCGAGCTCGACGCCGAGGGCATGCTCGATACCGCCGTCGAGTCGCTCGGCAAGCCGCACCTGAGCACCGAACTCGGCGGCGGCGGGTCGACAACACCGGCGACGGTCGCCATCGCCGAACGCGGCATCCGCAACGTGCTGCGCCACCTCGGCATCCTCGACGGCGCGCCCGACCGCACCGGCCCCGTGCGCTGGATGGCCTGTGACGACCGGAGCTATCTGATCGCCGACGGTGACGGCCTGGTCGAGTACGCGGTCGAGCTTGGCGCGCCGGTCAAGGCGGGCGACATGGTGTGCCGCCTGCACCGGGTCGAACGGCCGCTCGACGCCCCGGCCGAATACCGCGCGGGACGCGACGGCGCGCTGCTGGGACGCTGCCACGGCGGGCTCGTCCAGCCGGGCGACTTCCTGGCCTTGATCGCATTCGACCGCTGAATCCCATGGTCCCATTGCCGTTCGATCGCGCCGAGTACGACGAGCGACTCGGCCGCGTGCGCGCCCGCATGGCGGCGGCGAACATCGATCTGCTGATCGTCACCGACATCGCCAACCAGCACTACCTCACGGCCTACGATGGCTGGTCGTTCTACACGCCCCAGGTCGTCGTCGTGCCGATCGAGGACGAGGCGCCCTGTTGGGTCGGGCGTGCCATGGACGCGGCCGGCGGCCGGCTGACCTCCTGGCTTCCGCCCGAGCGCATCGTCGGCTGGCCCGAGGACCACGTTCATCGGGATGACAAGCACCCGATGGACTGGGTCGCCGCCTGGCTTCGTGGCAAAGGCTGGGGCCGGCGCCGGATCGGTGTCGAGACCGATACCTACTACTATGCGCCCAGGGCGCACGCCCGGCTCCTAGCCGGCCTGCCCGACGCGAACGTCGTCGCGGCCGACCTGCTGGTGAACTGGGTACGCGCGGTCAAGAGCCCGGCCGAGGTCGCGTACATGCGCCAGGCCGCGCGCCTCGCCGAAGGCGCCATGCGCGTGGCCCACGAGGCGATCGCGCCCGGCGTGCGCGAATGCGACGCCACCGCCAGGATCCTGGCCGCCCAGGTCGCCGGGCAGCAAGCCTACGCCGGCGACATGACCGCGTTGCCGCCGACCATCATGGCCGGGCCCAACGCCGCGGCGCCGCACCCGCTGTGGACCGACCGCCGGTTCGGGACCGACGACGCGGTGGCGCTGGAGCTCGCCGGCGCGTGCCGGCACTACACCGCGGGGCTCGCGCGCACCATGCAGCTCGGCCGGCCCAAGCCGGCCCTGGTCGACCTGGCCAAGGCGGTCGGCGAGGGCATGGCGGCCGCGCTGGACGCCGTGCGGCCGGGCGCGACCGGTGCCCAGGTCGAGGCCGCCTGGCGTGCCGTGCTGGCGCGCCACGGGCTGAAGAAGGAATCGCGCATCGGCTACTCGATCGGGCTCGGCTACCCGCCCGATTGGGGCGAGCACACCATCAGCCTGCGTCCGGGCGACGCCTCGGTGCTCGAAGCGGGCAACACGCTCCACATCATCCTCGGCATGTGGCTGGCCGACTGGGGCTACGAGCTCTCCGAGACGGTCCTGGTGACCGAGCGGGGCGCGACCTGCCTGACCGATTTCCCGCGCGACCTTTTCATCAAGGCCTAAGGGGGACACCCGGCGCGGTTTCGGCGTCCGTTGCTCAAGGCCCGTTTGTGACGGCCGGCACATGCCATAACCGATGAAACCATTTACGTCGTCTTGAGAATGGCTTATGGTGAAATATGGCGGAAATAAGGCGGCCGCGGCTGAGTGTCAATCAGCCGCTAAGCGTTATGGAGCAATTGATTAAGGGTATCCTCTCCGCCGTCTAGCTTGGGCCCGGCGTCAGCGATCCGCGGCGCCACAAAAGGAGGCCATCTCATGGCCGTCATCACCGGCACCATCGGCGCCGATTCGCTTGGTGGCACCAGCGCGGTCGATACCATCACCGGGCTTGCCGGGAACGACCAACTGCTCGGGGGTGGTTCCGCCGACACCCTGTTCGGCGATGACGGCAGCGACATCCTCAAGGGCGAAGGGGGCAACGACAAGCTGTTCGGCGGTATCGGCGCCGACACCCTGATCGGCGCTGACGGCCAGGATACCCTGACCGGTGGCGGCGGGGCCGACGTGACTACGACAACAGCACGAACGACGGCGCAACGGGTGTCAACGGCTACACCGTGATCGCGACCTTCGATGGCACCTCGACCGATGTCGTGGCCGCGGATATAAACCTTGTTTGACGGCCGCGGACGGAGTCGACGGGCCGACGCCACGGGTCACGAGGCGTTAATGATTCCGTCACTCGATCGGATCAAAATGCGTTACGGCTGGCTCGGCGCCATCGCCGGGCGGCGCCTTAACGTTCCACCGCTGGCCCCGAATTGGCCGCTGGGAAGGACCAGGGTCGAAAAAAACAACCCTATGACCGCCGATACACCCGACGGCCATGAAATCAGTTTACATCGCAAACGAAAACGCCTAAGTTGGAAATGTGGCCGGAATGAGGCGGCCGTCGTTTTCGCGTCTTGACCCTTCGCCCGGAAGCCGCTCCGCATAGGCGCTTCCCGGCGTCACAGAGGAGAACATCAATATGGCCGTTATCACCGGCACCCTCGGCAACGATACCCTGACCGGCACTGCCGCGGTCGATATCATTACCGGCGACGCCGGCAACGACACGCTGTCCGGGCTCGGTGGCGCCGACTCGCTGTTCGGCGACGCGGGCAACGACCGCCTCGATGGCGGAGACGGCGCCGACTCGCTGTTCGGCGGCGCGGACAACGACATCCTCAATGGCGGAGAAGGCGCGGACAAGCTCTTTGGCGGGACCGGCACCGACACCCTGCTCGGCGGCGGCGGGGAGGATACCCTGACCGGTGGCGCGGGCGCCGATGCCTTGGACGGTGGAGGCCTCACCAACACGGCGAGGTACGCCGACGCTACGGGGGCCGTGATCGTGAACCTCACCGCCGGCACGGCCTCGGGTCTCGGTGTCGGCAGCGACACGCTGGCCTCAATCGGGAACGTGATCGGCAGCGACTTCGCCGACATCATCACGGGCAATGGCGTCATCAACCGCCTTGACGGCGGCCTCTTGGGCGACTCGCTCGTCGGGCTCGCGGGCGCGGACGTCTACGTCTTCGACAACGCGGGCGACATCGCGGACGAGACCGGCGGCACCGGCACCGACAGGATCGAATCGACGGTGGACGTCGATCTGAACACTGCGCAAGCGGTTGGCGCCGTCGAGAACATCACGCTGCTCGGCGTCGGTGCCCTCGACGCCACCGGCGACGCCCTGGCCAACGTCATCAACGGCAACACGGGCTTGAACACGTTGACCGGCAACGGCGGCAACGATGTTCTCGACGGCAAGGTCGGCAACGACCGGCTGTTCGGCAACGCCGACAACGACACGATAGACGGTGGCGACGGCAACGACCGGCTGTACGGCGGCACCGAGAACGACAAGCTCAACGGCGGCACCGGCGACGATCGGCTGTCCGGCGGCGCCGGCAACGACGTGATCGACGGCGGCACCGGCACCGACATCATGCTGGGCGGCGTCGGCGACGACCAATACTTCGTCAGCAACAGCGGCGAGTTCGCGTTGATGTTCGACTCGGCCGGCACCGACACCGTTCGCGGCTCCATCAGCATCGTGCTGCCGGATGGCTTCGAGAACATCGTTCTCTTGGGCACCTCGAGCGTCGATGCCACGGGCAACGACGTGGGCAACGTCATCGCTGGCAACAACAGTTCGAACGTGCTGACCGGGCTCGGCGGCAACGACGTGCTCACCGGCGATCTCCT
>CAZGYG010000020.1:0-39718 GCA_964530335.1 uncultured Rhodospirillaceae bacterium | reverse complement strand
CCATGAAGAAGAGCGCCGAGAGGATGAACAGGATCCAGCCGAACAGGCCGATCCGATGCAGGGTGCGCGCTTTCATGCCGCGATCGTTTCGGCGTGGTGGCAGGCGACCATTCGGCCGTCGACCTCGCGCGGCTGGGGGCGCTCGGCGGCGCAGCGATCGGTGGCGTGGGGACAGCGCGTGTGGAAGGCGCAGCCGGCCGGCGGGTCGAGCGGCGAGGGCGGCTCGCCCACGAGCGGCGCACGCTCGCGCCGCGCCGCGCCGACGCGCGGCGCCGCCGCCAGCAGCGCCCGGGAGTAGGGATGGCGGGGGGCGGCGAACAAGGTTCGCGCCGGACCCTGCTCGACGGCGCGTCCCAGGTACATGACCATGACGTCGTCGGCGATGTGGCGGACCACGGCCAGCCCGTGGGAGATGAACACATAGGCCACGCCGAAATCGCGCTGCAGGTCGAGCAGCAGGTTGAGCACCTGCGCCTGGATCGACACGTCGAGCGCCGAGACTGGCTCGTCGGCGACGACGATCCCCGGGTTGAGCATCAGCGCGCGCGCGATGGCGATGCGCTGGCGCTGACCGCCCGAGAACATGTGCGGGTAGCGGTCGTAGTGCTCGGGCCTGAGGCCGACTTTCGCCATCATGGCCTGGGCGGCCTGGCGCCGCTCGGCCCGGGGCAGCGTCGTGTTGACGACCAGCGGCTCCTCCAGGATCGAGCCCACCTTGTGGCGCGGGTTGAGCGAGCCGTAGGGGTCCTGGAACACGATCTGAACGCGCCGGCGCAGCTTGCGCCGATTTGCGGGATCGGCCCCGTCGAGGCCGTCGATCGCGAGCGATCCGGCACTCGGGCGCTCGATCATGCTGATCAGGCGCCCGAGCGTCGATTTGCCGCAGCCCGATTCGCCGACCACCGCAAGCGTCTTCCCCGGCGCCAGGTCGAACGAGACGCCGTCCACCGCCTTGAGCGTCAGCGGCGAAGCGAACATGCCCCGGCCGACCCGGTAGCTCCGCGCCAGGTCGCGCGCGACCAGCAGAGGTTCGCTCACGGCGCGGGCCTGGGGTAGAAGCAGCGCACGGCCCCGGCGCCGTCGGGCGCCAGCGGCGGGCGGTCAACGCGGCACGGGGCGTCGGCGAAACGGCAGCGCGGGTGGAACAGGCAGCCCGCGGGCTTGGCGTCGAGCGCCGGCACCATGCCGGGGATCGGCACCAGACGGGCGCGGTCCTGGACGCGCTCGGGCAGGGCGTCGAGCAGCGCCGCGGTGTAGGGATGGCGCGGCGCCGCGAACAGTTGCGCGACCTCGCGCTCCTCCACCGCCTGGCCGGCGTACATGACGATGACCCGCCGCACGGTTTCCGCGACCACGCCCATGTCGTGGGTGATGAGCACCAGCGCCATGCCCCGCTCGGCCTGGAGCTCGAGCAGCAGGTCGAGAATCTGCGCCTGGATCGTCACGTCGAGCGCGGTGGTCGGCTCGTCGGCGATGAGCAATCGCGGGTGGCACGCGATCGCCATGGCGATCATCACCCGCTGGCACATGCCGCCGGACAACTGGTGCGGGTAGGCCTCGAGACGCTCGGCGGGCGAGGGGATGCCGACCCGGCGCAGCAGCTCGATCGCGCGCGCGCGCCGGGCGGCGCGGCCCAGGCTCTCGTGGGCGGCCAGCATCTCGGCGATCTGAAACCCGACCGTGTAGCACGGGTTCAGGCTGGTCATCGGTTCCTGGAACACCATGGCGATGTCCTTGCCGACCAGCGCGCGCCGCGCCGCGGGGGAAAGCGCCAGCAGATCTCGGCCGTCGAAGGCGAGCCGGTCCGCCGTGACCCGGCCGGGGAAGGGTATCAGCCCCAGCACGGCCAGGCTGGCGGCCGACTTGCCCGAGCCCGATTCGCCGACGATGCCCACCAGGTCGCCCGCCTCGACCTCGAGGTCGAGCCCGTCGACCGCGACGAGATCGCCGCGCGTGGTCGGGAACGCGACCGTCAGGTTGCGCACCTCGAGCAGCGCCATCAGCGCTTCAGCTTCGGGTCGAGCGCGTCGCGCAGCCCGTCGCCCATCAGGTTGAACGCCAGCACGGTGGTCAGGATCGCTAGTCCCGGCAGGGTCACCACCCACCAGGCGCGCTGGATGAACTGCAAGGCCCCGGCCAGCATGGTGCCCCACTCGGGCGTCGGCGGCTGGGCGCCGAGGCCGAGGAAGCCGAGCGCGGCGGCGTCCAGGATCGCGTTCGAGAAGCCGAGCGTGGCCTGGACGATCAGCGGCGCCATGCAGTTGGGCAGGATGGTCACGAACATCACGCGCCACGGCCCGGCGCCGGCCACCCGGCTCGCCGTCACGTAGGGCTTGCCGATCTCGGTCAGCACGGCGGCGCGCGTCAGCCGGGCATAGTGCGGCAAGACGACGATGGCGACCGCCAGGATGGCGTTGATCAGGCCGGGCCCCAGGATCGCGACGATGACGATGGCGAGCAACAGCGACGGCAGGGCGAGCAGCACGTCCATGGCGCGCATGACGGCGATCTCGACGATGCCGCCGGCGTAGCCCGCGGCCAGGCCCAGCAGGATGCCGACCGCGAGCGACAGGGTGACGACGATCGAGCCGATGAACAGCGACAGCCGGGCGCCGTGGATCAGACGCGAAAGTATGTCGCGCCCGACGTCGTCGGTGCCGAGCACGAAGCGCAGCGAGCCGCCCTCGACCCACGCCGGCGGCGCCAGGAAGGCGTCGCGGAACTGCTCGGCCGGCGGATAGGGCGCGATCACGTCGGCCAGCAGGGCGACGACGACGAGCACGACGACGAAGCCGAGCCCGGCCACCGCCCCCTTGTTGCGCGCGAAATCGTGCCACAAAGCCGCCAGCGGCGGGACGGGCCGTGCCGATTCGTCGGCCACCGCCCGGTGCGCCGCGTCCGCCGTCGTCATGGCCGGGCGTGGCGGATGCGCGGGTTGACCACGCCGTAGAGCAGGTCGACCGCGAGGTTGACGAGGATGACGATGGTGGCGACCAGCAGGATGCCGCCCTGCACCGAAGGGTAGTCGCGCCGGTAGATCGACTGCACCAGCCACTTGCCGATGCCCGGCCAGGCGAAGATCGTCTCGGTCAGGATGGCGCCGGCCAAGAGCGTGCCGACCTGCAGGCCGATCACCGTGATCACCGGGATCAGCGCGTTGCGCAGGGCGTGGACGATCACCACCCGCCACGGCGAAAGCCCCTTGGCCCTGGCCGTGCGGATGTAATCCTCGCCGAGCACCTCGAGCATGGCCGAGCGGGTCATGCGCGCCACCACGGCGAGCGGGATGGTGCCCAGCACGATCGACGGCAGGATCAGGTGGCGCAGCGCCGAGACCAGCGCCCCTTCCTGGCCCGACAGCGGCGCGTCGATCAGCATGAAGCCGGTCGTGGCCGGCACGAACATGATCGCCGAGATGCGCCCGGACACCGGCGTCCAGCCCAGGTCGACCGAGAAAAAGAGGATCAGCAGCAGGCCCCACCAGAAGATCGGCATGGAATAGCCGGTCAGCGACGCGGTCATCAGGGCGTGGTCGAACGTCCGGCCGCGGCGCAAGGCGGCGATCACGCCGCACGGCAGGCCGATCGCCAGGGCGAACAGGATGGCGCAGAGCGAGAGCTCGACCGTGGCGGGGAACAGGGTCAGGAATTCGCCCAGCACGGGGTTCTTGGTCACCAGCGAAAGCCCGAGGTCGCCGGTCAGCACGTCGCCGATGTAGCCGACGTACTGCTCCCACAGCGGCCGGTCGAGGCCGAGCTTGGCGAGCAGGACGGCCTTGCGATCTGGGTCGATGCCGCGCTCGCCCAGCATGACCTCGATGGGGTCGCCGGGGATCAGGCGGATCAGCGCGAACGTCAGCAGGGTGATGCCGAAGAAGGTCGGCACCACCAGGCCGAGCCGTCGCAGCGCGAAGCCGAGCATGGCGGGAACCTTCCCCCCGTCCGGGCCACCTCCGCAAGGAGGCCGGACGGGGGGAAGCTAGCGCGACCGGACCTAGGCTATTCGGCCAGGTCCACGCCGTAGAACTGGTGGATGCCGAACGGATCCACCCGGTAGTCGATCACTTCCTTGCGCACCGGCATGAACACGACCGAATGCGCCACGGTCACCCACGGCGCCTGCTCCTTGAACACGACCTGGGCCTGTTCGTAGAGCGCGGTCCGTTCGGCCAGGTCGGTGGTGCGCTTGGCCTGGATCACCAGGTCGTCGAACGGCTGGTGGCACCAGCGCGCGCGGTTGGTGCCGCCCTCGGCCGCGGCGCAACCCAGCAGCACGTGCAGGAAGTTGTCGGGGTCGCCGTTGTCGCCGGTCCAGCCCAGCAGCACCATCTGGTGCTCGCCGTTCTTCGACCGCTCCAGGTACTCGCCCCACTCGAAGGTCACCAGGTTGGCCGTGATGCCGACGGCGGCCAGGTCCGCCTGCATCAGCTCGGCCATGCGCTGGGCGTTGGGGTTGTAGGGCCGCTGGACCGGCATGTACCAGAGGTCGGTCTCGAAGCCGTCGCCCAGCCCCGCCTCGGCCAGCAACGCCTTGGCCTTGTCGGGGTCGTAGGCGTAGTCCTCGACCGCGTCGTTGTACGACCAGATGGTCGGCGGGATCGGGTTCTTCGCCGCCTTGCCGGCGCCCAGGAACACGGCGTCGATGATCGACTGCTTGTTGATGGCGTAGTTGACCGCCTGGCGCACGCGCACGTCGTCGAACGGCTTCTTCTGGGTATTCATGGCCAGGTAGCCGACGTTGAGCCCTTCCTGCTCGAGCACGGTCAGGTCCGCGTCGCCCTTCATGGCCTCGATGTCGGCCGGGTTGGGGTAGGGCATGATGTGGCATTCGCCGGCCTTGAGCTTGGCGTAGCGCACGGCGGCGTCGGGCGTGATGACGAACACCAGGTCGTCGATCGGCGCCTTGCCCATGTAGAAGTCCGGGTTGGCCGCGTAGCGGATCAAGGCGTCCTTCTGGTACTCGACCAGGGCGAACGGGCCGGTGCCGATCGGCTCCAGGTCGATGACCTCGGGCGTGCCGGCGGCCAGCATGGCGTCGGCGTACTCGGCGGACATGATCGAGGCGAAGTCCATGCCCAGGTTGGCCAGGAACGGCGCCTCGGGCGCGTTCAGGCTGATGCGGACGGTAAGGTCGTCGACTTTCTCGACCGACTTGAGCAGGTTGGACATGTCCATGCCCTCGAAGTACTCGTACGAGCCGCCCGAGACCGCGTGGTAGGGGTGGTCGGCCTTGAGCTGGCGCTCGAAGGTGAACACCACGTCGTCGGCGTTGAAGTCACGGGTCGGGGTGAATTTGGCGTTCGAATGCCACTTGACGCCGGAGCGCAGGTGGAAGGTGTAGATCAGGCCGTCGTCAGAGATTTCCCACGATTCGGCCAGACCCGCGCCCAGCTTGGTCGAGCCGCGCTCGAACTCGACGAGCCGGCTGTAGATGGGGCGTGACGAGGCGTCGAAGGTCGTGCCGGCGGTGTAGAACTGGGGGTTGAAGCCCTCGGGGCTCGCTTCGGAGCAGAAAACGAGGGTCTTCGCTCCTGCCGGCGTGCCGAGCGCGACCACGACGGCGGCGCCGAGCAATGCCCCCTTCAGTCTCGTGAACGACATGGTTCGATCTCCCTGATGTGTTTCCGTCAACGCCGCGTCGCATGGCCAGTCGATCACAGGCGGCGCTAGCATGGATGATTACACCACCACGATACCACTGGCGATCACAACCTTGGGACGTGCTCCGCGCCAAGACCGGGCTGCGCTCGCGCCCTGGTTATTCTCTTGGTTTGTCTAAGTGTTTATTTGGGGTGCTCTAAATATTCTTACAAAGAAAGATCGCCGGGGCCTCCGCCGTTCTTAGCCTTCAACCGGGTTGAAGTAAGATATCGAAAAGATTCGCTTGCCACCTATTTGCCCGATGTCCTAAGATTATTGGCAACCGGCGATGGGCGCCGGGTGACAGAGGACATCTACATGGCACAGAAGCCGCAGCAGCCGCAGCAGCCGCAGTCTCAGTCGCGGCCGCAGCAACAGCAGCAGAAGCCGCAGGCCCAGGCGAGGCCGCAACAGCCGCAGTCACAGGGCCAGGCCCAGGGCCAAGCCAAGCCGCAGCAGAAGAAGTCGCCGCCGCAGGGTCCGAAGCGTTAGGGGTCGGTCGCCGGCGCCCAAGGCGCCGGCACGGACCTCCGCGCCGCCTAAGGGGCCGCTTCGCGGCCCCTTTCTTGTTGCGCCGCAGGGTCTTGCGAAACGACTTGAACGTGCCCGTTAAGATTGTGGTAATATCTTTAACCTATCACCGGCCGTATGCCACAGAGGGGGTGCCGCGGCCATGTTCAAGGCATCGGGTCGGCCAGGTCGACCGGCTTTCGCGCGTTCCTCGGATCAGAGCCAAGCCACGGCTTGGCGCGCGGGTGGCAGGGTCGCCTTCGGCGCACGGGTAACACCGCCGAACCCTGCCGCGAAGTCCGACACCGCTAACCCATTGCCCGCGACGACCCCCGGCTCCGCCCGGGCCGTTGCGGCTTCCGGCGCGGCCGGACCGGCGCCGACCAGGCAGCGTGCCTCGATCTCGTCGCCGAACTTTTCCGCGAACGGTTCCCGGACCGCCCCACTCAACGGCGATGCCCATGAACGCGCGCCGGGGTCGCGGCCCATGCGCATGGCGCGTGGCTTTTCGGGCTCCCCAACCGCGTCTGGCGCCATGCTCGACGATCTCAGGCGTCCGGGCGAGGCCGCCCGGCTCGGGCGCGCCGTCGCGCTGCGGCCGTCGTGGGCCGAGGCGCGCCGTGACCTCGGCGCCGCCCTGGAGGCCCAGGGCCAGGTGCCGGATGCGATCCGCGAATACCAGCGCGCCGTGGCGCTGAAGCCCAATCTGCTGTCGGCGCACGTCCGGCTGGGCGAGACGCTGGCGCGCGCCGGCCGCCTGACCGAGGCGCTCGCCGCCTTCGAACGGGCCAAGGCGATCAACCCGGACTTCACGCGCGGCTACGTGCGCACGGCCGACCTGCTGGTCGCGCTCGGGCAGCCCGAGGCGGCCAGGAAGCAGTACGAACGGGCGCTGGCGCTCGACCCGGCCGACCGTCACGCGCGGTGGCAACGCGGCCGCTTGTCCTTGTTGCAGGGCGATTTCGACAGCGGGTGGGACGATTTCGACGCCCGGCCGGGCGCGGCGGCGCCCGAGGCGCTCGCCGACACGCCACGTTGGGCGGGCGAGGATGCCGCGGGCCTGACCGTGCTGGTGCGCGGCGAGTACGACCCGCGCGAGACGATCCAGGGGCTGCGCTTCGTGCCCAGGCTCGCGGCGCGTGGCGCGCGCATCGTGCTCGACGTCGATCCGACGTTCCAGCCGCTGTTGCCCGATTGGGACGGCGTCGTCATCGCCGAGCCGGGCGTGCCGAACCCGCCCGTCGATGCCTGGTCGCCGCTCGGCGATCTGGTGCGCCATCTGTGCACCGCGCCGGCCGAACAGCCGGCGACGGTTCCTTACCTGCGCCCGCCAGCGGCGCGGATCCGGGCGGCGGGCGCGCCGCTGCGCGTCGTGCTCGCCTGGAACGCGACACCGACCGAGCACGCGCTGCCGTTCGCGGCGATCGAGCGTCTGGTCCGGCTGCCCGGCATCGGGTTCATCGCGCTCGAGGAGTCGCTGACCGGCGCCGAATCGCGCGCACTGGCCGCGGCGCACATTTCCGACGCCTGGTCGGGGCACGATGACTTCACGGCGATGGCGGCGGTCCTGGCCGAGGCCGATCTGGTGATCGCCACCGACAACGTGGTCGCGCACCTTGCCGGCGCGCTCGGCCACGAGGTCTGGCTCGCCCTGGCCAAGGTGCCCGACTGGCGCTGGCTGCTCGAGCGCGAAGATTCGCCGTGGTACCCGACCATGCGCCTGATCCGGCAGACCAAGGCCGGCGACTGGTCCGGCGTCCTCGAACGCGTGGAAGGGATGCTGGCGGAGGTCGCTTTTCCCGACGCCTGACCCGTTCAGGACGGCTCGGCGACAAGCCCGCGCGCGATCAGGTCGGGGAACGCGGCCAGACTGCGCCCGACACCTTCCTCGAGCGGCACCGCGCGCCAGTCGCCGATCAGCCGGCGCAAAGCCCGGTCGTCGAAGGCGGCGCGCACGGGCAACGCCGGCCCCTCGGCGCGAATGCGCGCGTCGGGCCGGTGGCCGCGGATGGCGGCGATGATCGCCTCGACCGTCGTGGCTTCGCCCTCGAGGTCGTGCACCCAGGCGCCCTCGACCGTGGCCCGCGCGGCGCGGACGAACGCCTCGGCCACCTCCTCGACGAACTGGAACATCAGGGCGCCGGTGAACGGGATGGTGAACTCCCGCCCGGCCACGGCGGCGACCATGGCCTTGGTCGGCGCCGAGGTCAGCCCTTGGTCCCGGCCAGGACCGTAGACCGTGTGCGGGCGCAGCCCGATGCTGGCGATGCCCCAGTCGCGCCAGTAGACCCGGGCGATGCCCTCGTCGGCGTGCTTGAACACGCCGTAAAGCGTCTCCGGGTGCTCGTCGGTTCCCCCATCGGGCGGCAGCGCGGCGACCGAGGAGGCGTAGACGACCCGGCCCAGCCCGGCGCGCCGCGCCGCCTCGAACACGGCGGTGTGGCCGACCACGTTGACCCGCGCGCCGCCGATCGGGTCCGCCCGGCACATCGGGATCTGCAACGCCGCCAGGTGGATGATCGTGCCCGCGTCGGCGGGCAGGTGGGCGGGCAGCTCGGTCACGTCGCCCGTGAGCCACGGCACCGCCATGGCGCGTTCGTCGTCGAGCGCCATGCGCAGGCGCCGGCGATCCTCGCCGAGGTCGAAGGCGATCACCGGCGCGCCGTCGCGCACCAGCCGGGCCACGACCCAGGCGCCGATGCACCCCGCCGCCCCGGTGACCAGGGTCGCGCCCGTCATGGCCCTGCTGCCTCCACGGCGATTGACAGCCGGGCACCCTAGTGAGCGTATCTCGGCCGCGTCAATCGGGGCCGGGCGGGCCGATCGCCATGGAAAAGTACGTCGACGGTCTGGTCTTTCCCGAGGGGCCGTTGTGGCACGACGGCGCGCTGCTGTTCGTCGAGGTCTACGCCCACCGGCTCAGCCGCTGGGACGGCCGGGCGCGGACGACCATTTGGCACGAACCGGGTTCGGGCCCCTGCGCGGTCGAGCGCGGCCCGGACGGCACGTTCCTGGTGCCGTGCTTCGAGGCGGGCTTCCTGGCCCGGCTCGCGCCCGACGGCCGGCTCATCGAACGCCGGCATTACGGCGACGACGGCCATCCGCTGACTGGCGCCAACGACCTGGTGATGGACGGCCGGGGCGGCGGCTATATCACCGCGTCCGGGCGCTGGGACGTGGCCGCGCCGCCCGAAGGCGCCGTGTTCCACCTGGCGCCCGATGGACGCCTCAGGCGGGTCGCCGCCGGGCTGGCCTTCACCAACGGCATCGCGCTGCTCGACGGCGGGCGCACGCTCGTGGTCGCCGAGACGCTCGCGCGCCGGCTCACCGCGTTCACCGTGGGCGAGGATGGCGCGCTTGCCGAGCCGCGCCTGTTCTGCCGGCTCGACGACTTCGGACCGTTGCCGCCGGGCGCCGATGCCTACGCCGGGCCCGACGGGCTCGAGCTCGATCGCTTCGGCCGGCTGTGGGTCTGCGAGTACGGCGCGGGGCGCGTCCACGTCGTCGATGGCCAGGGCCGTCTCGTGCGCACGCTGGCGGTCCCCGCCATCGGCGTGACCAACGTGGCATTCGACCCGGACGGCAACGCTTACATCAGCGCGGCCGAGGACCCGTCGCGCGAGCCCTTCCTCGGGGCGATCTGGCGCGTCCCGGCGTCCGGCTAGGCCGGCGCCGACCAGGCGACGCACGTCTGGCGCTGGGTGCCCAGCCCGTCGACGCCGAGCGTCACCACGTCGCCGGCCTTGAGGAATCGCGGCGGCTTCTTGCCCAGCCCGACCCCGGCGGGCGTGCCGGTGCTGATGACGTCGCCCGGATACAGCGTCATGAACCGGCTGACGTAGCTGATCAGCGCGCGCACCGGGAAGATCATGTTGGCGGTGGTGCCGTCCTGCATGCGCTCGCCGTTGACCTCGAGCCACAGCCCGAGCCGCTGGGGATCGGGCACTTCGTCGGGCGTCACCAGCCACGGGCCGAGCGGACCGAAGCTGTCGCAGCTCTTGCCCTTGGTCCATTGGCCGCCGCGTTCGATCTGGAACGCGCGCTCGGACACGTCGTTCATGATGGCGTAGCCGGCGACATACCCGAGCGCGTCGGTCTCGCCGACGTGGTGCGCCTTGCGCCCGATGACGACCGCGAGTTCGACCTCCCAATCGGTCTTGACCGAGTCCTTGGGGATGACGATCGGATCGTTCGGGCCGCTGAGCGCGCTGTTCGCCTTGAGGAAGATGATCGGCTCCGCCGGCGGGCGGGAGTTGGTTTCCGCCGCGTGGTCGGAATAGTTGAGCCCGATGCACACGCACTTGCCGACCCGGCGCAAGGGAATGCCGAGGCGCTGGGCCTTGTCGATGGCCGGCAGCGTGCCGATCTCCAGCCGGCGGACCTTGTCGAAGCCGTCGGGCGTCAGCGCCAGGTGGTCGATGTCGTGGATGTGGCGCGCCAGGTCGCGCAGCGTGCCGTCCGCGTCGATCAGCCCGGGCTTCTCGTGGCCTTTTGGGCCGTAGCGCACCAGCTTCATGCCGTCCCTCCGTCGCCGGGTGGCGTAGCGTTAGGGTCGCCCGCGGGTGCGGTCAAGGCGGGCCGGGGGAAACCGCGTGGCCGGAACGTGGCGATCGCGATGCCGAGCGCGATGGCGGCGGCGCCGACACCGTGATAGGCGCGCACGGGCTCGCCCAGGACGACGACGGCGAGCGCGAAGGTGAACACGGGAATCAGGTAGAGGAAGAACCCGGCCCGCCCCGGCCCCAGCACCTTGGCGCCGAAGTTCCAGAACGCGAACGCGAGCAGCGCGCCGCCCGCGGCGCTGTAGAGCACGACCGCCGCCGCGGCGAAGGTCGGAACGACCGGGCGGGTCGCCGCCTCGACCAGGGCGAAGGGCGCCGAGAAGACGACGCCCGCGGCGAACACGGCGGCCAGCACGGCACTGGCGCCGAGCGCCCGGGGCAGGCGCTGGACGAGCACGGTGTAGACGCCCCAGACGAACAGCGAGGCGACGGTGAAGGCGTCGCCCAGCCCGACGGCCACGCCGGCCATGCGCGCCGGCTCGCCCTTGGTCACCAGCACGACGACGCCCGCCGCGCCGACGACGAACCCGACCAACTGGCCCCATCCCAGCCGATGGCCGAGTGCGAGCCAGGCCAGAAGTGCCAGCACCAGCGGCTCGGCCGCCGTGACCAGCCCGACGTTGATCGCCTCGGTGTTGTGCACGGCGTGGAAGAACACGACCGGGAACAGGGCGACGCCGCACAAGCCCGCCACGACCAGGCGCAGCGCCTCGGCGCGCAGCGGCCGCCACTCCCGCCTGAGCGCACCGGCGGCGAACGGCAAGACGAGGATGAAGGCGACGACGGCGCGCCAAAACGCGAGCCCCATGGGCGGCATGGCCTCGCGCAGCGCGCGCACCAGCACGGTGCCGCCCGACCACAGCAGCGCGGCGCCGATCAGCGCGGCGGCGGCCAGCGCCGCTCGACGATCCATAGCCGGCGACCGCTTAGTACGTGGCGCGGCCGCCGGACAGGTCGAACGTGAAGCCGGTGGTGAAGCTCGCCGCCGGCGACACGATCCACGCGATCATCCTGGCCACCTCGTCGAGCGTGCCCGTGCGGCGCATCGGGATCTTGTCGGTCATGTACGTGACCTGCGCCTCGGGCAGGGCGTCGACCATGGGTGTCTGGATGACGGCGGGCGCCAGCGCGTTGATCGTGATCCCGGTCGTGGCGTAGTCCTTGGCCATCGACTTGACCAGGCCGATCAGCCCGGCCTTGGTCGCCGAATAGGCGGCCATGCCGGCGTTGCCCTCCTTGCCGGCGATCGAGGCGACGTGCAACAGCCGGCCGTAGCCGCTGGCCGCCATGCGCGGCAGCACGGCGATCGACAGCGCCATCGCGCCGCGCAGGTTGACGCGGTAGACCCGGTCGAAGTCGGCCAGGTCGACCTCGTGGGCCTTGCGGTTGGTGATGCCGGTGATGCCGGCGCAGTTGACCAGGCCGTCGAGCCGGCCGAACGCGCGTTCGACCGCGTCGAGCGCCGGCCCGATCGTCGCGTCCTCGGTCACGTCGACGGCATGGGCGAGCGCCTTGCCGCCGGCGTCCGCGATGGCGCGCCGGGTCGCGCCGTTGCCGGCATCGTCCCGGTCCAGGCAGCCGACCATGACCCCTTGCGCGGCAAGAAACGCGGCGGCCGCGCGGCCGATGCCGCTGGCCGCGCCGACCACGGCGACGGCGTAGGGCGCGTCGGAGAAATAGCGAACCATGAGTTGGCTCCCCTAATGCCAAGGGTCATTGATCCCGACCCTTCCGCAAACTTCCGGCCGTCGCGGCGGCGAGATGCGTCCGCGCGTCGGACGCGTCACGCGCGTGCCGATCGAAATAAGGCGTAGAGCATGCAGGGCTTGCCTCCGAGGTGGACCTCCTTTTCAAGGGCCAGGCCCGCCGTCTCGGCGATTCGGACCGAGGCCGCGTTGGCCCGGTCGATCAGCGCGGTGACGCGCCGGAGACCCAGCGTCTCGAACCCGTATCGGACCAGGGCACGCGCGACCTCCGTGCCCAGGCCTTGCCGCCAGAAGCGCTTGGCCAGGCAATAGGCGACCTCGACCTCGTCATTGCCGTCGTTGGTCCACGGGATGAGCCCGCACCGACCGATGAACGCGCCGCTCTCCCTGTGGATCGTCGCCCACAGGCCGAGTCCCGGATGGGCCGGGTCACCGCCGTCGACGAACCAGCGCAGCTCCTCGCGCGTCGCGTCGTAATCGGACGGACAATCGGGGATGTAGCGCCGGACGTCGGGGTCGCTGTAGAGAGAATGCAGGGCATCGAGATCGTCGATCGCGAGGCGCCGGAGCAACAGCCGCTCGGTCTCGAGGATCTTCATGGACCGACGTGATGCGCCCGCGCCGCGCCGCGTTGGACGACCCCGCCCTTGCCCACCGCCATGCCGGTCAGCTCGCGCTCGTCGTTGGCCATGCGCCAGGTCAGCATGCGTTGGGCGTACTCGAGCACCTCGGCGGCGCGGGACCCATCGCCCGCCAGATCGTTGAACTGGCCTGGGTCCGCCGTCAGGTCGAAGTAGAGCGGCTCGAGGCCGTTGAAGTGGACGTACTTGCCCTTGGCGTCGCGCAGCACCGCCAGCGCGCACTGGTCCATGGTCAGCCCGAGTGCCCGTTCGATGGTCGGATCGCGCACGTTGCGGAAGTCGTATTCCCAGTGCGCCGCGTCCCGCCAATCCGTTGGCGGGGCGCCGTGCAGGAACGGCACCAGCGAGCGGCCGTCGCACTGGCGTGGCACTGGCAGGCCCAGGGCCTCCAGGATCGTCGGCATGGTGTCGATCGTTTCGGTGAAGGCCTCGACCACGTTGCCGCGCGTCGCGTCGGCGGCGGTGCGCGGGTCGCGCACGATCATCGGAATGTGGAACGCGGCGTCGAAATACCCCTCCTTGCCGCACAGCCAATGGTCGCCCAGGTTCTCGCCGTGGTCGCTGGTGAACACGACCAGCGTGTCGTCCCACGCCCCGGTTTCCTTCAGATGCGCGATCAACCGGCCGACGTGGTGGTCGAGCTCGGTCATCAGCGCGAAGTAGGTCGCCATGAGCTGGCGGAAGTGCCGCTCGCTGGCCGCCGAGCCGTCGAGGAAATCGGTGGTGTAGAAGCGGCCCTCGCGCTTGCCGTGGTTGGCGATCAGGAATTGCAACAGCGGGTGCTGGGTTCCTTCCGCCGCGGCATTTGCCGCCCGGCTGGGCGCGGGCATGGCGTCCGGGTGGTAGAGCGCGTTGTAGGGTTCGGGCGCGACGAACGGCCAGTGCGGGCGGAGGTACGCCTGATGCACCAGCCACGGCGCGGCGCCCCCGACCCGGAGGAACGCGAGCAGCGCGTCGGTCTGGAACGCGGTGTCGCTGTGCTCGGCCTTGTAGCGCGCCGGCGCGAAGGTCCAGCCGCGCGCCTCGGCGCCGGGGTAGTCGGCGACCGGCCGGTAGACGCCGTAGGGATCGGCCGGCACATCGTAGCCGAGCCCGGCCAGGTGTCGGCGCCACGGGCCGAAGTCCGGCCCCATGACCAGGGTCGGGGTGAACCCGGGCATGACCCGCTCGTAGGTCGAAATCTCCGGGTCGCCGGGCGGCAACCCGCGCGGGTCGGGGCTGGTGTCGGTGTAGCCGAACAGGTGAGGCTCGACGCCGGCCTTGCGCACCTCCTTCGCCAGGTTGGTGAAGCGCGCGTCCAGCGGCGTGCCGTTGCGCACCGAGCGATGGTTATGCAGGTACATGCCGGTCAGCAGCGAGCAGCGCGCCGGGCCGCACGGACTCGCCTGGGTGAAGTGGTCGCGGAACACGACGCCCTCGGCCGCGAGCGCGTCCAGGTTCGGCGTCGCGACCACCGGGTGGCCGAGCACGCCGAGCGCGTCGCCGCGCCATTGGTCGGCGGCGATAAGGAGGACGTTGCGCACCTTGTCCCGCGCCATCGGGCGCGGACTATGGCGACTGGTCCTCGGCTTGACAAGCGGCCCGGAAGGCGCGCGCGGCGTCCTCGCCCTCGGTCCGGCACCAGCCGCGGTAGCCGCCTAGCCCGCGGTTCGACCACTCGCGTTCGACCGCGATCATGGCGCGGCTGAGCGTGGCGCGGCGCGCGGCCTCGCCGAAGCCCCGCCGCGCGATCGCCGCCTGGGACGCGCAATAATAGCCGGCCAGCACCCGGTCATCGACCAGGCCGCATTCGAGCGCGACGCCGAAGCGGTAGTCGAGGCGGTAGAGCTCGTCCGCGGGGCGCGGGACAGGGGACGGATCGGCCGACGCCGGCCCGGCCGTCAGCCAGGCGGCGAGCACCGCGACGATGACGCGCGACATGCGCCAGCCATGCCACGGCCCGCCGCGCCCGGCAATGGCGCGTGTTATGGTCGCGCAGGAGGCATTCGTGGCCCGAGCCGAGTACGTCCTGGCGATCGATCAGGGCACCACCAGCACCCGCGCGATCGTGTTCGACCGCGAAGGCCGGCCCCGCGGCAGCGCGCAACGGCCGCTGCCCCAGATCTACCCCGAGCCCGGCTGGGTCGAGCACGACCCCGAGGCGATCTGGGAGGCGACCGTCGCCGTCGCGCGCGGCGCGCTGGCCGAGGCCGGTCACGACGCGGCGGGGGTGGCCGCGCTCGGCCTGACCAACCAGCGCGAGACCACGGTGATCTGGGAACGGGCGACCGGGCGGCCGATCCACAACGCGATCGTCTGGCAGGACCGGCGCACGGCCGCGCTGTGCGACCGGCTGCGCGCCGACGGCGCCGAGCCCATGGTGCAGGCCCGCACCGGGCTGCTGCTCGACCCCTACTTCTCCGCCACCAAGATCGCCTGGCTGCTCGATTCCGTGTCGGGGGCGCGCGCGGCGGCCGAACGCAGCGCGCTCGCCTTCGGCACCATCGACAGCTTCCTGGTCTGGCGGCTGACCGGCGGAACCCGCCACGTGACCGACGCGACCAACGCGTCGCGGACGTTGCTGTTCGACCTCGTCCGCCAGGACTGGGACGACGATCTCTTGCGCCTGTTCCGGGTGCCGCGCGCGCTGCTGCCCGAGGTGCTCGACTCGGCCGCCGATTTCGGCGCGAGCTCAGCGTCGCATCTCGGGCGCGCGCTGCCGATCCTGGGTGTCGCCGGCGATCAGCAGGCGGCGACCGTGGGCCAGGCGTGCCTCGCGCCCGGCATGGTCAAGTGCACCTACGGCACCGGCGCCTTCGCCCTGCTCAACACCGGCGCGACGCCCGCCGCCTCGCGCCACCGGCTGCTCGGCACGCTCGCCTATCGGCTCGCTGGCCGGCCGACCTACGCGCTCGAGGGCAGCATCTTCGTCGCCGGCGCGGCGCTGCAATGGCTGCGCGACGGGCTCGGCGTGCTCGGCGCCACGGCCGACAGCGAAGCGCTCGCGGCGCGCGCCCGCGACGGTGTGATCATGGTTCCCGCCTTCGTCGGGCTCGGCGCGCCCTACTGGGATGCCCACGCGCGCGGCGCGATCTACGGGCTGACCCGCGACAGCGGCCCGGCCGAGCTCGCGCGCGCGGCGCTCGAAGCCGTCGCCTTCCAGACCCGCGATCTGCTCGAAGCCATGGCGGCGGACCACGGCCAACGAATCGCGACGTTGCGCGTCGATGGCGGCATGACCGCGAACGGCTGGTTCCTGCGCGCGCTCGCCGATCTGGTCGGCGTGCGGGTCGAACGGCCGGCGGTGGCGGAGACCACGGCCTTCGGCGCCGCGTGCCTCGCCATGCTGGGCGCCGGCCTGGTCGCCTCGCTCGACGAGTTGGCGGCGTCGTGGCGCGCCGACGCGGTGTTCGAACCCACTCTGGGCGACGGCGAACGCGATGCTCGCTACGGGCGCTGGCGCGACGCGGTGGCGCGGACGCTCGGCCGCGCTCCGGCGTGACGGGGCGCAGGCCAGATCACGACGGTTTCGCCTCGCCCAAGAGTTCGGCCACGCGCTCGGTCAGCGCCGCGCGGCGGTAAGGCTTGAACAGCAAGGGGAAGTCGCTTTTCGCCGCCCGTTCCTGATTTCGTTCGGGATACCCGGACGTCAGCAGCACGGCCAGGTGGGGCCATCGTCGCCGCGCCTCGGCGGCGACCTCGAAGCCGTCCATGCCGCCGGGCAGCACGACGTCGCAGAACAGCAGCCGCGCGTCGCCGAGCCGGTCGAGCAGGTCGAGGGCCGCGCGGCCATCGGCCGCGGCCTCGACCCGGTAGCCCAGCCTGGTCAGGCTTTCGACGACGAAGGATAAGATCGCGGGATCGTCCTCGACGACCACGATGCGGGCCCGCGGCTCGACGGACTGCGCCGGGGCGGGCGGGTTGGCGGCGGGCTCGGACTTCGCCTGCTCCGCCTCGCGCGGCAGATAGAGCTTGACCGAGGTGCCCTTGCCGACCTCGCTCGCGATCCGGACATGGCCGCCGGATTGGCGGACGAAACCTTGCACCATGCTGAGCCCGAGGCCGCTGCCCTCGCCGATGTCCTTCGTGGTGAAGAACGGCTCGAACACCTGGCCGAGAATCTCGGGGGGAATGCCGCGGCCGGTGTCGGTCACGTCGATCACGACGTAGGCGCCGGGCGCCAAGTCGCTGTCCGCGGCCATCGAGGCGTCGACCCGGACGTTGGCGGCGTGGATCGTAAACTCGCCGCCCTCGGGCATCGCCTCGCGCGCGTTGATCGCGAGGTTGAGCAGCGCCGCCTCGAGTTGGGCCGGGTCTACGTGGCACGGCCAAAGCCCGCTCTCGGCGCTGACACGGATGCTAACGCCGGTGCCAGCCGCGCGCGTCAGGGCCTCGCGCATGGCGATGGTCAGTTGGGCCACGTCGACCGCGCGCGGTTGCAACATCTGGCGCCGCGCGAACGCGAGCAGCCGGTGGGTCAGCAGCGCGCCGCGCTCGGCCGCGCTGGTGGCGTTGCGCACGAGCCGGGCCTCGGCCGGCGCGAGCCGGCCCGAACCCTCGGCCAATTCGAGGCTGCCCAGGACCACGGTCAGCAGGTTGTTGAAGTCGTGGGCGAACCCGCCGGTGAGCTGGCCGACAACCTCCAACTTCTGTGCCTGGCGCAGGCGCTCCTCGGTCGACTTGCGCTCGGTCACGTCCTCGACCAGCGCGAAGTAGCCCTCGACCTCGCCCGTCGGGCCCCGGTGCGGCTCGTACCAGCCGTGGACCTGGCGGCCTTGCCCGGTGGGGTACGAAAGCTCCGCCTCCCACTCGACCGCTTCGCCGGCCAAGGCGCGCGCGATGTAGGGCTCGAGGATGGCGTAGTTACGCTCGCCGACCAGCTCGAGCACCGTGAGGCCGAGGATCCGCTCGACGCCGATGCCGTACCAGTCCTCGAACCGCTTGGAGACGTAGCGATACCGCTGCTCGCGGTCGGCGTACATCAGCAGCACCGGCAGCACGTTGGTCAGCATCGACAGCTGCGCCTCGGAGGCCTCGACCTGGTCGTAGTGGCGGACCGTGAAGGCGGTCGCCGCGACGCCGCCGAAGATCACGACGGCGAGCAGGAACAGCGAAAGCCAAACGGTATCGTCGATGTCCTCCAGTTGGCGCTCCGCCAGCTCGTCGCTCTGCTCGATCGCGTGCCGTGTCAGGGTCTGAGGATGGATGTCCGGCGCGCCGAGGATGGCGCGAATCTCCCTGGCGACCCGAGGCAGGGCTTCGTCCGGCGCGGCCTGGAACAGCGCGTCGGCCTCGCGGAACGCCGCGGCGATGCGGGCGATCTCCGCCGCGTCGCCCGGGTCCTGGCGCAGGTTTTCGAGGGCAATTCCTTGTTCGAGTATGGCGATGCGCGAGGCCAGTATGTCGAGCCTGAATCCCAGCTCCTCCCGGCCGGCGCCGGAACCGGGCAACTCCGCCAGGGCCGCCGCGCCGAGCGTCCGCTGGTGCTCGAATTGGAGCTGGTAGACGGCCCAAACGTCGTCGTCCATCAGCGCCGCTAGGCGGTTGCGGTCGAGCACGGCGTTGCCGAGCGCCAAGGCATACGCAACGACCAGCGCGATCAACGCCAGCGTCCCGACCCGCGCCCGCCAGGTGCCCGTGCCCAGGCGCCAGAGGCGCGCCGCCATGCGCCGGAAGCCTGGGGCGCGCCGCGCCGTCATCGTCGTCGCCGGCAGGGCTCTCGGGTGAACGCCGTGGCTTCGATCATTGGAACGCCAGGGACTTCAACTGCCAAATGGAGCGCGACGCCACCGCGTCCTCCCGGTAGCGCGCGTCATCGTCGTACGGGTAGATCACCCACAGCGGCCCCTTGTCGCGGATCGACATGGGCTCGCCGTCCGCCTCGTAGGCGATGATCAGGTGGTCCTCGCCGAAGTCCTCGAGCGGGATCGTCACCTGGTAGTCGTTGAGCGCCGTCGCCAGGGCCTCGCCGCCGCTCGCGCCGATGGCCTCGACGAACGCCTTGCCGCCGACGCCGACGTAGGTGTGCGTGCCTTCGGTCCACGGCGTCGAGGTCGTGATCGTTCGCGACGGCAGCGCCTTCAGCCCGGCCAGGTCGAACAGGGCGGCGCTGCCATCGCTGGTGCGCCCGATCGACCCCGTGACCGTGAGGATGACGTCGCCCTGTGGCGTCGCCAGCTCCTGGGCCTCGACCCAGGCCGGAACCACCAGCGCGGCCCATAACGCTAGCATGCAAAACGTCGCGCCGAAGCGCGATCGCGGCAAACGTAGCACCGTGAAGCCCTCTGAGTTTTCTAGTTATTGTTTATGATAGCGTAAGAGGTCTTAACGGAACGTTAACAAGCGCTTAACGCGTGGCGAATCCAGCCCGGAGCGTCCGCGAACACCGCCCTCGCGCCCAGACCGAACAGACGCCGGGCCTCGGCCGCGTCGTTGACGGCATATGCCAGCAATTCGAGTCCCGCGTCGCGCACCGAGGCGGCGAACTCGGGCGTCACGAAGGCGCGGAAGGTGTGGACCGAAAGGGCGCCGACGCGCTCGGCCAACTCGCGCCACTCGGCGCGCCGGTCGTGGACCAGCATTCCACGGGCGATGTCCGGCGCAACGGCGCGCGCCGCTTGTAGCGCCTCGGGGCTGAAGCTCGACAGCAGCGGCGGCGGCAAGTTCCGCGGCCACGCCCGCGCGAGGTGACGGCCCACGATCTCGCCGGTCTCCGCCTCGCGCTCGGGACACGCCTTGATCTCGACGTTGGCGCCGAGCCCGAGCTCGGCCAGTGCCGCCAGCGCGGCCTCGAGCGTCGGGATCGGCTCGCCCGCGAACGCCGGGCCCCACCACGATCCGGCGTCGAGCCGGGCGAGCTCGGCCGCGCTCTTCTCGCGCACGGGCCCGTGGCCGTCGGTGGTGCGGTCCAGCGTGTCGTCGTGGATGACGACCGGCACGCCGTCGGCCGAGAGCTTGACGTCGAACTCGACCCACGTCACGCCTTCCGCCTTGGCTTTGCGCAGGCCCGCCAGCGTGTTCTCGGGCGCCAGCCGGGCCGCGCCCCGGTGTCCGATCACCCGGGGGACGGGCGGAAACGGTGGCATACCAACGGACACCGAGACTGACTCCCACATATCGAGTTCGTCATGGCGAGGTGGCCGAAGGCCACCGTGGCCATCCAGGGCGAGCGCACAAGCGGTTGCCCTGGGTCGCGTCGCCTTCGGCTCGCGACGACGGGTCGAAATGTGCCACGGGTCAAGGTGATCAACCGCTCGTACTAGCCCACGGGGAACGGCTTGGGGTCGAGGAACCGGCGCACGACGTTCTCGGTGATGCGGCTGACGTTGTTGTCGTAGCCGTTGTGGGCGAGCGAGCCGCCCCAGCAGATTGACGAGGTGGAAAACACCGCGCCGCCGCCCGCCGTCTCGAAGAACACCATGTCGGCGCGCGCGTTCGGATGGTCGCGCCCCAACGTCGTCGGGTAGTTGTGGCCGATCTCCTCGCTGACTATCAGGTAGGTGTCGGTGTGACCCTCGGACGAGGCGAGCACAAGCGCGTGGGGCGGCGTCGCGTGGCGCCGGTCGACGTAGTCGAGCTCCCAGCCCGCCGCCCCGCCGCCGATCAGGCCGAAGTCACCGATCTTCTCGCCCGGCCCGACGCCCGCGAAGATCCAGGCCGCGCGCGGGTCGCGCGCCGCCGGCCGTTGCGCGTAGTAGGACGCCAAGTCGAAGCCCTGGGCGATGAACCCGGTGCCGACCAGGCGCTGCGGCGCGCGCCCTTGGCGCTGCCACAACCCGCCGAGCTCGCCCGAGAAGCTCATGTGGTACTCGCCGGGCTCGGCGAACCACGAGCGCGATCCCGCCTCGGCGCGGCGCATCTCCATGATGCCCGGCCGGGTCGGGTGGAACGCGACGCGCCAGTAGAAGCCGTTGGCGCCGGTGTAGATCAGCCGTCCGCCGCGCCCGATATAGGCCTCGACCGCGTCGAGCATCTCGGTCGAGTAATACTCTGGGTGGGTCGCGGTCATCACCGCGCGGTAGCGTTCGAGCAGCCCCAGGCCCTCGGCGTGGAGGTCCTCGTCGGTCAGCACGTCGTAGGCGATGCCCTTGGCCTCGAGCCAGTCGGTGACGTGGGTGTCGGCGTTGTACTGCCACAACGGACCCTTGAGCCGCATGTTGAGGATCGGGCGCAGGCGCGAGGAGTAGGCGACGCCCGAGCCATCGTTGTGCCGGTCGTACATGCTGAGCCCGACCTCCGGATGGTCGTTGAGGTAAACGAGCTCCGGGCTCAGCGCCGGCAGCGCGTTGAGCTGCAGCTCCGCCGCCTGGCTGTCCAAGGATTCGCGGGTGTTGGCGTAGGCGAGATAACTCGCCGTCGGCACCAGCAGCAGCAGCGGGGCGTTCGCCTTGCCCCTGGGCGGGCGGACGAAGAACGGGATCGAATCCTCCGACCCGCCGCCCGCGAGCATGGCGGCGTAGAAGCCGCTCGGCCAATTGGCCGGCACCTCGAGCGCGAAGTCGGTGGCCCAGCCGGCATCGTCGAGATCGTCGTCGTGGAAGTGGATCGCGCCGTAGTGGTCCGGGCGTTGACGCCAGTCGTGGGCGTCGCCGTTCCAGCGCCAGCCGGTTTGGGCGCGGGTCGGCGTGTTGACGACGGTGCCGTCGAGCCGGTTGGGCGAGACGTCGACCACGTCATCGCCAGACGTCGCGCGCGCGAAGTCCCACGCCGCGACGACCGAGGACGCGATCTCACCCGTCGGATCGTCCCTCAGGCGCAACATCTCCGCCCGCGAGTGCGCGCGATCGGCCAGCCGTGCCGCGTCGATCTTGCCGTTGAAGTGGGCGCCGGCCGTGACGTTGCCGCCCCCTGCCTCGGTCAGGATCGTCGCCATGGCGAAGGGAGCATTGGGCCGGCCGACCAGATTGGGTTCCAGGGTCGCCGTCACCTCGGCCCGGTCGTCGACGAACGGGAAGCGCTCCATGGGCTCCTGGATCAGCGTCGCCACGCCGGTGCCGGCGTCGTAGCTCGCCGCCACCAGGTACCACTGGCGGTCGATCAGCTTCTTGCCCGAGCGCACCAGCCCGACCTTGCCCTGGCCGTCGCCGACCGCGAGCAGCAACTCGGCATGATCCTCGATGAACAGGCCGAACCCGCATTCCCGGGGCTCCGACCACCAGCCGAGCAGCCCCTGCCAGCCCTTGACCGCCGTGGTCGGCCAGATCATGGCCTGGACCGTGAAGCTCGTGACGCGGGCGAGCGCGGGCCCAACGGGCACCTTGAGCCACGATCCGATGGGGATCGGCTGATGCCGGCCTTTGTGCGCGCCATCGACCGCGCTCGGCACGGGATGCAGCTTGAGCCCCGGCCCGGCGGGCTGCGGGTCGCCGCACACGACGCGGACGATCCCGGCCCGGTATTCGCCGACGCCCGGCTCGCAGCTCACCTTGAACTCGATCCGCTCGCCCGGGGCGACGCTCATCTTGTCGGCGTAGCCGACGATCGTCTTGGTCCTCATCTCGGTCTCCCTGGCGGGGCGGGGAACGGGGTTGGGTCGGTGAACCGGGCGACCACGTTCTCGGTGATGCGGCTGACGTTGTTGGCGTAGCCCGCGTGGCTGAGCGAGGCGGCCCAGGTGATCGAGCCGGTGGCGAACACGGCGCCGCCGCGCGGTCCCTCGAAGAACACCATCTCGGCGCGCACGGCGTCGTCCTCGAGCCCGTTGATCGCCGGGTGGTGGAACAGCGTCTCCTCGGGCACCAGCAGGTAGTAGTACGAGTGGGCCTCGGAGCGCGCGAGGATCAACGCGTGGGGCGGCGTGCCCAGCGCCGGGTCCGTGGCGTCGAGCTCGAACCCGGCCGCGCCGCCGCCCAGGATGCCGAAGTCGCCAATCTTCTCGTCGGATACGCCCTCGAAGATCCAGGCCGCGCGAGGGTCGCGGCTCGACGACATGCGCCGGTAGTAGGACGAGCGGTCGAAGCCGGTGACGACCGTGCCGATGCCGACCAGCCGGTTGGGCGGGCAGCCGACCCGCCGCCACAGCCCGCCGAATTCCCCGTTGAAGGCGTGGTGGTAGGCGCCGGGTTCCGCCGCCCAGTAGCGCGCGCCGGTCTCGGCGCGGCGCACCTCGATCACCCCCGGAAGCTCTGGGTGAAACGCGATGCGCCAGTAGAAGCCGTTGCCGCCAAGGTACATCAGGCGCCCGCCGCCGTTCAGGTACGCGGTCATCGCCTGCCACATCGGCGTCGACCAGTATTCCGGGTGCGCGCCGGTCATCACCGCCCGGTAGCCGGCCAGCAGCCCGACGCCCTCGGCGTGCAGATCGTCGTCGCTGATCACGTCGTAGGCGATGCCCTTGGCCTCCAGCCAGTCGGTGACGTGGGTGTCGGCGTTGAACGACCACAGCCCGGTCTTGGGCGCCCAGTTCAGGCACGGGCGCAGGCGCGTCGCGTAATAGACCGGACTGCCGTCCGTGTGCAGGTCGTAGGCCGACAGCCCGAGCTCGGGGCGCTCGTAGAGCGTCACGTCCTCGGCGTCGAGCACGGGCAACGCGCCCATGCGCATCTCGGCCTTCTCGTTCAACATGCTCCACTGGATGTTGGCGTAGGCGGTGTAGGTTGCCGTCGAGGCCAGGAACGCGAGCGGCGCGGCCGTCCGGCCCTTGGGCGGGCGCACGACGAACGGGGCGAAGCTCTCGTCCTCGTCGTGCCAAAGCCGCGCCGTGTAGAGGCCGCTCCGCAGCCCCTCGGGCACGGTGAACGCGAACGTCGGTTGCCAGCCGGCGTCGTAGAGGTCGTCGTCGTGGAAATGGATGGCGCCGTAGTGCCCCGGGCGCTGGGTCCAATCCATCGCCTCGCCGGTCCACAGCGAATCGGGCACCGCGCGGGTCGGCAGGTTGACGAGCCGGCCGTCGAGCCGATTGGGCAAGGCGTCGCGGATGCGGTCCGAGCCCATGTCCTGGGCGAAGTCCCACGCCGCGACGACGTCCGGCGCGATCGCCGCCGGGATCGGCCCGTGGCGCACGGCGAGAAAGCCGGCGCGGTCGAGCGCGCGACGGCACAGCACGGGGTCGTCGATGCGGCCGTTGAACAGCGCGCCGACAACCCGGCCGTCGGCCTGGTCATCCTCGGTCCACGCCGCCATCAGGAACGGCAGGTCCGCGCGCCGGCCGATGCGCACCGCCGTCGTTGCCGCGACCGTGACAGCGGCGTGAGCCTGGTCGGCGTCCTGGGGCTCCTGCCACAGGCGGAGCGTGCCGCTCGCCGCGTCGAACGCCGCCGCCGCCAGATACCAACGCCCGGCGTGGACCGGCACGCCGCTGCGCACGAAGCACGTGCCGCCCTTGCCGTCGCCGATGCCGGCGCAGAACTGGGCCTTGTCGTCGATGTAAAGGACGAAGCCGACTTCCGACGGCTCGGCCCACTTGCCCATGACCGTCTGCCACGGCTTCGCCGGCAGGGTCGGCATGACCATGGCCTGGATCGTGAAGCTTTCCAGCTCGTCGATCAGCGGCGTCGGGGGCACGACGGCGTAGGACCCGGCGTGGATCGGCTGGCGCCGGGCATCGGTCACACGGCCGCGCGTGCCCGGGACCGGCTCGACCTTGTAGCCGGCGCCGCCCGGCGTCGCGTCGCCCGAGCGGATGCGGAGGATCTCGTGCTCGAACGGCCGGCCGGACTCCGAGCTCGCCATGAAGCGCACGGTGTCCCCCGATGCCGCACTGACGCGGTCCGGGTACACGAGCAACGTCTTGCCGGGACGGCGGGGGGTCACGGTCGACTCAGTCGATATCCAGTTCCTCGCCGGTGATGCGTTTCCAGCGCCGCTTGAACACCGCCCATTCGGCATCCTTGAGGCTGGTGAACACCTGGTCCTCGTGCATGACGATGGGCTTGCCCCGCTCGCCCGGCAGCTCGGCCAGGATCCATTCCTGGTACGGCTTGGTGCATACCAGCACGTACTTGCCCTTCAGCGGTTCCCAACGCATGCGGTTAAGGATGCGCTGCAATTCGGCGCTGTGCTGGCCGAACGGGTTGGCCTTGAACTCGCGGGCCTGCTCCTTGTGGCGCGGCTCGATTGGATACATCTTCCGCCTCCCTCCGTCGCCCCCGAAGGTTGGCAGAGAGGCGTCGTTTATTCAATCACGCCACGGCTCAGGCCGCGCGCGTCAGCCGTTCGACCTTGATGGCGCCGGCACGCTTCCGGGCGCGCGCTAGCTCGTACGCCGCTTGCAGCCGAATCCAGGTCTCCGCGCCGCCACCGAACGCCATGTCGAGACGGATCGCCATCTCCGCCGAGATGCCCGAGCGGCCGTTGACGATGTCGGACAACTGCTTGCGGCTCACCCCTAGCCTCCGCGCCGCGTCCGTCACGCTGAGCCCCAAAGCCTCGAGGCAATCTTGACGAACCGACAGGCCGGGATGGGGCGGGTTCTTCATCGGCATGGTTCGGTCCTCCTAGTGGTTCCGATCCAACGCTTAAGTTCCCTGTATTGCCCTTTCACAACGCCCGTCATGGCCGGGCGAAGTCCCGGCCATCCACGTCGCCCGCACCATTCGTGGATGCGCGGGTCAAGCCCGCGCATGACGGTCGGGAGATGGCAATCGATGGACTCGTTTCATTAGTAATAGTCGACCATGTCCACATCGCAAGCATCGCCGTTCTCGAAGCGGAACACTATGCGCCAATTGCCGGAGAGCGCGACCGTTGTGGCCGGCGCGCTCGCCCGCTAGGGTTCCGGCCCAACGGAGGCTTCGTCATGCGGGTCGGGGTCGAGGTCGGCGGCACGTTCACGGACCTGGTCGCCATCGACGGCGGCCGGGTCCGCGTCGCCAAGGTGCCGAGCGTGCCGGCGCATCCCGACGAAGGGGCGTTCGCCGCTCTGGGCGCCGGCGGGCTCGACCTCGGCGCCATCACCGACCTGGTGCACGGCTCGACCGTCGGCACCAACGCGGTGCTCGAACGCAAGGGCGCGCGGGTGGCGTTCCTGACCACCGCCGGGTTCCGCGACCTCCTGTTCCTGCAACGCCACGACCGGCGCAACATCTACGACCTCGCGTATCGCAAGCCGGTGCCGGTGGTGCGCCGGCGCGATTGCTTCGAGGTGCCCGAGCGTATGCTGGCCGACGGAACCGCCGCTCGCCCGTTCGACTCCTCCGCCTTCGAGGCGGACGTGGTGCCCCGGCTTGCTTCCGGCGGCTACCAGGCGATCGCCGTCTGTTTGCTCAACGCCTACGCCAACCCCGCCCACGAGGAGGCCGTGCGCGACATCCTGGGCGCCCGGCTGCCGGGCGTGCCGGTGACGATCTCCGCCGAGGTCACCCGCGAGTTCCGCGAATACGAGCGCGCCTCGACCACGACGTTGGCCGCGTTCGTCCAGCCGGTGATCGCGGGTTATCTCGCGCGCTTCGAGGACAAGCTCGCGTCGGCCGGGTTCCGCGGCCGCTTCAGCGTCATGCAGTCGAACGGCGGGCGGCTGCCGGCCGCGGGCATGCGGCGCAACGCCATCACCTCGCTCTACTCGGGGCCGGCCGCGGGGGTCATGGGTGCCACGCGCCAGGCCGGGCTCGGCGGCTTCCGCGACCTGATCACCTTCGACATGGGCGGGACGTCGACCGACGTGTGCCTGATCGACGGCGGCCGGCCTCAACTCACCCAGGAGACCGAGATCGACGGCCTGCCCGTGCGCCTGCCGGTGCTCGACATCGTCTCGGTCGGCGCCGGCGGCGGCAGCGTGATCTGGCGCGACGATGGCGGCATGTTGCGCGTCGGCCCGGAAAGCGCGGGCGCCGACCCGGGCCCGGCGTGTTATGGCCGGGGCGGGACGCGCCCGACCATCACCGATGCCCACGTGGTGCGCGGCACGATCCGCCCCGACGCCCGGCTCGGCGGCTGCCTGAGCCTCGACGCGGCGGCATCGTCGGCGGCGCTGGCGCCGCTGGCGGCGGCGTTCGGGCTCGAGCTCGCGGACATGGCCGATAGCGCGCTGCGCGTGGCCGAGGCCAACATCGTGCGCGCGATCCAGCTCGTCTCGACCGAGCGCGGGCGCGACCCGCGCGACTTCGTGCTCGTGCCGTTCGGCGGCGCCGGGCCCTTGCACGCGGCCAAGGTGGCGGCGGACCTGGGCATCCGCACCATCTGCGTGCCGCCCAACGCCGGGGTGATCTCGGCCTACGGGCTGATCGCGTCGGATTACGTCCACTACGACACGTTGACCCGGCGGATCGCGCTCGATGACCAGGCGCCCGGCGCGGTCGCCGAGGTCTTCCGCGCCATGCGCGCGGGCGCGCTCGCGCGGTTCAAGGCGCTCGGGCTTGACGGCGCGCGCTTCACCTTCGCGCTGCAAATGCGGTTCGTCGGCCAGGCGTTCGAGCTCGGGGTCGAGCTCGACCCGGCCCGCGCCGAAAGCCTGACCGTGGCCGAGCTCGCCGCGGCGTTCGGCCGGGCGCACGAGAGCATCTTCTTCCACGGCGCCGGCAGCGGGCGCGCCATCGAGATCGTCGCCTTCCGGCTCGGCATCGAGGCGCCGCAAGAGAACGTGCCCCCGCTCGCCGAGGGCGGCGGCGAGGCCGGGCGAGCCGGCGTGTTCACCCTTTACGACGAGCGCGAGCGGCTGGAAGGCCGCTTGCTCGCGCGGGGCGCGCTCGGGCAGGGCAAGCCGCTCGCGGGACCGGCGCTGCTCGAGGACTCGACCGCCACGGTCTACGTGCCGCCGGGCTGGACGGCGGCCCACGATAGCCACGACAATCTGATCATGCGACGCGACTAGGACCTTCGGATGCCCAGCAACCTCGATCCCGCCGATTACGCCGTCATCAGCCAGGCGCTCCAGGCGATCGGGCGCGAGATGGGGGCGAAGCTGGTGCGCTCCGCCTATTCGACGGTGGTGCGCGAGGCGCGCGACGCCTCGGCCGCGCTGACCGACCGCGACGGCCACGTCGTCGCCCAGGCCGAGCTGATCCCGATGCAGCTCGGCTCGATCGGCGCGACCATCCAGCCGTGCCTGGAACTGTTCCCGGCGGACACCCTCGAGCCGGACGATTTCCTGATCACCAACGACCCCTACCACGGCGGCCAGCACCTGCAGGACGTGTTCATCTTCACGCCGATCTTCGTCGATGCCCGGGTGGTCGGGTTCAGCGCCTCGATCGCGCACCACCTCGACCTCGGCGGCGGCAACCCGGGGCTCAACGCCTCCTCGCGCGACATCTACCAGGAAGGCATTATCATCCCGCCGTCGAAGTACAACGAGCGGCGCGATTGGAACGGCGGCGGGCTCGAGCGGCTGATCGCCGCCAACGTGCGCGTGCCGGCCCAGACCATCGGCGACTTCTACGCCGAGTTCGCCGCCAACCACATCGGCCGGGCGCGCGTTGCCCAGTTGTGCGCCCGCTACGGCGTCGCGACGGTCGAGGCGACCATGGCCGAGGTGCAGGACTACGCCGAGCGGCGCGTGCGCGCGGCGATCGCGGCCCTGCCCGACGGCACCTATCGGGGCGAGGACGCCATGGACGACGTCTGGGGCGAGGGCCGGCCTCTGCCGGTGCGCGCGACCGTGACGGTCAAGGGCGACGAGCTCGCCGTCGATTTCGCCGGCACCGCCGACCAGGTCGGCTGTCACGTCAACGCGCCGTTCGCCTCCACGGTCTCGGCCACGCTGTCGTGCCTCAAGGCCGTGCTCACCGGGCCCGATGTGCCGTTCAACGAAGGGGCGAAGCGCCCCATCACCGTGACCGCGCCGCTGGGCTCGCTCCTGAACCCGCGGCATCCGGCGCCGGTGCGCGCGCGCATGAACTCGGCCTACCGGGCGTACGGCGCGGTCATGCGGGCGCTCGGTCGGGCGGCGCCCGACCGGGTCGTCGCCCAGGGCTTCGACACCACCTGGGCGGCGGCGCTGAGTTACCTCTCGCCCACGGGCTACCGGGTGCACCTCGACATCCTGGGCGGCGGCAACGGGGCGGGCGTGGCGGACGGCTGCGACGCCGTCGACGGGCCACTCAGCAACTGCTCGAACACGCCCGTCGAGGTGCTCGACATGGACTTCGACGCCTACCGCGTCACCGCCTACGAGCTGGTGCCCGACAGCGGCGGCCCCGGCGCCCGGCGCGGCGGCACGGGGTATCGGCGCGCCTACGCGATTCTCGCCGATGGCGTCAACTTCGCCACCTACGCCGACCGGTTTCAGCGCGCCCCCGCCGGGCTCGACGGTGGCCGGCCGGGCGGCATCGCGTATTGCCGGATCCGGCGCCGTGGCCAGGACATCCCGGTTCCGCCCAACGCCGGCATGATCCTCGCGGCGGGCGATGCGCTCGAGTTCGTGACCGGCGGCGGCGGCGGTTGCGGTCCGCCCGCGCAGCGCTCGCGCGCGCGCCTGGACGCCGATATGGCCGACGGGCTGGTCGGCCCCGAGGCCGCGCGGCGCGACTACGGCGTCGGCTTGGCCGCCGAATAACGGTGGCCGCCAACCTGGATCCCGCCGATCGCGAGCTTGGGCCCGGGTGATCGGCTACTTGGCCGCACCGCGTGAAGGTGGTCGTGGCGACTCGGTGGATTTCTTGCCGACAGGTTCCAGGACGATGCGCACGCGATGCCCCGTGGCCGCCGCGTAGCGTCGGATGGTCCGGGTGGTCGTTGCCAGACGGCCGCTTTCCAGGCGCGCGATCGAGGCTTGGCTCGTGCCCATGCGGGCGGCGACCTCGCTCTGCGACAAACCCGCGTTGGCGCGGGCGCGCACCAGCGTCGCGATGATCTCGAACTCCGGCCCCAGGGCGTCGTAGGCGGCCTTGAATTCGGGGTCGCGCAGCCAGCGCCGCGCCAGCGTGCGCAGCCGGGCCCCCTTGGTGTCCTTTCCGCTCATGGCAACCCGGCCTCCTTAGCCCTGGCCAGCGCCGTCCTGATGGCGGCGCGCGGCGTTTTCTGTCGCTATATATATCGGATGCGATATGTCAAGAATTGGCTGCACAAACTTACCGCGACGCCTCACGATCCCGTGCCTCTGATAGGGTTGCTCCGGTAGTCTCGGCCTCGAGCAGCAGCAGCGGGACGCTATGCCTCTTAACCTCGACCCCGCCGATCGCGCGGTCATCGCCCAGGCGCTCGGCGCCGCCGCGCGCGAGATGGGGGCGAAGCTCGTGCGCTCCGCCTATTCGACGGTGGTGCGCGAGGCGCGCGACGCCTCGGCCGCGATCGTGGACGCGCGCGGCAACACCATCACCCAGGCCGAGCTGATCCCGATCCAGCTCGGCTCGATCGGCGCCACGCTTGCCCCCTGCCTCGCCCGGTTTCCCGCCGCGACGCTCGAGGAAGGCGACTTCCTGGTCAACAACGACCCCTATGACGGCGGCCAGCACCTGCAGGACGTATTCATCTTCACGCCGATCTTCTTCGAAAGCCGCGTGGTTGGGTTCGCCGCCTCGGTCGCGCACCACCTCGACCTCGGCGGCGGGGCCGCAGGGCTCAACAACGCCGCGACCGATCTCTATCAGGAAGGTCTGATCATCCCGCCGTCCCGGTTCAACCTGGCGCGCGACTGGAACGGCGGACCGTTCGAGCGCTTCCTCGCCGCCAACGTGCGCGTGCCCGATCAGACCATCGGCGATTTCAACGCCCAGCTCGCCGCCAACCGGGTCGGCGCCGCGCGCGTGGCCGAACTCTGCCGGCGTTACGGCGCGGCCAAGGTCGAGGCGGTCATGGACTCGCTGCTCGACTACGCCGAGGCGCGCGTGCGCGCGGCGATCGCCGCGCTGCCCGATGGCCGCTACGTGGGCGAGGACTTCCTCGACGACGACGGCGTGGGCGAAGCGCCGGTGCCCGTCCGCGTCACGGTGACCAAGAAAGCCGACACCCTCGACGTCGACTACACGGGCACCGCGGGCCAGGCCGCGCGCAACATCAACGCGCCGTTCGCCTCCACGGTCTCGGCCACGCTCTCGTGCCTCAAGCTGGTGCTGACCGGGCCCGACGTGCCGTTCAACGAAGGCGCCAAGCGGCCGATCACGATCCGGGCGCCGCTGGGCTCGCTTTTGAACCCGCGCCATCCCGCGCCGGTGCGCGCGCGCATGGAGCCGTGCTACCGGGCGTTTGGCGCGTTGATGCGCGCCTTCGCCCAGGCCGCGCCCGGTCGCGTCATGGCCGCCGGCTACGACACCACGACGGCGCTGGTGCTCAGCCGGTTCGGGCCAGGCGGCTACCGGGTCCACATCGACATCCACGGCGGCGGCTGGGGCGCGCGCGCCGACGGCGACGGCGAGGACGGCATCGCCGGTCCGCTCGGCAACTGCGCCAACACGCCGGTGGAAGTCATCGACGCGGAATACGACTTCTTCCGTATTGCCCGCTACGGCCTGCGCCCGGGCAGCGCCGGGACCGGCCGGCACCGGGGCGGGGTCGGCGTGGTGCGCGAGTTCGAGGTGATCGCGCCCGGGGTGCGCTTCGCGCTCTACGCCGACCGTTTCAAGCTCGCGCCGCGCGGGCTGTTCGGCGGCCACGATGGCCAGCCGGCCGCGTGCCGGGTCGTGCGCGACGGCCAGACGATCCGGTGTGGCGCCAAGGCGACTCTCACGCTCGAACCCGGCGACCGGCTCGTGCTCGAGACCGCGGGCGGCGCGGGCTACGGCGATCCCGGCGAGCGCTCGGGGGCGGCCGACCGCCTGGACGCGGACGAAGGCTTGCTCGCCGCGCCGGCCGGGCACGATGGCTGAGAAGCGCGCCCGCCGCGCCGAGCTCAAGGCGAACACGCGACTCAGGCTGCTCGACGCCACGATCGACGTGATCGCCGCCAAGGGCTTCGCCGGCACCACGCTCGCCGAGGTCGGGCGTCGCGCCGGCATGTCGCGCGGCATCGTCAACTTCCATTTCGCGAGCAAGGAGCGGCTCCTGGTGGCGACGCTGCTTCACCTGGCCGGCGAGTACGCCGCGCGGCTCGAGCGTGCGTTGGCGCGCGCCGGGCCGGACCCGGCGGCGCGGCTCGGCGCCATGATCGCGGTCGAGTTCCACCCCCGGCTCTGCACCCGGCGCAAGCTCCTGGCCTGGCGCGCGTTCTGGGCCGAGGCCCAGGCCCGGCCGGCGTTCCGGCGGCTGCGCGACGAGCTCGACGCCCGCTACTTCCGCGAGGCCCGGGCGCTCGCCGCCCGGCTGATCGAGGACGGCGGCTACGCCGGGCTCGATTCCACGCTGGTCGCGCGCGGGCTCAACGCCATGACGGACGGGCTGTGGGACGAGATCACGATGCACCCGGGCCAGTGTTCGCGCCCCCAGGGCGTGCGCGTGTGCCGGACCTTCCTGGCCGGCCTGTTCCCCGGCCACTTCTCCCGGCCGCGGTAGCACGGGGTTCCGGCGCGGCCGCTCGTCCTTCGAGACGCCGCCTGCGGCGTGGGGACGGGGGCAACCGCCCCCACGCCTCAGGACGAACGGGCAGAAAGAAAGCCGTTCGTGTCGAGGAGCGAGCGTCTCGAAACACGAATGGCGTTGCCCTTCACGCCAATTCAGTCTCACCGCGTCCAACTATGAGCCCCATCCACACCCCGCCCGGCCCGATCCCATGACGCCGCATTCCGAACCCTCGGCGCCGCTCAGCCGCGCCCTCGTGGCGCGCGTGTTCCTGCCGTTCGCCGCGGGGTTCTTCCTTTCGTACATCTTCCGCGCCGTCAACGCGGTCATCGGTCCCGAGATCGCCGGCGGGGTCGGGCTTACGGCCGAGGACCTGGGGCTCCTGACCGGCGCCTACTTCATCACCTTCGCGGCGTTCCAGGTGCCGCTCGGCGTACTGCTCGATCGCTACGGCCCGCGCCGGGTCGAGGCGGTGCTCCTGCTGATCGCCGCGCTCGGCGCCGGACTGTTCGCGGCGTCCTCGACGCTGGGCTCGCTCGCGTTCGCGCGCGGGTTGATCGGGCTCGGGGTCTCGGCCTGCCTGATGGCCGGGTTCAAGGCGTTCGTGGTGTGGTTCCCCGCGGCGCGCCTGCCGCTGGCCAATGGCGCGCTCGTCGCGTGCGGCGGCGCCGGCGCTCTCGCGGCCACGGCGCCGGCCGAGGCGTTGCTCGGGGTCATCGGCTGGCGCGGGCTGTTCGTCGCCTTGGCGGCACTCGCCGTCGCCGTCGCCGCCTTGCTCGCGGCCGTGGTGCCCGAAGCGGCACCGCCTGGGCCGCCGCCCAGCGCGCGTCGGCAGTTCCGCGATCTCGGCGCGATCGCGCGCAGCCGCACGTTCTGGCGCTACGCGCCGCTGCTCGGCGCGCTGCACGGCGGCTTCCTGGCGATCCAGAGCCTGTGGGCCGGGCCATGGCTGCGCGACGTGGCCGGGCTTGCGCGCGATGAGGCGGCGGGGGTCCTGTTCCTGCTCGCGCTCGCGATGATCGCCGGCGCGCTCGCGATCGGCTGGGCCGCCGGCCGGCTCGGCCGGCTGGGCGTCTCGCTCGGCGTCATGGTCGGCGTCGGCTCGGCGCTGCTGATCGGGATCGAGGCGCTCATCGCCTTGGGCGTCGGCCGCGGCCAGCCCGCGCTGCCGTGGATGGCGTTCGGCTTCGCCGCCGGTTTCGCCCCCCTGATGTACCCGGCCGTGACGCGCGATTTCGACCGCGCCATGGCCGGGCGGGCCGTGACCTCGCTCAACCTGTTCCTGTTCGCCGGCGCGTTCGCCCTGCAATACGCCATCGGCTGGCTGATCGACCGGGTGCCGGGTTCCGGCGTCAGCAGTTACGCACCCGAGGGCTACGCGCTCGGCTTCGGCGCGGCGGCGGCCCTAGCGGCGTTGGCGCTGGGCTGGTTCGTGCTCGGTGCCCGCGCGGGCCGGCCATGAGCGCGCCGGGACTCGGCCGGGCCTTCGTGATCGGCGTACCGTTCGCGGTCGCGTTCGCGATCTCCGAGCTCATGCGCGTGGTCAACGCGGTCGCCGCGCCCGCGATCGTGGCCGATGTCGGGCTCGACGCGGTCGGGCTCGGCCTGGTCACCGGCGCCTATTTCCTGGGCTTCGCGGTTGCGCAGTTGCCGGCGGGCGTTCTGATGGACCGCTACGGCCCGCGCCCGGTGCTCGCGCTGCTCCTCGTGCTCGCGGCCGCGGGCACGGCGGCGATCGGCTTCGCCTCCGACGCCGGGCTGCTGGCCGCCGCCCGCTTCACCGCCGGCGTCGGGTTCTCGGTCGCGCTGATGGGCGGATTCAAGGCGTTCGCCATCGGGCTGCCGGCGCCGTGGCTGCCGCTCGCCAACGCCTTCCTGCTCGCGGCCGGGCAGGTCGGCTCGCTGATCGGGACGACCCCCGCCGAGCGGCTGGTGGCGCTCGTCGGCTGGCGCGCGCCGTTCATGGGGCTCGCTCTGGCGATCGTCGGCGCGGCCGTGCTGGTGGCGTGGCTGGTGCCGCCGCGCCGCGGGCCGGGGGGCGTCCCGCTCGGGCGGCTGGTGCGCGAACTGGGCGGCGTCGTGTCCAGCGCCGCGTTCTGGCGCATAGCGCCTTTGTCCATGACCACGACCGCCGCGGTTCTCGCGACCCCGGCGTTGTGGGCCGGTGGCTGGCTGCGTGATGTCGCCGGCCTCGGAACGTCGGCCGGATACCACCTGGCCGCCATCGCGCTCGGCATGGCCGTGGGCTACGTCGCGCTCGGCTGGCTGGCGGTGCGGCCCCGGTTGGGACTCGGCCTCCACGGCCTCACGGTCGTGTCCTCGCTGGCGTTCCTGGCGGTCCAGCTCGCCATCATCGTTGCTGGCCGCTGGGCGCCGCTCGCGCTGTGGACCCTGTTCGGGTTGCTCGGCACGTGCGGCGCCTATGGCTACTCCATGCTGACCCGAAGCTTCGGCGCCGGCCTGGCCGGGCGGGCCCTGACCGCGGTCAACCTGGGCGTGGTCGTCGCGGCATTCGCCATCCAGTACGGCCCCGGTTGGATCCTCGCCCAGTGGCCGAGCCACGATGGCGGCTACCCCGAAGCCGCGTACCAGGTCGCTTTCGGCGCCGTTCTCGCGGTTCAGGCGGCGGCGTTCGCCTGGTTCGTTCGCGGCGCGCGGCCGGCTCAGCGCTCGCCCAGCGCCTGATCCAGCGCGGCCACGGCGATATCCGCGTGCTCGGGGCGGAACGGCAGGGGCGGGCGGATCTTGAGTAAATTGCCGCCGGCGCCCTCGGTGCCGAACAGCACGCCCAATTCGCGCACCCGGTTCTTGACCCGGTCGGTCTCGGCCTTGTCCGGCGCCTTCGAGGCGCGGTCCTTGACGATGTCGACGCCGATCAGCAGGCCCGCGCCGCGCACGTCGCCGATCTGCTCGTGGCGCGCCATCAGCGCCTTGAGCCCGGCCTTGAAGTGGGCGCCGGTGGTGCGCGCGTTGTCCTGCAGCCCTTCGCGTTCGAGCACCTCGAGGGTGGCGAGCCCGGCGGCGGCCGAAACCGGGTTGCCGCCGAAGGTCGAGAAGAACCCGGTCGCCGCGAAGAACTTATCGAGGATGTCGCGGCGCGTGACGACGACGCCCAGCGGGTGGCCATCGGCGATCGGCTTGCCCATGGTGACGATGTCGGGCACCACGCCGTGAAAGCCGAAGCCCCACATGTGCGTGCCCGGCCGGCCGACGCCGAACTGCACCTCGTCGGCGACGAACAGGCCGCCGGCACGCCGCACCTTGTCCACGACCGCCGCGAAGTATCCCCCCGGCACGTCGGGGATGCCGTTCGACGTGAACCCGGTGTCGACCATGAGCAACGCCGGCTTCATCCCGGCGCCAGCCAGCGAGGCGATGGCGCGATCGGCATCCGCGGCGTAACGGGCCGCGGCGTCCGCCACGTCGCGACCAAACCGCCCGCGATAGGTCTCCGGCGCCTCCAGGGTACGCACGTGCGGTGCCAACGCGTTGGCCGCGACCTCATAGGGCGACAGGGCCGCGATCGCCTCGGTGATGCCGTGATAGGCGTTCGCCATGACCAGGGCCCCGCGCTCGCCCGTCCAGGTCGTGGCGATGCGCCAGGCCACGTCGTTGGCCTCGCTGCCGGAGTTCACGAAGATGCAGACGTCGAGCCCCTCGGGCATGGTGGCGGTCAGCCGTTCGGCGTAGTTCACCACCGTCTCGTGCAGATAGCGCGTGTTGGTGTTGAGCGTCGCCGCCTGGCGCGCCACGGCCTCCACGACGTGCGGGTGGCAGTGCCCGACCTGCGGCACGTTGTTGTAGGCGTCCAGGAACGGTCGCCCGCTCGCGTCGTACAGCCAGACGCCGTCGCCCCTGACGATGTGCAGCGGCTGCTGGTAGGTGAGCGACAGGTCGCGCCCGAGCACCTTGTGGCGTCGCGCGATCAGGGCCCGGAGATCGGGCGCCGTTCCCCTGACGGGCAGCGGCGCGGTGCGCCGGGCGGCGCCGCCCAACGCCGCGATCACGGGCGCGCGCCCCAGCGCGAGCAGGGCATCGAGCGCGGGAACGGTGGTCAAGTTCCAGTCGGCAAGCAACTCGACTCCCGCCGGGTCGTGGACCAAGCGCCAGGCGTGCACCGTGATGCCCACGGCGAAGCGCGCCAGGATGCATTCGTAGAGCAGCTCGACCTCGCCGTCCTCGAGCGGCCGCTCGCCGGTGAATCCGGCCACCTGCGCCAGCATCGAAGGGAGTGGCGACTCGCCCGTGGGCACGTTGTCGGCGCAGCCGATGGCGAGGTCGATGACCATCGGCCCGTAGGTCATGTCGCCGAAATCGACCAGCCCGGAGATTTCCGGGGGCGATCCATCGATCAGGATGTTGGGGGTGTTGCCGTCGTTGTGGGTGAACTGGCTGCGGAACGAGTCGAAGCGCGGCACGACGTCGTCGACGAATCGGGCGAAGACGCGCTCGATGGCGGTCCGCAAGCCGCCGTCCTCGATCAGGGCGGCGGCGGGCGCCAGCAGCGAGGCACGCCGCAGGTCCCAGACCAGGCGGTCCGGCACCCGGCCGTGGTGGAACCCCCGGAGCGCGCGGCTGACCCGTCCCACCAGGACCGCCGCGGGGCGAAGCAGGTCGCGTTGGTCGGCCCGCTCCACCAGGGGCCCGCCGGGCAGGACGCTCACGGCGAAGACCCGCGCGCCCTCCCGGTCGACCCGGGACTCGCCGTCGCGCGTGCGGATGACCCGCGGCACCGGCAGGTCCGGGGCGTGCCGCGCGATGTGGTCGAGCGCCGCGATCTGCAGGTCGATACCGCCGAGGTCCTCGCCGGCTCCGGACAGCTTGAGAATCAGCGCGCGGCCGTCCTGCCCCCGGACCCGATAGTTGTCGTTGCGCTCGCTGTGCAGGGCGCGAGGTTCGCCGTCGATGCCGTAAAGCTCGCGGGCGAGCTCGCGCGCATCGACGCCGGCGATCGGGGCCGACTGGGTGGCGAGCCCGACCAGCGGCAACTCCCGCGTCGCGCGATCGTCCGCCTTCCGTGCCGTCGCCATGAATGCTCCTTCGTTGCCTCGGCCGGTCCCATAGCCGTAGTCGCACCCGGTCGCAACCCTGACCCTACATGCCGCGCGGCACCCAGCGGGTGAACCAGGCGAAGACGAACATCAGCAGGCCGATCGCCACGAACACCCAGGGCAGCGGCAGGAAGCTGAGGACGAGCGCGCCCAGCGCCGGGGTCGCCAGGTTCGAGATGTCGCGCCAGGTGATGTAGACCGTCGTCATGTCCGCCCGCTCGTAGGGATGAACGGCGCGGTAGTAGGTGATCGGCGCCAGGCTGTCGAGGCAGGTCGGCCCGAGCGACGCCAGCAGGATCAAGCCGCCGGTCAGCCAGGGATCCCGCGCGGTCAGGCCGGCCACGATGCTGACGATGCCGCAGCCGACATAGGCGCCGAACATCACGGGGCGCAAACGTACCCGGCGGGCGAGCCAGCCGACCGCGGGCGATCCCGCCAGCAGCACGGCCGAGGCGGAGATGACGAGCGCCGCCGCCTTCTCGCCGGCGCCCGCACGCACCATGTAGAGCGGCAGGTAGATGAAGAACATCGACCACCAGCACGACCGGCCGAAGGTCAGCAGCCAGGCCAGCCTGAGCCGGGGCTGAGCGACGAAGCGCGCGATGCTGGCCCGGGCGGACCGGGGCTTGCGGCCGACCGCCGGGCCGGCGCCCTCGCGCAGCGGCACCCACAGGAAGTACGCTAGCACCAGCAGCGCGCACGCCGACGAGAAGGCGTAGGTGGCGAGCGGGCTCACCTCGACGTACAGCCAGACGCCGAGGTAGGGGCCGACGGTCCACGGCACGGCGACGGCGGCCAGCCGGATCGGCTCGAGCCGCACGAAGTCGCGCTTGCGGATGGTGTCGAGGATATAGAGGCTGAACGTCACCACGACGCAGCTCGTCGCGAACGTGCGTAGGAAGATGCCGGCGGCGACGCCGACCTGGGTCGCGGTCGCCAGCGCGCCGCACACCACGATCACCAGTAGAATGCCGATGATGTAGACGGTCCGCCGGCGCAGCAGCCGGATCAGCCGCGGGATCGCGAACAGCGCGATCAGGCCCGCGAGCCCGCCCAGGGTGAAGACGAGGCTCACGTCGCGCTCGTCCTTGAACGCGTCGAGCGCCTGCAGCGGCACCACCGTCACCAGGATCGCCCGCGCCATGGAATCGATGCCGTCCATGGTCGCGAACACGAATATCCCTGGCGTGCGGAACCGCCGTATCCAGGTCGACCTGTCGGTCATCGTCGGGCCTCGGCGCCGCGTGGCGTCGGCGGCCGCACGAGCTATGCCACGAACGGCGGGCGGGCGCGAGCGGCCGCGCTCAGCGGGTCGGCGTCGGTTTGTCGCCGGCGTAGTCGTAGAAGCCCTTGCCCGACTTGCGCCCCAGCCAGCCGGCCTCGACGTACTTCACCAGCAGCGGGCAGGGGCGGTACTTGCTGTCGGCCAGCCCCTCGTACAGCACCTGCATCACGGCGAGGCACACGTCGAGACCGATGAAGTCGGCGAGCTCGAGCGGGCCCATGGGATGGTGCGCGCCGAGCTTCATCGCCGTGTCGATGGACTCGACCGTCCCGACCCCCTCGTACAGCGCGTACACCGCCTCGTTGATCATCGGCAACAGGATGCGGTTGACGATGAACGCCGGGAAGTCCTCGGCCGAGGCCGCGGTCTTGCCGAGCTTCTTGGTCAGCGCCCGGATCGTGTCGTAGGTATCGGGGTCGGTGGCCAGGCCGCGGATCAGCTCGACCAGCTCCATCACCGGCGCCGGATTCATGAAGTGCATGCCCATGAACTTGCCGGGCCGGTCGGTCACCGTGGCCAGTCGGGTGATCGGGATCGACGAGGTGTTGGTGGCGATGATCGTGTGCGGCGGCAGCACCTTCGACAAGCTCTGCAGGATCTCCTTCTTGACCTTTTCGTTTTCGGTCGCCGCCTCGATCACCAGGTCGCAGTCCTTGAACAGCTCGAAACCCGTGCCGGTGGCGATGCGCTTGAGCGTCGCGGCCTTGTCCTTGGCGCTGATCAGTTTGCGGCCGACCTGGCGCTCGAGGTTGTTCCCGATGTCCTTGATCGCCTGGTCCAGCCGCTCGCGGCTCAGGTCTGAAAGCCGGGTCTCGAAGCCGGCCAACGCGCAGACGTGGGCGATGCCGCCGCCCATGGCGCCCGCGCCGATGACGCCGATGCGTTTGATGTCCAACCCGATGTCCCCCTGCCTGGCGTCAGCGCGGCTTGACGCCGCGCCGCTTGAGCTCGTCCACGAGCTCGGGCAGCGCCTTGAACAGGTCGGCGACCAGGCCGTAGTCGGCGACCTGGAAGATCGGCGCCTCCTCGTCCTTGTTGAT